>CAIUQE010000024.1 GCA_903901225.1 Candidatus Omnitrophota bacterium
ATCGGTACTCATAAGGCAAAATCAGACATTAGAAACTTATAATCTGGAGATCAAAAACCATACTTAATCGTATTTAATATAATGATTTATGAGTAAATTTTAAAGTGTTATGATGGATTTTAAGTCCGACAGGCTGCTAGAAAAGTCAAAATCGAAAATATCATTGATATCTGCGAGGGCGGGCTTGCCTATGATGGGGCTCTTCTTGTGAGTGCATTGTGTGAATTTGTAGAAATGCTGGACCGCGAAGGAATAAGCGACCCGATCAAACGTCTGCAGCTTTTTCAAAAGCGCCTTAAATATGGTCTGCCCACGGAAACCACCATTGCTCTTTTTGAGCTTGGCTTTTCGGACCGTGTCATCTCTCAGGACCTCGCTGCATCCTTCAACCTGGCAGCGACTCAAAAGAAGGATCTTGTGAAGGCGCTGAAACAAGATCGGGACGGAGTCAAGGCGGTGATGGAGAAATACCCAAGCTATTTCCAGGAGCGAATGAATGAACTCATGTAGAGGGAAACGCAATCAACGAGTCGAGGTTTTATGTCAGACAATTTAAAAACTGCAAAATCTGCTCTCGCTAAAATCCACCAGGATATGGAAGCGATCAACCGTTTGGCCAAACCGTCCTATCTGAGCGTACTCGAGCAGATGGAACGTACGATGGAACCTATTCGTCGTCAGCAGATGGAAATCAGCCGCGCCCTCGAAATGTCTGGAGCAGCAGCCCGGATACAGGAGATCGCCAGTGCAAATCAACACTGGCAGAAAGTGATCAAGCAGGCCACCGCGACAAGCCGCATTACCGAGAGCCTTACCGCTGCACATCAATCATGGCTTGAGCGCATCAAACCCATCCAGCACGATTTCTCGCACTTTTTACAGCTTCAGGTATCCGCCAAGCTGGCCCTGTGTGATACTTCCCTGCTACTTACAGCCACAGAACGGCTCATGGCTGGCATCGATTTCGAGGCCATAAAGAGTCGTTTCCAAATCGAGTTGCCGATCATCTCGGGGCTAGAGAGCTCGATTGCCCATGTTGTGACCTCTTATGGAAGCTTGTCCGAGTCACTGCGGGAAATTTCTGACATTACGCGACTGCCAGCTTTCGTTTTGCCTGGGGCCACCCGTGAAATCTATACCACCGGCTTCGCGCTCGAGACCCTTCGCCCTTGGGATGAACGTGATGATGAAGAGGCTGGAATGGAGATCCAGCTCATCGCCGAAGCGGAGCTGGAAACGTCTGGTTGCATAGGCCTTTTACAACAGGTCGATCCTGGGCTCGCTCAACCATATATCGGTGCGCGTGATGCCCTGAATGGGAATAACGCCGACCGGGCAAGGCACATCCTGAGTTCTTTGCGGGAACTTTGGAATCACCTGTTGCGGCGTTTGGCTCCCGACGAACTCGTTTCCGCATGGATTCCTGGTAATGCCAATCAGCAGGATCTCTTGAATGAAGGCCGACCGACTCGACGCGCCAGGGTGTTGTATGTCTGCCGAGAGCTTAACAACGATCCGCTCACGGAGTTTTTGACATATGACACGCGAGCGTTGGTGAAGCTGATCGAACTGTTTAATCGAGTCCATGAGTTGGATACGAAGCTGACAGACAAACAGCTCCGGGCCATTATCTTAAAGACCGACTCGTGGCTGATGTATATATTACAAATCTGGGCGGGAACTTCATGCAAGTAATTATCAAGCAAAAAGGAGGCGACACATGCCAAAGAAATCCGGATCACATCGCGTAGTACACAACAGCGAAGGCGGCTGGGACGTCAAGAAAGACGGCGCAAGCAGAAGTAGCGGCCACTTCGACAAGAAGCAGGATGCCGTCGACGCCGGTCGCAAGATCAGCCAGAACCAGTGCACCGAATTTTAAATCCACGGCAAGGACGGGAAGATTCAGAACAAGGACAGCCACGGGAACGATCGTTATCCACCTGAGGGATGATAAGAATAAATGCCATGATTTCATGTTCACTTGTCATCGGGGCGTCATGCCTGCATGTAGTCATGACTCTGTGATGGATCTAAAATACTTTTTCCTCAGCTCCTCTTCCAATCATACCCGGAGTACCGGATGGAATCCGCCCGGTAGGCCATTTATGCCAGCCTTCCGGCGGGTCTATCGTAAGCTATACTGGCTTCACGTACAGCAATCCGTAAGGTAAGCTGCGGGTGCCTGACCGCTCCAACCCGATCTGAAAAGACATGGTCAGTGGGTCATCCTTTTTTCCCCTCATTTTCTGCTGGGCATTCTCCTGCTCGTCTCATCTACTCTATACCATCCTTTGTGGGTTCTCATCCTCGAAATTGGGTGAAAAATGGCTTGGCGATGCTATCAGAAGATTGAGGCTGCCGCCGGCAACTCCTCCCGCTGTCGCTGGGGCGGGTAGCCGGTGAAGGGCAGCCCGGCGTTCAAGTCATGCAGTCAGACCGGCCTCGCTTGTCCCCTGTTGCGGTAGTGCACGTTCGCAGTGCATCACTCTCTCACCGACGGCGGCGTTATGTCCG
>CAIUQE010000025.1 GCA_903901225.1 Candidatus Omnitrophota bacterium
AGCGCGGGGTCGATCTTGCGCAGCAGGCCTTTTAGGACGCGGCCGGGGCCGATCTCGATGAAGTCTGTAATGCCCTGGGAAGCGATGAATTTGATGGAATCAACCCACTGCACCGACGAGCATATCTGCCGCGGCAGGTTAAGGCGTATTTCTTCAACGGTCCCCTGCGGCCTGGCATTGACATTGGTCACCACCTTGATGCCGGTCATATCAAACGGGACATCCGCGACAGCCCGCGCGAACTTCTGCGCCGCGGAGCTCATCAGGGAGGAATGGAAAGCCCCGCTCACATCGAGGGGGATCACTTTTCTGCAACCGGCGGCCGTGATCATGGCAGAGGCTTTCTCAACGGAAGCCGGCGTTCCGGTAATGACGATCTGGTCAGGCGCGTTGAAATTCGCGATCTCGGCGCCCGACGCGGCGCATATCTCGGCAAGCTTTTGCTGATCGAATCCAATGACAGCCGCCATCTTGCCGGGATTCGCTTTGGCCGCCTCTTCCATCAGCGCCCCGCGCTTCTGGATAAGCCTCAAACAATCTTCAAAAGGGACAGAACCGGCCGCGCACAAAGCGCTGTACTCGCCGAGGCTCAGGCCCGCCGTATAAACCACGACAATATCGCTGAACTTCGCGCTGGCCCTGAAGGCCGCCAGTGCGGCCATGCTCATGGTGAAGATCGCGGGCTGGCAGAACGCGGTGGACGTCAATTTCTCTTCAGGCCCTTCAAAAATGATCCGCGTCAGGTCGTCACCGATGATCTCATTGGCCCGGTCAAAGACCTGCTTCGCTTCAGGGACCTGGGCGTAGAACTCTTTGCCCATGCCGACCTTCTGCGCCCCCTGCCCGGGGAATATCAGGGCCACAGGCTTCGCCATCAATAGCTCCATTCAATGATATTGGCCGCGGCCACAAGCCCCGCGCCAAAAACGACCAAAGCAATAATGTCGCCTTTTTTAATGCGCCCTTCCTCGACGGCTTCAGATAACGCCACGGCCACGGAAGCCGCGGAAATATTCCCGTATTTATGGATGTTGATGAAGAACTTTTCCTTGTCCACGCCCGCACGCTTGGCCACGCTGGCGATGATCCGCTCGTTCGCCTGGTGCGGGACAACACAGGTGATATCTTCAACCCTGATGCCGGCCTTTTCAGCCGCGAGACGCACCGCCTCGGCCATCCCCGGCACCGCGTTCTTAAAAAGTTCCTGCCCGTTCATGGTGATCCAGGGCAACCGGGCCGTATCCAGGCCCTGATCAAATGGCGTGCGTATCTTGTCGGGGACAACTCCCATGAGCGAAGCCCCTTCGCCATCGGCGATCATATAGTCGGAGAGGATGCCGCCCTTCGCAACAGGCGCCAGCACGGCCGCGCCCGCACCGTCGCCAAATAGCACGCAGGTATTGCGGTCCTTCCAGTCAATGATGGACGTGAAGCGGTCGGCCGCGATAACAAGGGCGTTCTTGACCATGCCGCCGGCGATGAACTGCCTGGCGGTGATCATGGCGTAAAGGAACCCCGAACACGCGGCGCTGATATCATAGGCAAATGCTTTTTTGGCGCCGATGGCTTTCTGGACAAGGCACGCCACCGACGGGAAAGAACTGTCGGGCGTGACCGTCGCCACAAAAATGGCCTCGACATCCTCCGCTTTTACAGGCGAATTCTTCAAGGCGTCCCGCGCCGCCGCGATGGCCATATGGCTGGTAAGTTCCCCGTCCGCCGCCACGCGGCGCTCCCTGATGCCGGTGCGGGAGATGATCCATTCGTCGGATGTCTCGACGAGCTTTGCAAGGTCCGCGTTGGTCAGGACCCTTTCAGGAAGATAGCGGCCAAGGGCGACGATACCGGTCTTACCCATGGGACTCCTGGGCAATGACCGCCGTGCGCATTTTTTCAAGGATATTATGTTCGACCTCGCGCATGGTCGCGCGGATGGCGTTCTTGATCGCCTTGGGCGTAGACCGCCCGTGGCTTTTGATCACGATCCCGTTGACGCCCAAGAGCGGCGCTCCGCCATATTCGGAATAATCCATATCCTTCTTCACGCCTTTGAACACACCCTGCATCAAAAACGCTCCAAGGATAGCCAGGGGATTCTTTTTGATCTCGCGCTTGAAAACCGTGCCCGCGGATTCCATCAGGCCTTCGGACATCTTGATGATGACATTGCCCACAAAACCGCTGCAAACAATGCAATCCGCCTTGCCGGTGAATATCTGGTTCGGTTCAACATTGCCGATAAAACCCGGCACTTTATCGTGCAATAACTGGTACGCCTGTTTATCGAACCCGGATCCCTTGCCCTCTTCCTGGCCGATATTCACAAGCCCTACCGTCGGATTTGCAACTCCCCTGACGCTTTGCATGTACACGCGCGCCATGCAGCCATACTGGTACAGATGCTCGGGCTTGGGCTCGGAATTCGCGCCGACGTCGATCAGGAACGCGTGGCCGTTGACCTGGGGGATCAGAAGCCCGATACCGGGCCGGTCCACACCCTCGATCATGCGCAGAAAAAATGTGGACGCCGCCACGACCGCCCCCGTGTTGCCGGCGGAGACGAAGGCGTCATACCCTGGGGTTTTCAGAAGATTGACCCCCACCGCGATGGAAGAATCCTTCTTGCGGCGGATAACATCCACGGGGCTGTCATCCATGCTGACAACCTCGGACGCATGGATGATCTGGATCCTGTCCTGGGGATAGGAATATTTGGAGAGCTCAGCCCTGACCCTGTCCTCGATACCGACGAGGGCGACCGTTACCCCGAATTCTTTGACAGCGTCAACCACACCTGCGATGACATTCTGGGGCGCATAATCGCCGCCCATGGCGTCAACAACGATCCTCAAGGCCGACTCCTTTGAAAGAGGCGCTATGTATTAAGCTTTAGTCTTCTTGGGCTTTATTTCGATGACCTGGCGGCCCTTGTAGCACCCGGTGATCGGGCACACACGATGGCTGAACCCGGCCTTGCTGCCCGCGCCGGTCGCCGCGGCGGCGATCACCTCAAGGCCCTGGTGCGTGCGGCGCTTGCGGGAACGTGATTTTGAATGTTGTCTTTTTGGATGCGGCATGTCACTTACTCCTTATTGTCCTGCCCCGCCTTGTGCGGAGCTTTGCATTCACACGGTTCGGTATTGAGGTCAACCCCGCACCCCTGGCACAATCCTTTGCAATCCTCACGGCACAACGCGCGCGGAAAAACCCCCATGAGCAGCTCTTCACGCACGCGATCCCCGAGATCGATCCATTCGTCACGCGGCGCGAACTCAAAATCAATGTCAAGCGCCATCGTCGTAGCACGGCTCAGGCGCTCAAGGCAACGCGCGCAATGGTTCTCGGCGACAAACGTAACATTCGCCTTTGCCAGGACGAAATTATTGACCTTCTGGAGATCCGCCACGATCCTGAGGACGGAATCCGGGTCAATGAATTCTTCCTCCACGAGCCCGATCTCCTGCGCCTTGACCGTATGATCGACCCTTATCCCGCCGCTGACGATGTCGCGGATGCGGATCTTCATTTTTTCAGGCGATCTTTCAAAGCTTTCGCCACGCACGGAGGAACGAACGAAGAAATATTCCCCTTGAACACCGCAACTTCCTTCAACAGCGAAGAAGACAGGAACGAATGGGGTCCCGACGGCATCAGGAAAACCGTCTCAATATCTTTGGCCAGCCGGCGGTTGGTCAGCGCGATCTGGAACTCATAATCAAAATCCGATGTCATGCGCATGCCGCGGATCAGCACATTGGTCTTTTTCCGGCGCGCGTAATCGATCACCAGGCCGTCAAAACTTTCCACCTTGACGCCCTTCATGCCTGACGTCGCCGCTTTAAGGAGTTCAACACGCTCTTGCAGGCTGAAGATATAATTCTTGCTGGTATTATTGGCTACCGCGATGATCACATTGCCAAAAATGGATGCCGCGCGCTTGAGGACATCCAGATGACCGTAGGTCACGGGATCAAAACTGCCAGGATAGATCGCTGTTTTTCCCATGAAAGCCTCAGTCCCCCGCGCCGCGTTCAAACACGGTCAACCATGAACTGCCGTATTTCTTATGCTTAACAATACTGAAGTGGCCTTCAGGCTGCTCAAGTTTCTCGTCAAGGCCGTATTGCGCAATGACGTAAGAATGAGGCGCTAATATATCATGCGTCATCAGCGTTTTCAAGGCTTTTCTTCCCAGTTTCTGGTCAAAAGGAGGGTCGAAAAAAGCAATATCAAACCGCCTGCCGTCACGGGCAAACGCCTTGACCGCGGCGAAAGCATCCTGAACAACGACCTCAGCCTTCAATCCCCGCGCAGCCGGGTTCAGCAGCATCACATTCTCACGGATAGTCTCAACGCACTTAGGGTCGCGTTCGACCATGCAAACCTCTGCGGCACCGCAAGATAGAGCTTCAAGACCCACCGCGCCGCTGCCCGCGAAAAGATCCAGGAAACGCACCGCCTCCAGGTCATGGCCGATGATGTCAAACACGGCCTTGCGCAGGAAATTCTGCGTTGGCCGTATATGCGCGGGCATATAGAAATTCCGCCCGGAATATTCCCCTGATATGATTTTCATAACCGCGATTATACCACAGGATTATAATACATATGCGCGATATTCAAGGCATCCTTGCGTTGCGCGCCATGAAACGAGCGGAAATCCTCCCAACGACTTGCCAGACAGCGACAGGAGAATAAAGGCAAAAGAGCACAAGCCTGTTGACAGGCCTGTGCTCTTGCCGAACAAAAGGATCCGCCGCTTTACTTCTTCTTGGCCGTTTTCTTCACTTCAGCGACGACTTTCTTCGCTTCAGTGACGACCTTCTTCGCTTCACGCTTAGGCTCCTGCGAAGATTTGCTATATGCCAACCAACCGTCTGAATAGAGATTAAGCCAATCCCCGGCGGCCTTGTCATAGCCGATATCCTGCCCGGCTTTTTCACTCTCGATCCACCGATGACGGCTGATCTCCTGCTGCACTCGCTCTTCCTTCAACAACTCGATGTTTTTTGCCTTGATCATATTCCCCTCCTTGGGTAATCCGAGGATTATAACAGAAATCCTGGAATCTGCGAGATTTCTATAAATTTTACGGAGCCTCAACCTGCCAGTACCCTTTCCAAATACTCGGGATAGCGCTGATGAATGGTCTCACGGATCAGCTTATAACTCTTAAGCGAAGGATCCGCTTTCGCAAGCGCGACCGCCTCCTGACGGGCCGCTTCCAGGACATGGAGCTGGGTCAACGGATTGACCACCTTCAACTCATTCAATCCGTGCTGATGCCGCCCGAAATACTGCCCTGGGCCGCGGATTTCAAGGTCCTGCTCCGCGATCCTGAAACCATCCGTGGTCCCGACAATCGCCTCGATCCGCTTTTTCCCGTCCTCGGTCCGGGGGTCACCCAAAAGGATGCAGACCGCGTTCCTGGCACCCCGGCCGATACGCCCCCTGAGCTGATGGAGCTGTGAAAGCCCGAAGCGTTCGGCGTGTTCAATGACCATGACATTCGCGCCCGCCACGTCGATCCCCACCTCCAGCACGGTCGTGGTGACAAGGATATCGATCTCGTGGGCCTGGAACCTGTCCATGACCGCGCGCGTCTCCTCCCGAGGCAAACGCCCGTGCACAAGCCCGACGCGAAGATCCTTGAACTCGTTCTTCCTGAAATGTTCATACATATCGACCGCGGCCTTGAGGTCGGCTTTTTCCGATTCCTCAATAATGGGATAGACGATGTACGCCTGGGTGCCCTTCCCGACCCATTCCGCGACCCGCCGGTAAACACCTTCGGCCTGATCCCCCACGCAATGGTACGTCTTTATCTCTCCCCGCCCGCCGGGCTTCTCCCCGATCACAGAAACATCAAGGTCCCCGTAAAGCGTCAGGCACAACGTGCGCGGGATGGGCGTGGCGGTCATGACCATCACATCAGGGTTGTTTCCCTTCGACGACAAAATCGCCCTCTGCTTGACACCGAACTTATGCTGTTCATCAATAACAACATAGCCGAGATCCCTAAAGGCCACTTCCGACGCGATCAACGCGTGGGTCCCGACGACAATATCCACATCCCCCCTGGCGATCGCTTCATGGACAGCCTTGCGTTCTTTCTTCGTGAGCGTGCTGTCAAGAAGTGCCACACGGGCTTTGTTAAAAGCCGACCCCGCCAGATACCCCGCGAGTGTCTTGAAATGCTGACGGGCCAGTATTTCCGTCGGAGCCATGATGGCTGATTGCCTGCCATTCACCAAAGACACGCAGCAGCCGAACAAGGCAACAACGGTCTTGCCGCACCCCACATCCCCCTGCAACAGGCGCAGCATGGGACGGGGAGACGCCATATCCTCTTTGATCTGGGCGATGGCCTTCTGTTGCGCCTGGGTCAAGGTAAAAGGGAACCCGGCCTTGAATCTAACATCAAGGTCCCCGGGTATCTTATGGGCAAAACCCTTTTGTTTTGACATGCGCATGCGCCGCAGGATAACGCATACCTGAAAAAAGAAAAATTCCTCAAAGGACACCCTGCGGTCCGCGGCGTCCTGCGCCTTTTCAGTATCAGGAAAATGCAACTGACGGATGCAACGGCTGACCGGCTCAAGCCCCTGACGCTGGAGGACCTCGGCGGGGATCACCTCGACAAGGTCCCCGGCGTGGAGTTCCAGGGCCTGCGCCATGAGCTTGCGCAGGTACCGCTGCCCCATCCCTTTGGTCAAGGGATAAATCGGCACGATGCGCCCCATGCTCAACTGCTGATCCTGGGGCGCGATGACCTCATGTTCAGGGGACACAAGCTGCAAACGGTCCTTGAACACCTCCACCCGCCCGTGCAGGACGATCTCATTCCCAACGTGAATATAATTCTCCAGCCAGGGCTGATTGAACCAGACGCACTTGACCCGTCCGGTATCATCCCCGACCTCGACCTCCAGCACGTGCTTTTTATTGTAGAACGTCCGCCGGCCTCCCATGGCCAGTATCTCGCCCGACGTGGTTTGCCATTCACCGGGCACCAGTTTGGCAATAGGCGTTAGCTTGCTGCGGTCCTCATAACGATTGGGGAAAAGATAAAGCAGGTCCTCGACCGTGCGCACGCCGAGGTTCTCAAAAAGTTTCGCGCGCGCGGGGCCGACGCCTTTCAAATACTGGACAGAATACCCGGACAAGTTCACGCCGGCGACACCTGTGGATGGTCCAGTTCATACAGGTACTGCAGCACCTCGATCTCATCCTTGTCGAACCAGACCCGCGCGCAGGAAGGGCACTTGTCGACCTCAACAGGGAATTGCGGGCTGACAAAACGGCGGCGCATGCGCTTGCCGTCATCAAGGCACGAAGGACATACAATGCTCTTTTCATCATAAACCGCGTCGAAAGGATTACGTTGAAGGACCCGTGCCTGACGGCGGATCAACTGGCCCATGTCCGCGATGCGGCCATCAAAAACCTTCTCGCGCGTATGCACGATCTGCAGCACATCAGGTTCCTTGATAAGGTATCCCCCGCACATCGTGCATGTCAGGACACCGACACCCTCATAAAGTTCCGGCCCCAGAGCGCAATGGCAGCGGGGGCACTGGTCTTTCTCCGTCACAGGGCCAAGCCATTGGCCGCTTTTACGGGACATCGCCTGAGGTTGCGCTTCGGGAGGCTTGGCATAAAGTGTGTCAAAACGGGTCTGGGCCTTCGTGAGCGCCGCTTCAAGGTCTTTTTCACCCGCGTGCGCCATCCCAAGAAGGACAGCGATCCGTTTCTCCGTCGGCGGGTGCGTCGTGAAAAGGTCGGCAATAAAGTTCTCTCCACCCTCCAGTGCACTGCGGCGCGGGTTGGAAATAAAAATAGCTTCCATGTTCTCCCCCGGCATGCCGCCGCCTTTCCAGCGGGTATCGATGATGTGGAGCGCCTCGGCCAGGGCCAAAGGGTTGCGCGTCAGCCTGGCGGAAATGGCATCCGCGCGGTACTCGCGCTGCCGCGAAATGAACATGGCCCCCAGCACGCCGATGAGCCGGAGGATGGACGCCAGGATAAAAAGGAACAGGAAAAACAAGACCAGACGCCCGTCATTCCCGCGGCGCCGGTCCCTGTCACCTATGGAAACCCCAAAAAAACCCAGACGGCTGGACGAGGTCAACAGCCTCAGGGAAATATCGCAGATATTGTCGAACGTTTTAAAAAGCGCGCTGGTCGTCGTCGTTTCAACGCAATCGCCCGACGCGATATGCCCGGCCTCATGGCCGATCACGGCCTCGAGCTGTTCGCGGTTCAACCGCTTGAGAAGGCCTTCCGTGACCCCGATCACGCACCGGCCCTGAAAATCCTGCAGGGCAAAGGCGTTCATGGCCGCCGTCGGAATAATATACGGTTCGATGCGGTACTTCCCGCCAGTGGCGACCGCCGCCTCGTCGACAACATTGCGAAAGACCCTTTCCTCATCGACCTCACGGTCCGCGATACGCCCGGACATCATCTGGACAACGGAATCAATGAGCGCGTTCTGCGAATACTGCCAGTGGACAAACCCCGCCCCCAAGGCACCGAGAAAGGTCCAGCCGATGGTCTCCCAACTCAACGACGGCCACGCGGAGCCACGGAGTAGCACATCGGATGTCGAGAAATAAAAATACGCGTTGCAGGCATACACGAGCACAAGGGCGGAAAAAAAATAAAAAAAGAGCAGGAACGCCACCGAAACATGGATGGTGCTGCTCTTTTCCTGCTCTATTTGGGTGAATGAGAACGGCATTGCCGGCGGCGAAAGTCCTTCTTAAAATTTGACCTGCGGCGCCTGGCGGTCTTCCGGGGCCTCGACCTGGAAGAACTCCGCGGCCTTGAAACCGAACTGCCCGGCGATGATATTGCCCGGGAACGACTGGACCGCGGTATTCAGGCGGTTGACCTCGTCATTGTAATACTGACGCGCGAAACCGATCTTGTTCTCCGTTGTCGTCAGTTCTTCCTGAAGGCGCATCATGGTCTGGTCCGCCTTGAGGTTGGGATAATTCTCCGAAACGGCCATGAGGCTTCTCAATGTCGATGTCAGGACATTCTCCGCCGCAAGCTTGTCCTTGATCGAACTGGCATCAACGGCCATCTGGCGGGCTTTCGTTACGCTTTCCAGGGTTCCCCGCTCATGGGCCATATAGCCCTTGGCCGTCTCCACAAGATTCGGGATAAGGTCATGCCGGCGCTTGAGCTGGACGTCGATCTGCGACCACGCGTTCTGGACGCTCACCCTCAACTGCACAAGCCCGTTATAGGCGCCAATGACCACAAGAACCAGGACAACAACGATCCCCAGGATGACCAGAAGTGTTACCATATTATTTCCTCCGCCTGTCAAAATATAAAATTATTCTCTTAAACCAGTTTTTTATTTTACAATAAACTCATGCGTTTGCCAAACAATCTCGGACTTAAACTCTACGTCGCGATCTTTGCCGTCTTCTGCCTGTGCGGCCTGATGAACCTTTCTTTGTCCGGGAGCGAGATCAATACTTACTATAGTACACTATTCACGCTCCACCTTCCTGCCAGGGCATGGTACGTCTTCGCGATCCTCGACGGCATTTTCTCCTGTCTCAGCGTCATTCCACTCACCTACCGCGCTTTCACGATGCCGCCGCAAAACATCGCATTCTTCCAATGGCTGTTCTTCCTGCGCCTGTCCGCCCTCCTGCCGGGCAACAACTACCAGTATGTCGTCGTCAAAGCGGCCTTCCACGGCTCGATGCTCCTGGGCCTGCTGACGCTGGGGGTCTGGGCCGTATTCATCTTCCCTTCCTTCAAGGAACACCACGCCTACGCGTTCAAAAAATAACCCCCGTCGGGCCGATCAGGGCCAAACGAGGGTTGGAACATGAACATCCATCGATCATCCCTTGGCCAATAAATTCTCCTCCGGGTTCGCTTCAAGCCCCAGCAATGGCAAGGGACTTGCGATCGGAATGATATTGAGAATGACCCCTTCAACACCGGTGAAATCGCCCTTCTGGAACTCCGCGACCATGGCCGGATCGAATTGCATTTCGACTCCATTGCCGTCTTTGGCCACGTCCAGGTCCATCTTCTTGGCGTTAAGGTCGATACCACCCACCGGCGTGGATTTAATATCTTTCTTTCTTTTTGATTCAGGTATGAGCCGCAATAACCAGGGATTCTCCTGTAAAAACTTAACCCTATCCAAATGAGTCTTTGAATAAGAAATTCGCTCCATTAGCTTGCTTTCTCGTTTAGCCAGGAGCCCTATCTGATTATAAATCGGCCCCTTATCTTTGGCAACCTCCAACCGCTGTTGATACATTGCCATCAACTTGATAAGACGGGATAATTCCATCTCAGCAATTCTCAACCTAGCCCGGTGGAATTTCGACATTCTTTTAAGAGCGACCTGGTCCGCACTCTCTCCTGAAAACTTCGACACAACACGATGTTTATGTCGTACCTGTTCAGGCGACTGACGCGTGCATCCCGACAAGATCGTACCCATGACCAATACACTGTAAAGTAACAAGTGCCTGGCGACCAACGAGCTATTCATGGCTTGATCACGTGCCTCAGCCCCAGGAAGGATCTCCGCCCGATGCGTAGATAAAATAACTCTTGGCATCTTCGGATGTAACGCCGGCTCCTCCGGCACACCAATAGAAATTTCATCCAAAGCCCCCTTCAATTCCGGGAAAAATGCCACAATCCCGACTATCCTGTTCGTCAGAGTTTCTATGATCTTCTCCTTGATCTCATACTGATAAAATCGCAACCCTGGCACTTTTTGCAACACCCGGATCCGTCGATTTAATTTCAATGTTACAATGAAAGACTCTTTTGAAACACTGTCAGTCACATCCAAACCACCCACTTCTTTCAAGATCCTTTCCAATAACTTCCGGACCTGTTCAGCGTCCTCCCTGGAACCCTTAAACACATACTTCGTATCGGAGAACAACTCATGAGTCCTCACACCATCCAGGACACACCCAACCAAACGAAGATGATCATGAGACCGATGCTTCGCCGTAACAGAAAATTTCGACGACAAGATCGTGCCAAAGACCGCTTCCAACACAAGGCGACGCTTGGCACCCTGTTCTTTCCCTCTCTGAGACGCAAGGAAGTCAAGAAAATCATCCGCGTTACCGTGAGCCCAGACAATGCTGGAATACGCTTTCAATGCCTCGGCATTGCCGCCGGTGAGTCCCTCCAGGTCGTTCAATACCCCGTCATAATCCGCAGATCTCATCTTTTGAAGTGCGACATCCGGTGTCAATTCCTTGGCCGCATTGACATTTTCGCCCCTTTGCGCCGCATCCAGGATCTTGCCCTTGAATTCCGGGACGTCATCTTCCATCTTCTTAACCGCATCCCAGAGCCATTCCTGTATCTTTTCCTCCTTGTCAAACAAGTAAGTTCTTGCCTTCAAGCCAAACTTGGCGCGGAGCTTGACAGTGAACCCTGTAAATGTTGAAAACCCCCTTGAGCTTTCAGAAAAGAACTCTTTTGCCAAAGAAGCCCGAAGGCCTCCTATATCTGCAGCCATTTTTTCAGCAACCGCCTTAACATCCCCCGCTTTACGTTCGCCGTTCTCGTCTCGCCCTTCAGCTGTCAATGTTATCGGCCAGAAGAACGACAGTTTATTCTCCGACACAGCCGAAGATATCTTCTCAAGGACATAAAGCCAGGTTCCCAAAGTCAGTTTGACACCTTTGAATTCAATGACTTTCCTAGATTTCTCAGGTGAAACCCAAAGAAGTTCTAAAAGCTTCGGGTTGATCCGTATACGGCGGGCCATAAAAGAAGACGTCTCCTTCACAGAACTCCCTGTAAGAACATCTTGAGGCATCTTCTCAATTGGTAAAGAATTGATGAAAGCCAGAACTATGGCGATCTCATCTTGAAGAGGTTGCAGATCGGTGATGTCATAATATTGAGATATTTTCCCAACTCTCTCCAAAGACACCTTCTTCCACTCTTCTTTTGTTTGCGGCGATCTCCTGGGAAGATTTTCTACGATGTCTTTATACTCCTTCAAAACTTTACCAATAGCGCTTCGACGCTCTTCTGATAACGTCTCGACGGACAACTCCTTCTTTAGGGCATCAACATCAGCCTTGATGACCACGGCCAACTTATTTTCTAAAGTTGTTATGGAAGCCTTCACATTTTCTTGAACTTTATTCAAATACTCGCTCCTCGCCTCCATCCCTGTAACCTGAGGGCGAACTATACTTTTCATGATCAACGCATACTCCCGCAATTCACGCAATTTCAAGTAAAAATCGCCAATGGTTTCAGGATCAATGAATGACTTTAACGCAACATTCATCATATCCACTCTTTTGTTGATCTCGAAAGGATCAGTGATCTTTTCCTGATCAGCAACTTCCGAAACTGCGGCTGGGTCAGCATCCTTGTTCCCCTGCCCCGCGTCATAGTCCACCTTCATTTTTACCGAGCCCAGCGCCATGGCCCCGTCGACTTGAATTTTCTCATCCAACGATGGTCTCTTCTCTGTAACTAAAATTTGAGCCGCATCAACGTGAAGCCCCCCCGAAAAATACTTCCGCGGCATGGACTGTTGGCTGACAGCGTCCATGTCTTCCTTAATATAGTTGAACACACCCTTCTTGTAAGCTTCCAGATACTGCCTATATATCTTGTCCTTGACCGCCGGATCATCAGCGAGAACACCGCCGGTCTTGCCTTTGTTGCTGTAAACCTGATTGAGCAAAACGTCCTTGAGCGCGAGTTTGTACCACGACGCAAGGATCATGGAATAAAACATCTGGCGCAGCATGGCGAAGTTTTGGCCTTCGTTGACTTCTTTTTCGATCTCGGGGATGACTACCTCGCGCAAAACCTGTCTGGCAATGGCATCTCGGGAGGACACAAGGTCCTCCCCTACGCCCGTGATATTTGCATTTTTTGTGGTAGTGGCCGACCTTGTGTCGGCCTGCATAGCAGCGGTGTAATCCACATCCAGCATAACCTTCAAATGCGCGCCGACCACGTAGGCCACGTTGTTACGCTCCAGCACCTTGGCCTTGTCTGCTGTGATCCAAACCTTGTTGAACGTGTCGACCGGGATATCCGTGGTGCCGAACTGTTCCCGCGCCTTGGTATAGACCCTGTCCCAAAACGCTTTGCCGAGATCTTTTTCGGGGTATATAAGGGAAGCGGTCAACTGCTTGAGGATATAATCCTGCGCCAGCATGTCACGCCCAAGCTCTGTCTTGCCCAGCTCATCCGTGATCATCCGGTCTTTTTCATAAGGCGAGAGGTTGACCCAAAGGTCGTCTTCCTTGATCGTCAGCGAGGCGAGGAAATACTTGATGAGTTTCTGGGATTCAGCCTTGAACTCAGGGCTTTCGATCTTGAGGGTGGATTTTCCGCTATCAAGGATGAAATCAAACAGAAGCGGGTTCTCTGGATGCACCCGCACACCCTTCATCAGGACCGGCATATAGGCCGGTGTCAGAGAGACCATGGTTCCCGGCGCCGGAAGGTTCAACGCCTGCGCGTAAGCGCCGGACGGGACCACCCCGGTTGTCAGGAAGCTGACAAGGATCCAGGCAGAGATAATGCGAAAAGAGAAGGTCTTCTTCATGACATTAACCCTTGTGATTTGAACATTTATGAATAGAATGATCCGTATATATATGAATTATGGTAAAAAGATAACATATAATGTTAAGGAATGCAAACTAGCGCATAAAAAAGACCCGCTTCAGTCATACGACCAAAGCGGGTCTTTTTGCATTAAATAAACCGGTAACTATCTACTCTCCCACACCCAAAGGGTACAGTACCATCGACCTCGAAGGGCTTAACTTCCGTATTCGGAATGGGAACGGGTGTTGCCCCTTCAGCAAAGCTACCGGAAAATTTTTAACAATTATGTAATGAAAGGTAAGCCACGCTTCAACCTGCAGTTTGTATTTATTTTTGAGTTAACAAAAATAAAGATCAAGTATTTGGCTAATTAGTACAGCTTAGCTGAATCCCTTACAGGACTTACACACGCTGCCTATCAACCTCGTAGTCTACGAGGTGCCTTCATCTTCCGAAGAAGAATCGATAATTTATCTCAAGGGGGGCTTCGTACTTATATGCATTCAGCACTTATCCCTTTCGAACATAGCTACCCGGCCATTGCCACTGGCGTGACAACCGGAACACTAGAGGTTCGCCTCTCCCGGTCCTCTCGTACTAAGGAGAGCTCCTTTTCAATTATCGTGCGCCCACACTGGATAGAGACCGAACTGTCTCACGACGTTCTAAACCCAGCTCACGTGCCGTTTTAACCGGCGAACAGCCGGACCCTTGGGAGCTTGTACACCCCCAGGATACGACGAGCCGACATCGAGGTGCCAATCCGCGCTGTCGATATGAACTCTCGAGCGCGATCAGCCTGTTATCCCCAGAGTACCTATTATCCGTTGAGCGATGGCAATCCCATTATCTACCACCGGATCACTTAGCCCTACTTTCGTATCTGTTCCTTCTGTCGAAGTCACAGTTAAGCCACCTTATGCCTATGCACTCCACAACCGATTGCCGACCGGTTTGAGGTGACCTTCGGACCCCGTCGTTACTCTTTAGACGGGACTCGCCCCAAGCAAACTGCCCATCTGACACTGTTTTATGGCTGGTTTCACAGCGGCATAGTTAGAACCTAAAAGCCGTTAGGGTGGTATTTCACCAATGGCTCCATTCCGACTGGCGTCGGAACTTCAAAGCCTCCCACCTATCCTACACAAACAGATCTCAAATTCAATATCAGATTACAGTAAAGGTTCCGGGGTCTTTTCGTCCAAGTGCGGGTAGGCGGCATCTTCACCGCCACTACAATTTCGCCGAGACCCTCCCCGAGACAGCGCCCAAGTTGTTACACCATTCGTGCGCGTGGGAACTTACCCCACAAGGAATTTCGCTACCTTAGGACCGTTATAGTTACGGCCGCCGTTTACTGGGGCTTCGGTTCAAAGCTTCGCCTTGCGGCTAACCTTTTCCCTTAACCTTCCAGCACCGGGCAGGTGTCACACCCTATACTTTGTCTTGCGACTTTGCAGAGTGATGAGTTTTTACTAAACAGTCACCCAGGCCTCTTTACTGTGACCTTCAATGCTTGACCCGCAAGGGGCTACACATATCAGGCACTCCTTATCCCGAAGTTACGGAGTCATTTTGCCTAGTTCCTTAGGGAGGGGTATCTCGAGCACCTTGCCATGTTCTGGCTATCTACCTGTGTCGGATTACGGTACGATCAGCTACTATACTCCCCTAATGGTTTTTCTCGACAGCGTGGCGTCAATGACTTCTCCTTGATGTAATCGCGGATCGACATCACCTCTTGCCGCACCTTGCGGTACGGGTACAGGCTTGAACGGACTATTCCAACAGTCCGATCACCTAGCCTTCTGTGTCACATTAGGGTATTAACGTTAGTAACTGGTTCCGGAATATTAACCGGATGTCCATCGACTACGCTTTTCAGCCTCGCCTTAGGATCGACTAACCCTGGTTGGATTAACCTTTTCCAGGAAACCTTGGATTTTCGGTGCTACGGTTTCTCGCCGTAGTTTGCGCTACTTATACCAACAGTATCACTAGTGTCAACTCCAGCGCTCCTTTCGGTACGCCTTCAACGCACGACACTACGCTCCCCTACCACTCTCGCCTTGCGGCGGAATCCACTGCTTCGGTTACATGCTTGAGCCCCGATCATTTTCGGCGCAAGACCACTCGACCAGTGAGCTGTTACGCACTCTTTAAATGATGGCTGCCTCTAAGCCAACATCCTGGCTGTCAACGTGATCTCACTTCCTTTACCACTTAGCATGTATTTGGGACCTTAACAGATGGTCATGGGCTGTTTCCCTTTAGACAACGGAGCTTAGCCCTCGCTGTCTTACTCCAGAGGTAACATCATCAGTATTCGGAGTTTGGTTAGGTTTGGTAGGTTGGTAAACCCCCTATCCTATTCAGTAACTCTACCCCTGACGATGAATTTACTCCAGGCTAGTCCTAAAACTATTTCGGGGAGAACGAGCTATTTCCACGTTTGATTAGCCTTTCACTCCGATCCACAGCTCATCGCCGTTATTTTCAACTAACGAGCGTTCGAACCTCCACTCTGATTTCTCAGAGCTTCATTCTGGCCATGGATAGATCACGTGGTTTCGCGTCTGCTAAACGTTACTTAATCGCGCTATTCACACTCGGTTTCCCTACGCCTTCGCTCCATAAGAGCTTAAGCTTGCAACGCCTAGCAACTAGTTGGTCCATTATGCAAAAGGTACGCCGTCAGCCATTCACACCTTGCGATGTGCATAGGCCTTCGACCGCTTTGTAAGTTTACGATTTTAGGTTCTATTTCACTCCCCTCGCCGGGGTTCTTTTCAACTTTCCCTCACGGTACTTGTGCGCTTTCGGTCAGATTCGAGTATTTAGGCTTAGCCCATGGTCGGGCCAGATTCATACGGGATTACCCGTGCCCCGTACTACTTGGGATGCCTCTAGGGTGCTTGAGAATTTCGTGTACAGGACTTTCACCTTCTTTGGCGCGCCTTTTCAGACGCTTCTACTATTCTCTTACAATCCCATGTTAAGGTCCCGCAACCCCGCAACGTAAACGTTACGGTTTAGCCTGTTCCCTCTTCGCTCGCCGCTACTAGGGGAATCACATGCGTTTTCTTTTCCTGTGGCTACTGAGATGTTTCAATTCACCACGTTAGCATCCGCCACCTATTCATTCAGTGGAAGATAACAAGGTATGAGCCTTGTTGGGTTGCCCCATTCGGAGATCTCCGGATCGAAGCTTATTTGCAGCTCCCCGGAGCTTATCGCAGCTTAACGCGTCCTTCATCGCCTGAATCTGCCAAGTCAGCCTTCGTAAACCCTTTGTAACTTGATCAAAGTAATTGCGCAAACTACAGGTTTCATTGTAGTTCTTACCCTTCATTACATAATTGTCAAAGAACAGTCCTCGCAAACAATTGCGAAGCACAAAAATATCTTCAATCTTATCGCCTGAACCAGCAATCAAAAAATCTAAAAAATTTGGAATACACCCTCAAAAAGTGGAGCTGAGGAGGGTTGAACTCCTGACCCCCTGCTTGCAAAGCAGGTGCTCTCCCAAACTGAGCTACAGCCCCTTAGCTCGGTTTTAAAAAATTCTCCCGGACACGCCATAAAATATGGTGGGCCCGAGTGGGATCGAACCACTGACCCTCGCCTTATCAAGACGATGCTCTAACCAGCTGAGCTACGGGCCCGAAATGTGCCGAGGTCAATGATTTGATCGCCGGACAATATTAATGGTCTTACTGACCATAAAATACCGACCGCCGATCAGAAAAATTCCCGTCCGTCCCGGTTAATTACCGGGACGGACGGTATGAAATAATTCAGCCAAGTCATTTCAGAAGATTTGACTCCTGAAAGACACATGCTTGTTCAGGGCATGTTTGTATAATGCCTTCATCTTTCGACGAAGGACTTGTTTTTTCTATCAACATTCTCTCGAATGAAAAATAGAAAGGAGGTGATCCAGCCGCACGTTCCCGTACGGCTACCTTGTTACGACTTAGCGCCAGTCACCAGTTTTACCTTGGGCTTACCTACGTAAGACTTCGGGTACTCCCGGCTCCCATCGCTTGACGGGCGGTGTGTACAAGGCCCGGGAACGTATTCACGGTGGCGTGCTGATCCACCATTACTAGCGATTCCGGCTTCATGGAGTCGAATTGCAGACTCCAATCCGAACTGAGGATGGTTTTTTGAGATTAGCTCCCCCTCGCGGGTTGGCAACCCTTTGTACCATCCATTGTAACACGTGTGTCGCCCTGGGCATAAAGGCCGTACTGACTTGACGTCATCTCCACCTTCCTCCTGGTTATCCCAGGCAGTCCCCTAAGAGTGCTTCTAGCTGATAGCAAGCTACCAACTAGAGTGGCAACATAGGGCAATGGTTGCGCTCGTTGCGGGACTTAACCCAACATCTCACGACACGAGCTGACGACAGCCATGCAGCACCTGTGTAAGTTACCGACTTGACGGTTCGATCCACTTTCATTTCTCTACTGCTTACATGTCAAGCCCAGGTGAGGTTGTTCGCGTAGCATCGAATTAAACCACATGTTCCACCGCTTGTGCGGGCCCCCGTCAATTCCTTTGAGTTTTAACCTTGCGATCGTAGTCCCCAGGTGGAATACTTAATGCGTTAGCTTCGGCACTGATCCCCGAAAGGACCAACACCTAGTATTCATCGTTTACGGCTAGGACTACCAGAGTATCTAATTCTGTTTGCTCCCCTAGCTTTCGCAGTTCAGCGTCAGAAGTGTCCCAGAGAATTGCCTTCGCTGTTGGTGTTCTTCCCGATATCTACAGATTTCACCCTTACACCGGGAATTCCATTCTCCCCTAACACTCTCAAGTCCTGCAGTTTGAAAGGCAGTTCCACGATTGAACCGTGGGATTTCACCCCTCACTTACAAGACCACCTACCTGCCCTTTACACCCAATAATTCCGAGTAACGCTTGCCACCCCTGTATTACCGCGGCTGCTGGCACAGGGTTTGCCGTGGCTTATTCGTCAGGTACCGTCAGCTGAAACGCTGTTAACGTTTCAGGTTTCTCCCCTAACAAAAGCAGTTTACAATCCGAAGACCTTCATCCTGCACGCGGCGTCGCATAGTCAGACTTTCGTCCATTGCTAAATATTCTCGACTGCAGCCTCCCGTAGGAGTCTGGGCAGTGTCTCAGTCCCAATGTGGCTGGTCGTCCTCTCAGACCAGCTAACCGTCTTAGCCTTGGTAGGCCATTACCCTACCAACTAGCTGATGGTACGCAAGCTCATCTCTAAACGACAGGCCTTGCGGTCCCCGTCTTTAATAAGCGATCCATGCAGACCACTTATGTTATCGGGTATTACCACCGTTTTCACGATGCTATCCCCGTTTTAAAGGAAAATTACTTACGTGTTACTCACCCTTTTGCCGCTAACCCTTGCGGGTTCGCTCGACTTGCATGCCTAATCCACGCCGCCAGCGTTCACTCTGAGCCAGGATCAAACTCTCCAAAAATGAACTTGGCTAAATAATAATAATTGCTGATGGGCAATAAGATTGTCAAAGAACGATTTCGCTTCAGAACCTTCCCAACGGAAGGTTCAAATCATAACAGACAAAAAAAATATGTCAAGCATTATTTCGTTCCGCTTAAAAATCATTTCAGCGGTAACGAGATCGCTCGTTTCACGCGCAACGCATCTGCTGATTTATCGGTTATTAAATACTTAGAACGTCGGAGTCAATACTTACTGCAGAACTACGATAACCACTGCAGAACAGTTTCAGAACTATACATTATGATTTCAGTTCTGTCAAGCGCATTATTGAAACTTTTTTTAAAGCATCTTATTCTCTTTGAGGATCTTTTCAGCTTCCTCCAGTGACTTCTTTAGCTGGACAAGAAGGCTAATGTTCATGGTCACGCCCTTCGCCGTCGGGACCATCTCCTCGGAACCCTGGGTCATCGTCCATGTCCTGATATCGATCAGGTCATTGCCCTTAAACTCACGGATACCGATACGGATCTCCTGAAATTTGTTCTTTTGAAAAACCGCAACCGTCTTGTCCATCAGAACCCCCTGTTCAAGCCGCCTTCACCTAATAAAGTATATCGCCCCATTCGCATGAATGGGATTCAAT
>CAIUQE010000026.1 GCA_903901225.1 Candidatus Omnitrophota bacterium
CCGGGCGCATCAGGAGAATGTGGTTGGAGCGTTTAAGGAAATACGCACGACCAAGAACAAGGATTTCAGGATCTTCGGCATGGAGACCCACATTACGACCGGGCAGGTGGTGTTTTCGTACAAGCATACTGAATTGCTGGACCAGCTCAAATATTACCCGAGAGGGGCACATGACGATGGCCCGGATGCTCTTGAGATGGCTTTGAGAGAGGCTGTAACGGACGGAGTGGGTTTCCTTGGTCTAACAGAAATAAGAGATAGCAAGGGGCGCGGCATTGATCATATCGACTTTGAGCGGACTACGCCGCAAGAGGATTGCCGGGATGAAGATGACGATGATACTGGTGGGAGCACAATAGGGATCGTCAGTTTGACGTAAATAGAGGGTTTTTGAGGCGTGGACATGAGGGACAAAAGACCATGTCCCGTGGACATGCGTGGACATTTTGTTGTCCGTTGCGGCATAACGAGTTAAGGAAGAATGTCCACGTTGTCCATGGGCAGAAATGGACATTTTTAGGCTGTTTTTTGGCAGTATTCGCTTGAGTTGCGGCGTTATTTGACCTGTTCTTTTTAGATGTATTTTCTCGAACTTTTTATCTCTGTTTTTCCTTTAATGTGATATATTAGGGCTCGATTTTAGTTGGCTTGGGAGAGAGACATTTGTATGTGAGTTACCCCCACGCCGTTTTTTCTTCCACTGCGCAAAAAAGCCTTTACCCGTAGGGGTAAGGCTTTTTTGCTTTCAGGGAAGAAAAAACGAGCCCCGGAAAGAATTCTTTCCGGGGCCGCGTCTTGTTCCTCAGAAGCTCATTGGGAAACTTCGTTTCCCATTCGCTTCTTCGTCACAATCCGCAGAGGTCGGGGAACCTCACCGCATTGCGGTTCGGTTTCCCTCCCGTCAGGAATATTTTCGGGGCCGGTCTTGTTCCTCAGAGATCGGGGAACCTCACCGCATTGCGGTTCGGTTTCCCATCCTCCTTTTTTGTTAATCTTTAAAAAAAGAAATTCTTGGAAATGTTACTCTAACGTTCCGTATAATATCAATGCGTTTATGTTGATTATCATTATGAAATCTTTCAGGAAAGAGACATGATCCCGCGCGGCAGACTGAGAGAATCCGGGTTCCCGGATGAGGCAAGGTTCCCCAAAGAGCTCGTCGATCACGAGATCGAGCTGAGCCTTCCTTCGGCCATGCAATTCGGGGTCTCGCCGGTGCGCGTGCGCGTCGCGCGGGGGCTGGTGGTCCCGTTGCAGGCGCCCGGCAGCGCCAACGGCACGGTGATCCGCGGTGACGGGGCCATTCTGCATATCGGCCATCGCGAGGCGAACAACCCGGCGTCGGAACTTGAGGCGCGTTTTATCAGCGACGTCCCCTACGCGTTGCGCGTCGAGATCAGCCATATCATGCGCCGTGCCCTGCAGGCAGACCCTTCGTTGCAGGGGGTATGGGACCAGGTCATGCGGGCCTGGATGATATGGTTCTCGGCGGAAGAAAGCGTCAAGGCGTTCAAGCAGGCCGGCGTGTTCGCTGTTGCGGGCCTTGCCTGGAAGGGGATCGAGAACCTGACGGGGCAGTTGATCACCGAGCTTCAGAACCACGCGCCCGTGCCGCCCCATGTCAAGGTCCGGGTCGTGGTCCAGCATGAGGCCGAGTTCATCAAGGGCTGGCGCGGTGAAGAGTTCCTGGTCGATGAGGTCGCGGCTTCAGCGATCATCAGGGCCGGCTGGATCAATTACGTGAAGAACTATCTTTTTTCAAAAATGCGCCTTGTGCTGGGCAACCCTGTGTTCCATCCGCGCTCGACCTTCAAGCTGTTCTACGGGGCCGCCAGTTCGCCGACCATCAAGCTCGTCGTTGTGCCGTTGCCGGAAGCGGGTGAGGGCAATGTCAGCGCGGCGGGGATTGAATTGGATGGAACGTGCCGGGACAGTGTCCTCCCATGACACACGGCCCCTGGGCGTTGTTCACGTCGAAAAGTTTTCGCCATCATGGTCTCCTTGCTTTGCTTGTTGCCGTTGCTTTTCTGCCTGTTCTTCGGGGCGGGTTCCTGAACTGGGACGACCCGTCGCATGTTTATGAGAATCAGGCGGTCCTGGCCTTTGACGTTAAAGGGATGTTCACCCAGACCGTCAACGGGGATATGTATATCCCGCTGACAAGCCTCAGCTTCGCCGTGGAGAAGGCGCTGTTCGGCCCTGATCCGTTCGTTTTTCATCGGGATAACCTCCTGTTGCACATCGCAGTGGTGTGCCTTGTGATGGGGTTCTTCACGCGGCTGGGCGCGCCGCCGCGTGCCGCTTTTCTCGGAGCGCTGTTATTCGCCATCCACCCGATGCGCGTCGAATCGGTGGCGTGGGTCACCGAACGCAAGGATGTGCTTTACGCTCTGTTTTATGTCCTGGCCCTGCGTCAATGGCTGGCTTTCCTTGAAGCCGGAAAACGCTCCGATCTCGTTGTGACACTGCTTTGGGGGGCGCTCAGCCTCCTCGCGAAACCCATGGCGGTGACCCTGCCGCTGGTCCTGTTATTCATGGAATGGTGGCGCAACGGACGCATCGGGCGCTGGATGGCGTATGTTCCGGTCACCGCCGTGACTGCCGGCATCGGCGCGCTGACGCTGGGGCACCTGACCCGCATGCCGGGAGGCAGTTATCCGGATCCTTTGGTCTGGATCTGGTCGCTGGGGTTTTACGTCTGGAAACCATTCCTTCCGGCGCTGCTGGCCCCGATTTATGAGGCTCCCGCGCCGCATGTCGCGGGTATTGTCTATGGCGCGTCGGGGGTTGTTGTCGGCCTTCTCGTGTGGGCAGTGGCGCGCGTGGCGGGGCGGCAGCGTGACCGCTGGTTGCTGTGGGCGGCGGGCTTTTTTTTCCTGTCCATTTTTCCCGTGTTGCGCTGGGATGTGTATTACCGCAATATCGTCGCGGACAGGTTTATGTACCTGCCGGTGACGGGACTGTGCCTGTGGCTTGGTATCAAGGCGGACCTGGCCGTGGCGCGTTACGGCTATCTGGCCCGGGTGGTGTTGGCCGGTGTGTGTGTATTTCTGGGCGTGCTCACGTACAGCTATTCTTTGTCATGGCACGACAGCCTGACGTTCTGGGACCGTGTGATCAGCGCGTGCCCCCCGCCTCCTGCGGGCCATGAGGTTCAGCCGGTGATGCGGCCGACAGATGGGCTGGCCAGGGGCAATGCCGAGGACATGTACGGGGCCTCAACGCTTGTCCTTGCGCTTTTTAACCGGGGATTGCATTACAAGGACCTGGCCCGCGCGAAGCTCGACCAGGGGGCGACGCCTGAAGCCTGGGCCTTGTATCGCCAGGCCATGGCTGACTTTGATGAGGCGCTCCGTCTTGAGCCTTGGGCCGCGGCCGTTCACAACAGCCGCGCTTTGGTGCGCCATTACTTCGGTGATGAGGCGGGGGCCCTTGATGACCTTTCCATCGCCGTGGCGCATGACCCGTCGTACCAGCAGGCGTTTATCAACCGCTGCGGCCAGTACGGGGTCATGGGACGGATGGACCAGGCTCTCGCGGATTGCCGTCGGGCGGTGACGCTCGGCGCTAGTTCTCCCGAGCTTTACAGCAACCTCGGGCTTGTTTATGCCCATCAGGGCATGTTCAAGGAATCGCTGGCCAGTTTCGACAAGGCGCTTGCGCTTGACCCGCGCAATGCTGCCGCAGTGTCCAATCGAGCGGCTGTTGTTGATGCCATGCAAGACGCGGGGCCTGAATTGAAACAACCCTGAAGTTCGTTGCCTTGCCGGGTAACTTTTGTTATAAAAGATAAGATGTCTTCCGATAAAGCACCAAAGAAAGCCTGTCCCATGCGTGTCATTCTTTTACTGGCATTGTTGCTATCATTGGCCGTCACTCCCGCCCGCGCGGATATTGTGACGGGGTTGGTGGGGTGGTGGAAATTCGATGAAGCAACGTCGGGAACATGCACCGGTGCTGCGGTGAAGGATTCCAGCGGGCAAAGTAACACAGGAACGTGTGGCGGCAGTCCTACGTGGGTGGCAGGCCATACCAATGGCGCGATGAGTTTTGATGGAAGCAGTCAATATGCAAGTTTAACCCGGCTTCCATTGACATCCGGGAGTGCTTTTACTATTTCAGCCTGGGCCAAAGCCACAGCATTGGGAACGGGCGCGATCTTTTCTACCAGGGATGTTACAGTTGGCGTCGTTTCGACTTATGGAGTTGCAATACAATTTTTTTCAACTCCGGGGTATGGTTTAAATAACAATTCTTTTGGCTTAGTAGTGGGAAATGTATGGTGGCAGTGGAACGAATGGTCAAGTCCAACCAACAGTATACAAGCAAATGTTTGGTACCACGTTGCAGCTGTTCTCAGTAATGCTACGACCAGCACTCCGTCGGTCCAGTTATATATTGATGGTTCGCCCGTAACTACCACTTATTGGACAGCCACTTCACAAATGGCTGTCAATTATGGTTCTAATAATAATGCGGCGCGTATTGGCGGCATTTATACAGCCACCCGCCCCAGTTATCTCACAAATTATTTTCCTGGCTCCATCGACGATGTTCGTGTCTACAATCGTGCCTTGAACGCTTCCGAAGTGGCGATGCTCTATAACGGCGGGCCAATGACAACGACCTTGCGCAATGGTAAATTGCGCGGCGCCACCATCAGGTAGGACTGAAAGTCACCATGGCATTTCCGACGATCAATTTGGCCGGGACTGAATTTCCAACCTCGAACCTTTTCAATTACCTTCCCAAATTCGAAGAGATCTATTACCAAGGCAATCCGCTTGAACACGTCCAGTCATTCAAGGCGGTGCGCGAGGGGCAGGTATGCAAGCTCCTTGCGGTCACCATCATCCGCAAGGATGAGGATTTCCTGTGGGATTCAACCAAAGACCTGCTGGTCCGGGCGGTCAAGGACGCGGCGGCCATGATGCGCGGGGTTTACACGTTCGATCTTTTGACCTTTGATGTGCACAAGGAGACCGAGCTGTTCGATCCGCGCGAGCTTACCCAGGTCTTGATGAACACCTCGCTCAGGCTCAAGGCGGGTGAGCAGGCGCTCATCAAGTATTCCTCCGTGTACGGCATGCTGCAGAAGATGGTCGATGAATCGTGGGGCAAGATCGTCTTCAAGACGGCGGTGGAGCTTTTTAACGACAAACCGAACTTCCTTTTTGCTTTGGTCAGCCGCATCCTCAAGACCGTGGAATTCGCCCACGAGCCGGTCATGGTCCTGGTCAATGACCTGAGCACCTGGCCGCTGCACGACCCGCGCAACGAACAGCAGAAAGCCTTCCTGGACGGGCTGATCGCGCGGCAGGTGAAGAATTCCATCGAATTCCCTCCCGAGGTCTATATCCAGGACCAGAATGGCGTCAGGGAATTGTTCTCGGGAACTGTCGTGCATTGATACTATTATTGTTTTTTATTTAGTTTAACTCTTTTTATTGGAGGCGCGGCGGGGTATACTTGAAGTGGATGGACAACCTTTTACAAGGAGGTTCCCGTGGCTCTTAATTATAAGGAAGATAATACTGTTGCCACGATCACCTTCGACCAGCCTGATTCCAGGGCCAATGTCCTGGGCACGCCCATTCTCCTCGAACTCGAGAAGCTCCTGGACCAGCTGAACAATCCAAGTTCCCTCAAAGCCATTATTATCCAGAGCGCCAAGAAAGATATTTTCATCGCCGGTGCGGATATCAAAGAGATCGAAAGCATCACGGACGCGGCCGAGGGGAAGTCCAAATCTCAGGCGGGGCAACGCATTCTCAACAAGCTGGAAGACCTGCCGGTTCCCACGATCGCGGTGATCGACGGCGCGGCACTCGGCGGCGGTTGTGAGCTGGCCCTGGCCTGCCGCTATCGTATCGCTACGTTCAATGACAAGGTGCGCATCGGCCTGCCCGAGGTCAATCTCGGGTTTGTGCCGGGGTTTGGCGGCACCTGGCGTTTGCCCCGGCTTGTCGGGCTGCAGGGGGCGCTCAAACTCATCCTTTCCGGTGCCCCGGTTGATGGGCGGGCCGCCTTGAAGATGGGCCTGGTTGACCGCCTTTATTCGCGGGTCGGGTTGGCTGACCGTGTTGCCGAGTTCGTTAACGAGATCAATGCCTCGGGCAAGCGGCGCAGGTATCCCGTGGTCCGGCCCAAAGGGTTCAACGCTTTCCTCGAAAACACCGCCATCGGGCGGGATTTCATTTTCAGCAAATCCAAAGAGAGCGTCTTAAAAGCGTCCAGGGGTTTTTATCCGGCGCCGTTGTCCGCGCTCAATGTTGTCAGCCGGACACGGGGGTTATCCCGTCGTGCGGCGATGGACATTGAGTCATCGGCTTTTGCTGAACTCGCGGTCACGCCCGTATCCAAAAATCTTGTCGGCCTTTATTACCTTACTGAAAAATTCAAGAAACTGACCGTTCCCGGTGCCGAGGGCATCAAGCCGGCGCCCGTGGCCAAGGCCGGGGTCATCGGCGCGGGGATCATGGGTGGGGGCATTGCCCAGTTGCTGAGCAACCGCGGGGTCTGGGTTCGTCTGAAGGACATCAACCATGACGCCATCGCCAAGGGCCTCAAGGCGGCCTATGATGTGTACAAGCAGGCCCTCAAACGCCGCCGCGTGAAACCCCCGGAGGTTGCGGCGCGCATGGGCATGATCTCGGGCACGCTTGACCACAGCGGTTTCTCCGACGCGGATATCGTGATCGAGGCGGTCGTTGAGAACATGGACATCAAGAAGAAAGTCTTCGACGAGGCCGCGCGCCATGTCCCGGAGCGGACGATCCTGGCTTCGAACACCTCGTCCCTTTCGCTGACCGAAATGGGGCGGGCCGTTAAAGATCCCTCACGCGTCATCGGATTCCATTTTTTCAATCCCGTCCATCGCATGCCGCTCATCGAGATCATCACGACCGGCCAGACATCTCCGGCCACCATTGTGAGCACGCTGGAATTCGCCAAACGCCTGGGCAAGACACCTATCCTCGTCAAGGATGCCCCCGGTTTCCTGGTGAACCGCATCCTTTTGGCGTACATCAATGAGGCGGGGCATTTGCTGGAAGAGGGCGGTGATATCGAGCGGCTTGATAAGCTCGTCACGGATTTCGGCATGCCCATGGGGCCGTTTTTGCTGTCCGACGAGGTCGGGCTGGATGTGGGCGTGAAGGTCCTTCATATTCTCGAAGCGGGGTTGGGGGCGCGGTTCAAGTCCTGCAAGATATTTGATGATGTGTTTGCCCTGAAATTGCTGGGGAAGAAATCCGGGCGGGGTTTTTATATCCACGGCCCGCGGCGCCGGGTCAACACGGCCATCCAGGTGCTGGTCAAGGGTGGTGCCGGCGTAGCGGACAAGGACGCGCTCGATCGCATGCTTTACATCATGATCAATGAGGCCGCCCGTATCCTCGGCGATGGTGTTGTTGACGGGCCAGACACGGTCGACATAGGGATGATCATGGGCACCGGTTTTCCGCCGTTCCGCGGCGGGTTGTTGCGTTACGCCGACACGCTGGGGATCACCCGTATCGTGGATGATCTTGGCGCGCTCGAGGCACGTTTTAAGGACGGGCGCTTCAAACCGGCACAACATCTGCTGGACTTGAAAGCCCGTAACCAGAGGTTCTACGCATGAGCAAATGGCGGACTCTTACGGCTTTATCCCGCGCCCAGGTCAAGGAGCTCCAGGACCGCAAGCTTCGCCATTTCGTCAACACTCACGTTTATCCTTTCAGTCCGTATTACCGCAAATTATTCGACGATAACAAGATCAACCCCGCGCGTATCCGCGGCCTCGCTGACCTGCAACATTTACCGTTCACGAGCAAGCTTGATCTTGTGGCCAAGGACAATCCCCAGAGGTTCATGGATTTTATCCTTCATCCCGACCAGGAGAAGATCCGCCAGTTTTGGCCCAAGGACAAGGTTGTCGTCACAGCGCTCAAGTCTTTGTTCATGGGAAAGGCCGCGTTCAAGGCGGCGATGGGCAAGGAGTACCGGCCTATATTTATGACGTTCACGACAGGGACAACGAACTCGCCCGTGCCCTTCACCTACAGCCGTTATGATATCGACAACCTTGCTGTCTCGGGCAGCCGCATGGTCAGCCTTTTTGATGTCAAGCACAGCGAACGCATCATGAACATTTTTCCTTACGCGCCGCATCTGGCGTTCTGGCAAACGTTCTTCGGCGCATTGGAGTCGGGGATATTCGCCTTGAGCACCGGCGGCGGCAAGGTCATGGGTACCGAGGGCAACCTTACCGCCATGATGCGCTCCAAGCCATCCGTGGTGCTGGGCGTCCCGAGTTATATTTATCACATGGTGCGTTTTGCCCAGGAGCGCAAATACGACCTTTCTTTCATTAAAAAGATCGTCCTGGGCGCGTCGAAGGTCACGGTGGGATATAAACAAAAACTGGCGGGCATGCTCGAGGCTTGCGGGGTGAAGCAGGTCCTTATTTTCGGGACGTACGGCTTTACGGAAGCGCGCACCGCCTGGGCCGAATGCCCGACGGAGAATCACCTTTCCAGCGGGTACCACCTTTATCCTGACAAGGAGATATTCGAGGTCATTGATCCCGCGACCGGTGAGGTCAAGGGCGATGGCGAGGACGGGGAACTGGTCTATACCCCGATCGATGCGCGCGCGTCGGTCGTTCTGCGTTACCGCACCGGCGATCTCGTCAAGGGCGGCATCACGCACGGGCAGTGCCCTTACTGCGGGCGCGTGACCCTGCGCATGTCCAGCGATATATCCCGCCTTTCGGACGTGAAGGACCTTAACCTTTCCAAGATCAAGGGCGTTCTGGTGAACATGGACCATTTTGCCGGTGTGCTCAACGATATTCCCGGCATCGACGAATGGCAGATCGAGATCCGCAAGCATAACAACGACCCGTATGACAGCGACGAGCTGGTGGTCTACGTGACGCCGAAGAAAGATATCAACGAGGCCACATTCCCGGATTTCCTCAAGGACAAGCTGATGGGCGCCACGGAGCTCGCGCCCAACGAGATCAAGTTTGTCCCGTTGCCGGAGATGCTCAAACGCCTGGAGCTCGAGACTTCCAACAAGGAAAAGCGGATACTGGACACAAGGCCCAAGGTCTAGACAGGGGGGGTATATGGAACGGATAGCGATCATCGACGGCATCAGGACCCCGTTTTGCAAGATGGGGACGTCCTTCAACAGCCTCAGTGCCCAGGAGCTTGGGCGCATCGCGGCGCGGGAGCTCATTGAGCGCCGGGGGTTCGATGTCAAACTCATTGACGAAGTTATTTTTGGCTGTGTCGGCCAACCCGCGGAGGCGGCCAATATCGCGCGCGTTATCGCGCTCCTGGCAGGCGTGCCGAAAACGACGCCGGCCTATACCGTGCATCGCAATTGCGCTTCGGGCATCGAGGCGGTGGTTTCCGCGGCTTTGAAGATCCAGGGCGGCGAAGGCCAGTGCATGCTTGTCGGCGGGGCTGAATCGATGAGCAATATCCCGTTCTTGTTCAGCAAGGCGACCCAGGAGATATTCACCGAGGTGAACCGGGCCAAGACCTTCCTGGCGCGCCTGGCGGCTTTTTCAAAATTCCGTCCGCGTCATTTTAATCCGGTGGTCGGGTTGCAGCTGGGCCTAACGGATCCCGTGTGCGGGCTGAACATGGGGCAGACCGCCGAGGTCCTTGTCCAGGAGTTCGGGCTGACGCGCAAGGAGCAGGACCAGTTTGCGCTGGAAAGCCACGTGAAGGCGGTCGCGTCCAAGGCGATCTTAAGGGAAGAGATCGTCCCCGTGATCCCCGGCGTCAAATACAAGGAAGCGGTCATCGACGACAATGGCCCGCGTGACGGGCAGTCGATGGAGGCGCTGGCCAAGCTCAAGCCATTTTTTGACAGGGCGACCGGCACGGTGACCGCGGGCAATTCAAGCCAGGTTACTGACGGGGCCGTGGCGCTCCTGGTCGCGTCTGAAAGCTGGGCCAAGACGCACGGCCTTAAGCCTTTGGGTTATATCCGGTCATTCAGTTATGCCGGCGTTGAACCCGCGCGCATGGGCATTGCCCCGGCGCACGCCATACCCAAAGCGCTTAAGAAAGCCGGCTTGAAATTATCCGATATGAAGGCGATTGAGATCAACGAGGCTTTCGCGGCCCAGGTTTTGGCCTGCCTCAAGGCCCTGGCGTCGGATGGCTTTGCCAAAGAATTCGGGTATGAAGGCTATACCGGCGCTATCGATCCGGCCCGGCTGAATGTCCACGGCGGCGCCATCGCGCTGGGGCATCCGGTGGGGTCAACGGGCGCGCGGCTCATTTTGACCATGCTGAAACATCTGAACAGGACAAACCTTGACCTTGGGCTGGTGTCGTTGTGCATCGGCGGAGGCCAGGGGGCGGCGGTCATTCTTGAAAAAGGAGGCGCATCATGAGCATGTTCGATAAAAATATCAGTCAGGAAAAACTGAAGTCCCTGGAATTCGCCGAAGCGGCCCGCGAGCAGGAGTGGAAGTCACCGAGCTACGCGCTCAACCTTTTTCACGGGAACGCGGATTTCAGCCTCCTTCATCCTTTTCCCGAGCAGAGCGCCGAGGAAAAGAAGGCCGGGGACGAGTACCTCGTGAAGATCGAGAAATTCCTCAAGGAGAACCTCGATCCCGACGAGGTTGACCGCACGGGGCTGATCCCCGACAAGGTTTATAAAGGGCTCGCGGCGCTGGGCGCTTTCGCGCTGAAAGTCCCGAAGGAATACGGCGGCATGGGGTTCAGCCAGTACAACTACAACCGCATCATGCACCTTGTTTCGAGCTATTGCGGGTCAACGGCCGTCCTTTTGTCGGCGCACCAGAGCATCGGCGTGCCGCAACCGCTGAAACTTTTCGGGACGCCGGAGCAGAAGAAGAAATTTTTGCCCATGTTCGCCCAGGGCGCGATATCGGCCTTCGCCCTGACAGAGCCCAGCGTCGGGTCCGACCCGCGCAAGATGCTCACGACGGCCACGCCGACGGAAGACGGCAAGCATTTCATCATCAATGGCGAGAAGCTCTGGTGCACCAACGGCCTTATCGCGGACGTGATCGCGGTCATGGCACTCACGCCCTCGAAGATGGTCCGGGGCAAGGAGGTCAAGCAGATCACCGCGTTCATCGTTGAAACAAAATCGCCCGGTTTTGAGAAGATCCACCGGTGTTCGTTCATGGGGCTGCATGGCATCCAGATCGGCCTTATCCGCTTCAACAATGTCAAGGTCCCGCGGGAGAATATCATCCTCGGTGAAGGGGAGGGGTTGAAGCTCGCGCTCATGACCTTGAATACAGGCCGCCTGACGCTGCCCGCCGCGTCCGCGGGTATCGCGAAGTGGTGCCTTTACGTCTCACGTGTATGGTCGGGCAAACGCCAGCAGTGGGGCAGTCCCATCGGCGAGCATGAGGCCGTGGCCCTGAAACTTTCGTATATCGCCAGCCATACCTTTGCCCTTGACGCGGTGACCTGGCTCACGTCGGCCATGGCCGATGACAAGCACAGGGACATCCGCATCGAGGCCGCGGTCGCCAAGTATTTCACGACGGAGGTTTCCTGGAAGATCGCGGACGAGGCCCTGCAGATCCGCGGCGGCAGCGGGTATGAATCTTCTTCGTCCCTGCGTCAGCGTGGCGTGGATTATTGGCCCGTCGAGCGCGTGCTGCGCGATGTGCGCATCAACCGTATCATCGAGGGGACGAGCGAGATCATGCACCTGTTCATCGCCCGCGAAGCGCTCGACCCGCATTTGTCCAAGATCAAGCCTTTGCTCAGCGGCCGCACACCCATCCTGGTGAAGGCCCTGGCCGCGATCAAGATGGCGGCGTATTATGCCGTCTGGTATCCTGGCCTCTGGGGCGGTTTTCTTGTCCCGTCGCAGTTCCTGGGCCTGCCCGCGCCGTTGATCGGGCACATGATGTATGTCCGCAGGGCCAGCCGCCGCCTGGCGCGCGTGACGTTCCACAATATGGCCATCTACCAGCAGAAACTGGAAAGCAAGCAGAGCATCCTTAACCGCATCGTTGATATCGGCACGGAGTTATTTGCCATGTCCTCCGCCTGTTCTTACGCGGCCATGCTGCACAAGCAGGGGAAGGCCAACGCGGTCGACCTGGCGTCGGCCTTTTGTGACGCTGCCCGCAAACGTGTCGAGGCGACGTTCAAGGATGGCGGGTGTGGGAACAAGGACAAGGCCAGCCTGAAGATCGCCAAAAAGGTCCTTTCACGGGAGTTCGAGTGGATGGAGAATGAGATCATCAAATGATACCGGGACGTTCGTTTTTTAATAAGTTGTCGCTCGTCAAAGAGATCCTCATTTTTGAGGGATTGAGCTGGCGCGAGCATAACCGTATCGCCCGCGTGGCGGAGCTTGTTGAGTACAACAAGGGCGATGTCATTTGCCGTCAGGGGGCGCCTGCCGACGCGTTCTACGCGCTGGTGTCGGGACGGGTTTATTCTTACACCATGAACGCGGCGGGACAGAAAGGCGGGGTGGATTTTCTCCTGCGCGGCATGCACTTCGGCATCATTTCGGCCCTTACCGGTGAGGATCACTCCCATAGTTACCAGGCGGTCAATGATTCCGTGGTCCTGAGGATCGACAAGGACTCTTTTGCGCGGGTGTTGAAGACCACGCCCATGCTCGCGTTGGCCCTCAGCAGTAACCTTTCGCGCAGGCTTCGCGGGCAGTCTGTCGGGTCCAGCCGTGTGCACGAGAACGTTATCATCACCGTGTATGCACCCGTCAAGGGTTCGGGCAGTTCAACCTATGCCGCGAACCTGGCTTTGTTCCTCAAGGCGCAGGGTGAGACGAAAAGAGTTTTGCTCCTGAGCCTTTCTTCGGATACCGCCTCGACGCTGCCCAGCCTCTCAGAGCTTATCATGGACCATCAGCACGTCCTTGCCGCGATACGCAAGGACGCGCTCGCCATCCATGTCCTGGGTCTCAAATTCGACTCGGCTGACAACGGGTTGTCGAACCGTATCAGCCAGTTCGTCAGCGCGTTCGTCAATGATTATGACCATGTTGTCTTCGACCTTTCCAGCCCCCTGGATGAGGTGACGCTCAAGATCCTCGCGCAGAGCGATGTCGTCCATCTGGTGACCCTCGGGTTTGGCAAAGACCTTGAGCTGGCGCGCCAGGTGCTGGACAAGTTCCCTCCGGTGTTGAAAGAGGGGATCAGTTTCCACAAGGTCAAGGTGATCGTCAGCGGCGCGGAACGGCGTAATTGTTTAAGGCCTGACAAGATCAGGAAGATACTTGACCATGATATTTTCCTGAATTTGCCCTTCATCAAACCGGGTGAGGCGAATGAAGAGGTGATCGGTGAAGGATTTTCTTTGACCAGGGTGGCCCCGGACAGTGATTATGCCGTTATTTTGCAACGTTTGAGCCGCCAGATCGGGGGATCTCTCATCGGCATTGCCTTGGGCGGCGGCGCGGCGCTGGGCCTGGCGCATGTGGGGATCATTCGTGTCCTTGAGAAAGAGAACATCCCTGTCGACATCATCGCGGGCAGCAGCATGGGCGCGTTGATCGGCGCGCTATGGGCGGCCGGATACAAAGCCGACGAGATCGAGGTCTTTGCCAGGGAATTCGAGAACAAGACCGCGTTGCTCAGGCTTTTTGATCCCCCTGTCCAGCGCGGGATGGTGTTGACCATGGTGGTCATCATGCTCGCGTTCTCCAGTTTTTCATTGCTGGCGTTTTTGTTCATGATCTTTATCATCCCCATCGCTTTTGTCCCTATATCCGGGCTTATCCGGGGCAAGGCGATCAAACGCTGGCTCAAGAGCAAGCTTGGCCGACGTACCTTCCTGCATTTGCGGATCCCTTTGCGGATCGTGGCCTATGACCTTTATTATCGTCGGGAGATCGTCATTGACGACGGGCTTTTAATTGACGCGGTTTGCAAGAGCATCGCCATTCCCGGCGTTATCCGTCCGGTGATGGAGGATGGTCAGATGATCATCGACGGGGGCGTCATGAATCCGCTGCCCACCAATGTGCTGGTGGACATGGGCGTCAAGAAGATCATCGCGGTCAACGTGCTGCAATCGCCGGAGCAGGCGTCATGGGGGCAAAAGCAGGAGGTCGAGCAGGCCCGTCAGCTGGCGAGCGTGTCCTTTAAGGACGATCCCCGGCGTTATCTGATCAATCGCTTAACCCGCTTGTGCTTGGGCGCCATCACCCCGAATATCGCCGATATCGTCGTGCGGACGCTGCAGGCGTCGGAATATATCCTCGCGGAGAAGAGCGGGAAGCAGGCGGATGTGCTCATCCATCCCGACCTGGCGGGGATCAACTGGTTCGAGATCTACGAAGCGGACAAGCTTCTCAAACGCGGGGTGGACGCCGCGGTGAAACATCTGCCGGACATCCAGGCCCTTGTGAAACGTTGAGATCTCTCTTCAGGAAAAACTTTCATGGATGACGTGACCGTTGATCAGGGCGCGGATAACAGTGCGGCGCACGCCGTGCCCCTTCATTGTTCTTCGCTGCCGACCAGTTTTGATCCGGCCATTGGCAGGATCCTTGTGACCGGGGCATCGGGTTATATCGGCGGCAGGCTGGTGCCCGAGCTGATGGCCCGGGGATACAAGGTGCGCATCATGATCCGGTCGTTCTCACCGGAATATGCCGGACGCTGGCCGGGCGCCGAGGTCGTTGTCGCGGATGTCCTTTCCAAAGACCAGGTGACAAAGGCCCTTGAAGGGGTCGATACGGCCTATTACCTTGTTCATTCCCTTGTCCTCGGGCCCAAAGAATTTGCGGCGGCGGATATCGAAGGCGCCAGGAATTTCCGGGAAGCGGCCGAGGCCATGGGGATCAGGAGGATCATTTATCTCGGCGGGCTGGGGGATGTCCGCAACAATCTTTCGCCCCATCTTCACAGCCGGGCGCAGGTCGCCGGGGATCTTCAGAAAGGACGGGTTCCCGTCACGGTCCTGCGCGCGGCGGTCATTGTCGGTTCGGGGAGCGCTTCTTATGAGATCATCCAGCATCTTGTCAAAAAGCTTCATTTCTTTTTTATCCCGCCCTGGGCGAAGAACCGTTGCCAGCCGATCGCGGTCCGGGACGTGGTCAAGTACCTGGTGGGCGTCCTGGAACATCCCGCGGCCGCCGGACAGTCGTTTGATATCGGAGGCCCTGATATCCTCACCTATGAGGGGATGTTAAAAGTCCTTGCCGAGATCCTGAACAAGAAAGTCGTGTTCATCGCCGTCCCCTTCGCCAACATCCATTTTTACGCGTATATCACAAGCCTCATCACGCCCATCCCGGACCCTATCACGGAATGCCTGATGGGGAGCCTGAACAATGAGGTTGTTTGCCAGAACGAGAAGATCCGGGAGCTTTTGCCGTTCAAGAATGTCACCTACCGTGAAGCCATTGTCCTGGCCATGACAAGGGAGGAGCAGGACACGGTGTATACCCGCTGGTCGGATGCGTATCCGCCGGCGCATGAGCTGGCGCTTAAGTTGAAGGAACTCGGCGAGGGCCCGACGTTCGTGGCCAGTTATTCTTTGCTCACATCCAAGAGCGCGGCGTCGCTGTTCAGGTCATTTTGCAGGATCGGCGGCAGGAAAGGCTGGTTCTACGGCAACTGGATGTGGCGCTTGCGCGGGATCATCGACCGTGTTTTTCTCGGTGTCGGCGACGCGCGGGGCCGGAAAAAGTATGCCGGGCTCAACATCAATGACGTGATCGATTTCTGGCGCGTGGAAGATATCCAGGATGATAAGACGCTCCTTCTGCGGGCTGAGATGAAGATCCCCGGAAGGGCCTGGCTGGAGTTTAATATCACCGAACTGGGGACGAAGCGGGTGCTCAACACGACGGCTTATTATGACACGCAAACCTTCCTGGGCGGCGCGTACTGGTACGCGTGCTTGCCGTTCCATTATTTTATCTTCCGCAATCTGATCAAGCAGATCGAGGACAAGGCCCTTGTGCCTTGAGGGTACGATTTTCAGCCTTACCGCCTTGCTTTCAATAAATTATATATGTTATCTTTCCAATAAGAGGTGGACGTTGTCTAATCAACACAGGTTAGAGAATTGAATATTCGACGTTTTATCCATAAGTTTCTAGCCAGCGTGCTGATACTGGCGTTCCTGGTATCAGACGCGCGCGTCTATGCCCAGGGCGTGATACAGTTGCCGGCGCCGGGCACTCGTCTGGCATTGAGCCCGGTATTCGCGCCGCCACTTCTTAAAGGCATCAAGGTGTATCGCAATGACCCGTTCAGGTTTGATTTCATTCTTGATAAAGGTGATGCCAAAGCAACTGATGAACAAGTTAAGACTGATTCCACCCGCTTGATCAAATATTTCCTCGCCTCGCTGACCGTTCCCGAAAAAGATCTCTGGGTCAACTTGTCTCCCTATGAAAAAGACCGCATCGTGCCGGATGTGTTCGGCCAGATGGAAATGGGCCGCGACCTGTTGGCGCAAGACTATATCCTGAAACAGATCACGGCGTCAGTGATCTATCCTGATGACAAAGTTGGCAAGGAATTCTGGGATAAAATTTATGCCGAAGCCCTGAAGCGTTATGGAACAACCGATATCCCGGTGGACACGTTCAACAAGGTCTGGATCGTCCCCCAGAAGGCCACAGTTTACGAGAACAAGGAGGCGGCGTATGTGGTCGAATCCCGATTGAAGGTTATGCTGGAATCAGATTACGTAGCCATGTCCCATCAGAAGGACATGTCGGAGCCCTCGGCCCCCGCCGAGGACGTAGCCATGTCCCGGGCGGACACAAGGTCCGCCCCTACAACGCAAGGTTCCGATCAGTTGCGCGTAGGGGAGGACTTTATGTCCTCCCGTCATGAGATAGCCAAAGATATCCTCCGTGAAATCATCATCCCCATCCTCGAAAAAGAAGTCAACGAAGGCAAAAACTTCGCCACGTTACGACAAGTTTACAATTCCCTCATCCTGGCGACCTGGTACAAACGCAAGCTCAAGGCCAGCATCATGGGCCAGGCGTATGTGGACAAGCAAAAGACAGGCGGGATCGATATTGCTGACAAGAACGAGAATGAAAAGATCTGGGCGCAGTATGTCGAGGCGTTCAAGAAGGGTGCGTATAACCTGATCAAGGAAGAGATCGACCCCATAACGCAAACAGTAGTGCCAAGGAAATTTTTTTCGGGGGGAGTTGTTTTGCATATTGAGCATGCTGAATTTGTTACAGCCGACTCATCAATGTTGCCTGAGGAGACTTCCCGCAATCGAGTTGTTGTTTCGATGGACATGCGAGTAGTAGGTAGCGTTGATGAAAGTAATAAATTAAATGAAGCATTTGAACGTCTAATGAAAGCAAAGAATTGTCCAGTAGAACAACAAGAGCAATATTACAGAACAATTCTTTCTGATTGGAAAGATTTTTCAGTTGGATTTATCGTAACGGCGCTTGATGTTTGGGCTGAGATGAAATGGGCTTTAGATCTTCGGGAATTAAATAGAATCAAAGGAATTTATTATCGAACTCGTGGTGATAAGGAAAGATTTGTTAAGATTATGCGCGAGGAAAGTATTCCTTTTGGAGGATATTCAGGCATAGTGGCACCAGGAAATGTGGTTTTAAAGCAAAATTCAAAGGTGTCAGAATGGGAGCGTTCAAGAAAAGCCCGTGATGTTCACTGGGGGGATACTCCTTCGTTGTATAACAACCATGTGAAGGAGGCTTTTGCCCGGTGGTTGGCTGAACTGCGGGATCAGAATAAAGTCGGAGACCTTGTGTTGGATTTAGGTGGCGGGCATTTCGTGCCTGTAGGATCAGCCCTGGATAAGCCTGAAAATGCTGTCGTAGTCTTAGCCATTGACCTGGCGCCGGATCCGAGGATACCGCTTGGTAAGTATAAGACTTTTTTATTTCAGGGTGACATGGAGCAGTTAGATGCATCTCTCCACCAGAAAGCGGTCACGCAAGTTATTGCAAATGGATTTGGTTCTAGACCTGTGAGTTTTGATACTATTTTGCTTACGGATGTTTTAAATTATGTGGATTATAAAAAGGTTATCCGTGATGCTTTAAGGTATTTGAAGTCAGGCGGACGCATTATAATTATCAATGATGTTAATAGGACAATTGGGAAGGATTCCCTCTCACAAAAAGGAGTTCAGGAAAATGGGGAATTGTTTAAATTTTTATCTCAGAAAGCTAATATTCAGATAGAAGAGTATCATCCTATAAATGAAAATTTTCTTAGGGTGACAGGGGAAGAATCTGAAAGAGAGGTTCTTCTTATTCGTAAGGTTGGAACATTATCAGCCACGGAAGAGTTGAAGGGTAAGGGGGATATTATTCCGGATGCGCGAATTTTTGTGGCAGATGCCTCCAATAGCGCGCAGTCCGTACGTGGCGGTATCGACCTCAACCCGTCAAAAATTGACATGGTAACAAAGACCAATGGTGATGCTATTAAGTATAATCTCGATCCCGCGATGCTCCAGCACTTACAAAACGCTTCCGGCGTGACGCCCGTCATAGTCGGTATTAGCTCCCTTGACAGTGTCCAGCAATTCCTTGGGATCCATCAGTAGCGTAAAAAACCGTTCAGTAAAGTTGTTTTTCTGTTCCAAGCTTGGTAAACTGGTTCCCATGATACTCCCCAGGCACAGGCACCTTCACTTGATCCTGTTTTCTTTCTTGACCCTTTGTGCCGTCCCCTCATCATTGTTCGCCCAGGAAAAAGTTGCGACCCCGGCACCGGCGGCGGTTGACAATGACACCTGCCTGGCCTGCCACAGCGACAAGGACAGCGCGCCTTTTGTCGACGAGAAAGTATTCAAGGCCTCGCGTCACGGCGGGGCCTTGTGCGCCAGCTGTCACGCGGATCTTGCCGTATCTGATTTCCCTCATAAGACGCCGGCACCCGTCAATTGCGGCCCCTGCCACGCGGTCCAGGAACAGCAGTTTGTGGACAGCCTTCATGGCAAGGCCCTGGCGCGGGGTGACAAGCTGGCACCACGATGCCAGAGCTGTCACGGCGCGCATGATATCGTTGCGGTCAAGGACAATGCCTCCAGGGTTTCGCCCATCAAGATCCCTTTTGTCTGCGGCTCCTGTCACAGTGAAGGTTTGCCAGTTCAGGTTCAGCGAGAGATCCACCAGGACCATATCCTTGAAAATTATTCCGAGAGTATCCACGGGGAAGGGCTTTTAAAGAAGGGATTGAACGTGACCGCCACGTGCGCCTCCTGTCACAGCGCGCACCAGATCCTCCCGCATACGGACCCGCGCTCGTCGATCGCGCGCCGGAACATCGTTCGCAGTTGCCTCACGTGCCATGCCCAGATCGAACAGGTGCACCGCAAGATCATCAAGGGTGAGCTTTGGGAGAAGCAACCCGAGGCCATTCCCGTGTGCGTCGATTGCCACCAGCCGCATAAGGCACGCCGGGTTTTTTACGACCAGGGTGTGGCGGACAACGATTGCCTGACGTGCCACGCCAAAAAAGATATTGTTGCCGCCAAAGACAGGCGTACGCTGTTTGTCGACGGGACAGAGCATACTACTTCGGCGCATGCCAAGGTGTCCTGCGCCCAGTGCCACACCGAGGTCTCTCCGTCAAAGGTCCGCGCGTGCGAAACCATCACCCGCAAGGTCGATTGCGCCAGCTGCCATAACCAGCAGGGAGAACAATACCAGCGTGGTATCCACGGGCAGTTGTCCCGCAAGGGTAACCCTGACGCGCCGGTGTGCACGGATTGCCACGGGACCCACGCGGTCCAGTTGAAAAAGAATACGGTGTCGCCCACGTATCCCACGAATGTGCCGGTCCTGTGCGCGCGCTGCCATCAGGAAAAAGGCAAGGCCGCGGTCCGTTATAAGGGAACAGAGCATGACGTGATCGAGCATTACAAAGAAAGCATCCATGGCAAGGGATTGCTCAAGAGCGGGCTGGTGGTCACGGCCACGTGCACCAGCTGCCACACGGCCCACGGAGAGCTTCCGGCGAGCGATCCCGCTTCCAGCGTCAACGCGGCTAATATCGCCGGCACGTGCGCCCAGTGCCACAACGGTGTTTATGAGAAATACCGCCTGAGCGTCCATGCCACGGGCAAGGCGGGCAACCATGATAAACTGCCGGAGTGCAATGATTGCCATACGGCGCATACCATCAAGCGGGCGGACAAGAGTGATTTCAAATTCGAGATCATGGATGTTTGCGGGAAATGCCATCTGAATATCGCCAAAACTTATTTCCAGACTTTCCACGGGAAGGCGGTCAAGCTGGGGTTCGGGAAAGCCGCGAAATGCGCGGACTGCCACGGTTCGCACGAGATATTTCCCGTCGATGACACCCGTTCGACCTTGAGCCGTGAGCACATCATCGGCACGTGCCAGAAATGCCATGAGGGCGCGTCCCGTCAGTTCGCCGGATACCTGACGCATGCCACGCATCACGATGCGAAGAAATATCCCTGGATATTCTGGACGTTCTGGTTTATGACGGGGCTGTTGATCGGGACGTTCACGTTCTTCACGCTCCACACGCTGTTATGGTTGCCGAAGTCCTTCGAGATGCGCCGCGCCCATCCGCCCAAGCCGTATGATATTTCACAAAAACAATACGTCCGTTTCCCGGTGTTCTACCGGATACTGCATGTGCTGATGATCATCAGTTTCCTGACGCTGGCCATCACGGGGATGACGCTCAAGTTCTCTTACATGAAATGGGCGACCGTGCTCTCGTCGATGATCGGCGGTTTCGCGGTGTCCGGTTTCCTGCACCGTTGCGCGGCCATTTTGATGTTCGGGGTGTTCTTCGCGCACATCGCGGATGTCGTGCGGCGTAAAACCAACGGATCTTTGAGCTGGAAAAAAATGCTCACCGGCCCTGACACGGTCCTTTTCACCCTGCGGGATGTCAGCGAATTCGCGGCGACCATCAAATGGTATTTCGGCAAAGGCGCGCGGCCCAGTTATGGGCGCTGGACGTATTGGGAGAAGTTCGATTACATGGCTGTTTTCTGGGGCGTCACGGTGATAGGTCTTTCCGGGCTGATGCTGTGGTTCCCGGAAGTCTTCACATGGATATTGCCCGGCTGGGTCATCAATGTGGCGACCATCATCCACAGCGATGAAGCGCTCCTGGCCGCGGGCTTCATTTTCACGATCCATTTCTTTAACACGCATTTCAGGCCCGAGAAGTTCCCGATGGACACCGTGATCTTCACGGGCCGCATGTCGCTGGAAGAGCTGGAACACGAGCGTCCTGACGAATACGCGGCGCTCGTGGCCTCCCGTGAGCTTGAACAGAATCTTGCCGATCCTCTGCCGCCGCACACGGTGAGGATCATGCGGATCTTCGGCTGGTGCGCGCTGGTCATCGGCCTGGTGCTCGTTGTTTGCATCATCTACGCGATGTTGTTTGGGTATAAATAGTTTTTACTAAAAGTGGACGGTCCCAATGTTCGAACAAAAGCATGAGCAAGTTGTTCCTCTTGGTGTTTTTATCAAAAGGATTTTCCGTCATATCGGGTTTGCCTTTCCCTTGATCCTGGGGGCGCTGGCGATCGGTATTGCGGGGTATCACTGGATCGCCGGGTTTGGTTGGATCGATTCTTTTCTTAACGCCTCGATGATCCTTGGAGGGATGGGGCCTGTCAATCCTTTAACGAAAGACTGCGCGAAACTTTTTGCGTCTTTTTATGCTCTTTTCAGCGGCATTGTTTTTATTGGTGTTATGGGTATTATTCTGACACCGGTTGTCCATCGAGTGATCCACAAATTCCATGTTGCAGAGGTTCGTGCGTGAAATGAAAGGAAGTTATGAAGTCAGCCACACACTATCTCTGGCTCAATACGCCGCAGAAGTATGCTTTTCTGAACATCACCCCGCAGGTTGAGGCACAGCTTGATCAAAGCGGGATCAAGGAAGGCCTGTGCCTGGTCAATGCCATGCATATTACCAGCTCGGTGTTCATTAACGATGATGAATCCGGCTTGCACAAGGATTTCAGTGTATGGCTGGAAAAGCTGGCACCGTTCGGCAAGGATAAATACCAGCACAACCTGACCGGCGAAGATAATGCTGACGCCCATCTCAAGCGGACGATCATGGGGCGGGAGGTCGTTGTGGCGGTCACGCAAGGCAAACTTGACCTGGGGCCCTGGGAGCAGATATTTTACGGCGAGTTCGACGGCCAAAGAAAAAAGAGGGTTCTCATCAAGATCATCGGGGAATAAACTAATTTAGTCCTTGCCGTAGCGGTTGTTTAAGTGTATACCTTTCTTTGTAAATATAAGGGACATAACCCATTAGATGGAGGATGTTTATGCAAGGTTTTTTCAGAAAGATCGTATGTTTGGGCGCTCTGATGGGTTTTGTGGCCTGGGGTACCTGCGCGCACGCCAACCTGAAGGTCATCAAGGCCTACAAGGAAACTTATCCTGACGCGAAGCCCAAATGCATCATGTGCCATGTGGATACCCTCCCGAAAAAGCCCGACGGTGAGCATGAGCACAATGCGTACGGCAAGGCGCTGGTCCAGGCTGCCAAGGATGCCAAAGAGGAATTGCCCTCTTCTGAGACGATCAAGAAGGTTGGGCCTGTCGAGGATTTTCAGGATAAAACCGCTCCCGTACAAAAGTAAACCTGGATTAATTGCCAAGCGGTTCATTTATGGAAAAGAAATTCCTTCCGGAGTATTTTTATAACGGCACGACCTATTTCGGCGCCGCGCTGGCCGTATTGGTTCTGCTGATCGAAGGCATCCTCTTCGGGATGGATTTCTTTTTAGGGAACGCGAATGTTTATCTCTCCCTTTTCATCTACGTCATACTCCCGCCATTCCTGATCGCCGGATTGCTGCTCATCGGCGTCGGTGCCTTGAGGCGCCGGCGCAGGATACGCTTGAAGCTTGACCTGCACAAAGAAGACCGGCTGGTCATTGATTTTTCAATACCCCGTCATCGCAACACGGCATTTGCGACGTTCGTTGTTGTGGTCCTCCTCCTTGTCCTGACTGCGGTCGGGGCTTATAAAGCGTTCCATTATACGGAGTCCGTGAATTTTTGCGGGCTTGTATGCCATAAGGTGATGAAACCCGAGTATACGACCTACTCAGGCTCATCCCACGCGAAGGTGAAATGCGTGGAATGTCATATCGGCGGCGGCGCGGGTTGGTATGTGCGTTCAAAGGTTTCGGGGTTGCGGCAGGTGATCAAGACCGTGCAGGGGACGTATCCGCGCCCCGTGCCGGTCCCGGTGCACAATTTGCGTCCGGCCAAAGAGACCTGCGAGGAATGCCATTGGCCGGGAAAACTGTTTGGTGATGTGGAAGAGGAGAAAGTTTATTTTTCAGGTGAAGACACAGGCCCTTCACGCTGGACCGTGCGGATGCTCGTGCATGTGAGCGGCCGTGGGCCGCAGAACAACGGCATCCACGCGCATATGTACGTTGACAACAAGGTCTCTTACGTGGCGGATGATGACAAACGCCAGAAAATATCGTGGGTCAGGACAGTTGACAAAAAAGGCGTGGAAACAATTTACACGACCAAGGATTCTGCTTATAATAGCGCCGTTCCACCGAAGGAGAAGGTCCGCCGCATGGATTGCATGGATTGTCATTCCAGGCCCGCGCACAAATTTGAAGCTCCGGTGCGCCTGGTCAACCGCGCCATGCTTGACGGGAGGATAGATGCGGGTATCCCTCAGATCAAGACGAAGGCCGTGGATGCTCTGGCGGGAAAATATGTTTCGGAAGGGCAGGCGGTTGAGGCGATACGCGCGGGTCTCATCAAGTATTATTCGGAAAAACAGGCGGCGTACTACGCGGGGCATCAACGGGAAGTCCAGGCGGCGATTGATCAGGTGGTCCTGATCTACAGGCATGATTTCTTCCCTGAAATGAAAGCCCGCTGGGATGAGTACCCGGACAATATCGGCCACTGGATATCGCCGGGATGCTTCCGCTGCCATGACGGGGAGCACCGTTCCGGGGACGGCAAGGTGATCAGTCGCAACTGCGACACCTGTCATACCATCATTGCCCAGGGGGCGCCGGATGCGATGCAAAAGAACATTGACGGGTTGCCGTTCCAGCATCCCTTTATCGACGATGATTCATGGAAAACCACCAACTGCAGCGACTGTCACAGCGGATCCTAGTATGCGAAAATATTTTTTAACGTTTGTTTTTTTGTTCCTGGCGTGTCACGTGAGCGGGGCCGATGTCCCGCCCGATAATTCCTGCCTCACATGCCATTCCGATATGTGGGATGACATGAAAACGAGCGTCCATTCCCAGCACGCGATCTATTGTAACCAGTGCCATGGCGGTGATCCTTCCCAAAAGGACAAAGATCTGGCGAAAACTCCGGCTACGGGCTACGTCGGCGTCCCTGACAAGAAGCAGATCGCCCAGATCTGCGGCGGTTGCCACGCGGATGTGGAAAAGATGAATTTCTACGGCATTCCCACGGACCAGTTGCAGCGTTACAAGACCAGCCGTCACGGCAAAGAACTTTTCAACGCGGGCAATAATAAGGTAGCTGTCTGCAATGATTGCCATACGGAACATGACGTTGTGCCCATCGCGGATCCCAACAGCCCGGTGTATCCGTCGAATGTCCCCAAGACGTGCAATCGTTGCCATGGCAATGAAAAAATAATGACGCCTTTTGGTATTCCCACTGATATCTTCAACAAATACAAGGGCAGTGTTCACGGGAAGGCTTTGTTCGAGAAACATGATACCGGGGTTGCCACCTGCATCAGTTGCCATGGCAGTCATGGCGCGGTCCCTCCAGGCGTTAAAGAAGTAGCCGCGGCCTGCGGCAAGTGTCATATCAATGAAAAGAAGAATTTTCTCGAAAGTCCGCACGCGAAGATCGAGGATGCCGCCAAGTTCAACCAGTGCATCTCGTGTCACAGCAATCATGACATACAGCCGCCGGGGTTAGACATGTATGTTCAGGCCTGCGGCCGGTGCCACGCGCCGCAAACGCCCGAATTCCTGGAAGGCCGCAAGATATGGCAGGTGATCAAGGATGCCCAGGATGACCTGAAAGCCACGCAGGGCATTGTCAAGCAGGCAGGGATCGAGGGGATATTTGTCGAGGAAGACACCCTGGTTCTCGAAGAGATCAAGACCAAGGTTTTTGAGATGGGGCCGACCCAGCACACGCTGTCCTTTGCCAAAGTGAACGACCTTTACGCGCAGGCCGAGGGGAAATTCAAACAGGTCCGCAAGAACATTGAGACGAAACGCGACAATCTCAAACAGCGCAAACTGTTCCTGCTGCCGATGTGGCTTTTCATTTTTGTCATGGCAGTCGCCCTGATAAAGAAGCACAAGCAACTCGACGCGTTGAGGGAAGAAGGAAAAAAGAAAGAATAACATGGAAAAGTCCGGATTGAAGAAGACCATTGATAGCGACAAAAAGATCACCCGCCGTGATTTCCTGGACTATTTCATCAAGGCGGGTTTTTTCGGGCTTTTGGCCGGCATGGCGTATCCGGCCCTGAATTATCTGAATCCCGTGACCCGTCAGGGTCCGGTCGGCGGTTTGGCCGACGTGGGCGCCGCGGATGAGGTCCCGCTCTGGGGGGCCAAGAAATATATCGTCGCGGGGAGTGCCATCATGGTCATTCATACGCCGCAGGGTTTTAAGGCGCTTTCGGCGATCTGCACGCATTTGGGGTGTTTGGTAGGATGGGATGAACAGCGTCATGAGATCGTTTGCCCCTGCCATGCCGGGAGGTTTGACATTGAAGGCGCCAAGATATCGGGTCCGCCACCGCGTGGTTTGGCCGCGTACCATGTCAATGTGGTCCAGGGGCGGCTCATGGTCCAGGTCTAGAAGCTTTTTCGGAGGAGAAGGTGATGCTCAAGAACATGGTCAGCAGATGGTTCGAAGAACGCTTTGACGTGCAGGCGGTCAAGGAGCCACTCGAATATCAATTAAGGAAACCGTTGCCGCGCAATATCGGCTGGTTCCACACATTCGGGAGCATGTCCCTTTTTCTTTTTGTCAGCCAGGTGTTGACGGGTATCCTCCTCCTGATCTATTACCGTCCGACCGAAGGCGAGGCATTTGAAAGTGTAAAATTCATTATGACCCAGCCTTACGCCGGCTGGTTGTTCCGCCAGGTCCATGCCTGGGGTGCCAACCTGATGATCCTGATGGTCACTATCCATATGATGAGGACCTATGTGACCGGGTCTTACAAGAAGCCGCGTGAATTGACCTGGCTTATCGGCGTCGGGCTCTTTATGATGACGCTGGTCTTCGGGTTCACCGGATACCTATTGCCCTGGAACCAGCTGGCTTACTGGGCCACGACCGTAGGCACGGAAATTGCCGGAGCCGTTCCGGGTATCGGCGAGTTCGCCAAGACGCTGATGCGCGGCGGGGTGAATGTCGGCGGTGAGACTTTGTCCCGTTTCTTTGTTCTTCATGTGATCGTCCTGCCGTGGGCTTTGTTCTTCCTCATCGGCTTCCATATTTTTCTGGTCAGATTTCAGGAGATGTCAACGCTCGACGCCGTGGGCGAAGAGAAAAAAACGAAGCCTGAAGACGGCATCCCTTTCTTTCCGGATCATTTACTCAAGGAAGGGGTTGTCTTTTTTGTCCTGATGGGCGTTCTGATCACATTGTCCATCCTGGCGCCTTTTGAACTTGGTGAAAAGGCCAATCCCTTGAGTACGCCTGTCGGCATAAAGCCGGAATGGTATTTCATGCCCATGTATCATGCCTTGAAATATTTCCCCAAAGTTTTTGGCGTTCTTCTTTTGGGAATGGCGCCGCTCTTTCTCTTTATCTGGCCCTTCGTGGACCGCGGGCGCAACCGCCATCCTCTTAAGCGGCCGGTCTCGATGACCCTGGGCATTATCACGTTTGTGGTCGTCATTTTCCTGGGGACGCTGGGATGTCTCTCCGAGAGCAAACAGAACTTTTTTGGCAAGGTGTACGAATTTGATATTTATGGTGTGCCGCATCAGGTTACGGAACAAAAACTCTAGGGTCTGAACGCGAAAATATCAGTTGAAAAAATATTTTTTTTCATTAAAATAATTTAATAATCAAGGCAATGCTCCTGCTTCCCTGAGGTCCGCTCGGTCAAAACGTATTTGCGGCAGACCTCTTTGATCCTGCAATAGAAATGTTCACGCCTCCTTAACGGGAGCCGGTGTTTTTATATTGTTTTGCACCAGGAGATGCATGCCCTTTTTATTGGTCGGTGTTAACCACAAAACCTGTCACCTGGAAGTCCGGGAAAAGTTCTTTCTCCAGCCCGCCGAGAGAGACCTTCTGCTTTCCGAATTCAAACACAACCCCAAAGTCCTTGGCGCGTTCATCCTTTCGACGTGCAACCGCACCGAACTTTATGTCGACCTTCTTGACGCGGATCCTTCCGTTGTCCTTGATGTATTCTTCAATGTGAAAAAGATAACCCCGTCCAAAGACCTTGATCCGTTCTTTTATGTGCGCCATGAGGAAGAGGCCGTCGCGCACCTGTTGCGGGTCGTTACCGGCCTTGATTCTTTGATCCTCGGTGAGAAACAGATCCTTGGCCAGGTCAAGGATGCCGTTGAATACGCGCGTGAGAAAAAGATGCTCAACAGGACCCTGAATGTCCTGGTCAATATTGTTGTCGAAACCGGCAAGAAGATCCGTCGTGAGACGCATATCGATTACGGGGGCGTTTCGATCTCGTGGGCCGCGGTCACCAAGGCCCAGGAAATGGCGGGGTCCCTGGAAGGGAAGAAGGTCCTTATCCTTGGTTCCGGCAAGATGGGAAATCTCGCGGCGCAGCAGCTCAGGAAAAAAGGCGTTGAAAAGATCTTCGTGATCAACAGGACCCATGAAAAGGCCGAAGAACTTGCCGGCGCGTGTTGCGGTACCGCCGTGCCGTACTGGCAGATGAAGGAAGTCCTGGAAGAATCCGATGTTTGTATTTGCGCTACCGGCGCGCCGCATTCGATCGTGCGCCGCGACCTTGTTGAAAAAGTCATGGCGGCAAAGCCCGGGAAAAAGATCGCGTTCATCGACATTGCCGTGCCGCGCAATATTGACCCGGAAGTGGCGCAGGTCCCCGGGGTTTCATTGTTGTATGTGGATGATCTGGCGCCGATGGTCCAGTCCAACATGGATAAAAGGCACGGGGCGGTGGAACTTGCCGAAGCGATCATCACGGCCAAGACGCAGGAATTTTACAGGTCGCTCGACAGGGCCGCGGTATACGAGCTGATGAGATCGACCGGAGCCGACAAGGAGCCGAAAGTATCATGAGACGCCTTGTCGCCAAACTTGGTTCTGTCGCGTTCACCGTCACGATCAGTGTCGGCCTTATCATCCTTCTGGTCACCTCCACCTCCATGGAAGCGGCGCGCGGCACGTCTTTCGCGCAAAAAGTTTTTTATCAGACCCGCTGGTTCGATCTGCTGATAGCGCTCCTGTGGATCAATATTTTCTGTTCGACCGTCATACGTTTTCCGTTCAGGAAAGAGCAGTCGGGTTTTCTCATCACGCATATCGGCATCCTGGGCATCCTGGCCTCAGCGCTGGTCATGAAGCATGCCGGCATCGATGGTCAAATGGCGCTGGTCGAAGGTGAGACAGCCGGCGCGATCAAGGAAGCGGGGTATGTGCTGGCGGTGCAGTATCCCAACCAGGAAGAATCCTACCTTGACCTGCGGCAGGGGTCGGTTCAGCTTGTTTTTACCAAAGATCGTTTGAATTCCCAAACACCATTTTGTCCGCTTCAGAAGAAAAGTTCTCTTCAGGGCAAGGATGTTCCTGGTGTTGCCGTAACGCTCAGGATCGCGAATATCCTGGAACACGCGACGGAGAGCCAGAAGGTTGTCGAAGGCGCTCCGGCTTCCGCCAAAAATCGCGCGGTGCATGTCAGGCTCAAGAGCCGGCAGATGGGCCTTGACGCTTCGTCGTGGCTCCTTGAACGTGATGAAGGGAATTCTTCTTCAAGGGAGGCCATGGCCGGCGCGGTACGGCTTTCTCTGCGTGAGAAGAAAAATATTGCCAGCAACCCGGAGCCTGTCCTGAAGGTGTGCGACAAGGATGGGAAGGAAATATTGTCGGTCAAGGCGGGCGACAAGGATATCCCCCAGGTCATAGCGGTCAACAAGACGGGTTATAGCATCAAGGGCCTTGCGTTCTATCCATATGCCAGCGTTACACCCAAGGGACTTGCCAACGTCCCGGCGGGCCGTGCCCCCAATCCCGCGGTCTCTTTTGACCTTGTGGATGCCAAGGGCGAGGCCATTCACAAGATAGCATTCGCTTTCTTCCCTGATTTTGAATCCATGCACCCGGGGAAGGACAAACAAGCGTCAGGCTTAAAGTTCAGGCTTGAGGCCGGGGAACCTGAAGATTATTCAGCCGCTTCGGTGGATGGGGCGCAGATATCCTTACTATATGCGGATGCCGGCGTATGGCGTTATGAGGCCCGGTTGAACGGAAAGGTGACGTCTGAGGGGGATGTTGTGCCGGAAAAAGTCCTGCCTGCCGGATGGATGGATGTGCAGTTTGAAGTTGATCAGGTGTTGGAACACGCCAGGGTTGGGTATGATGTGGTCCGTTCTTCAAGTGAACAGGATCCCATGGCGGCGAAGATCGTTGTTCCCGGGACTGCCAATGAAGATAATATCTGGGTCGTTGAGAACAGGCCGTCCCCGTTGACCTTGACCCAGGGAACAGTTTCACTTTTTCTGACGACGAAATCCAGGGAGCTTCCTTTCACGGTAACGCTCAAACAGTTCCGTCGTATCGATTATCCCGGGACCATGGACGCGCAGGGATTTGAAAGTGATGTTGTCCTCAAGGATGCCGCGCGTGGCGTGGTCCTCGAGAAGACGATCAGCATGAACCATCCGCTGAGCTATGGCGGCTATAAGCTATTCCAGTCTTCTTACAGCGACCCGGGCAGTGGCGCGAAAACGTCGATCTTCACAGTGGCCAGGAATCCGGGTATTCCTTTTATTTACATCAGTTCGATCATTGCCGTCCTTGGAGCTATGTTGCAGTTCAAGGGTTCAAAGGATGAAACCGTATGACCAGAAAAATACTTTTACTGTGTTTATTTTGTTTATTGGCAGTCCCGTGTCAGGCCGCGGTGTCTGGTGATATCGCATTGATCCCCGTCCAGAATCACGGGCGCATCAAGCCTTTTTCGGCGTTCGCGCACGACACACTCCAGTTCATTTCCGGTAAGGATGCATGGCAGGGACAGAATGCCACCGAATTTCTAATGGGATTTCTGGCCAAGCCGCAGGACATCCTTAAAGTCCCTTTCATCCGTGTGGATCATCCCTCACTCAAGCAATTGTTGGGCGTAGGGGAAGATGAGCATGCTGTTTCCGCCCTGCAGATCGAGGGTTCCCTGGCTTCCCTTGAAGCGATCGTAAAGTCTTCGTCGGATAAACGTGCCCGGGACGAACGGCCTTCCACCGCTGAACAGCAGGCCGAAACTGTCTACCAGCGTTACGCGGCGGTCACGCGCCTTGCCTCCGGTGAACTGCTTACGGTGATCCCTGCGGCTGGCAATGAAGCCTGGGGTTCTCCTTATTTCATTAATTCGCCGCAGGCCGCCGCGTTCCAGCAGTTGGTCAGGGATTACGCGGACCATTCTTCAGAGCTTGCCGGGGAAGTCGGGCAATGGATCTCGGGCGTGAATGCCCGTCTTACGGAAGAAGAACAGTCGAAGATCAGGATGGAAGCCGGGTATACGGCCCTCAAGCCATTTTATCGCGCGAGCCTGTGCTATCTTCTGGCGTTCATCCTTCTTTTGATCGCCAGGCCATTGCCTCAGCTTCTGGGCAGTATCGCCCTGACAGCCGGATTTGTGTTCCATACGGCAGGACTGGCACTGCGTGCCTTGATCCTGAGCCGCCCTCCTGTGGCCAATATGTACGAAACTATGATCTTCATGGACTGGGCGCTTGTGCTGTGTGTTGGTTTCTACGCGATCTTTCAAAAGCGCCGGGCGTTCCTGTCGAGCGGGGCGCTGGCCAGTGTGATGGTCATGCTTTACGCCAATCTGTTGCCGGTCGACCAGTCGCTGGACGTCCTGGCGCCGGTCCTGCGCAGCAGTTACTGGCTGACCATCCATGTTATCACGATCATGTTCAGTTACAGCCTTTTCACGCTGGCCATGGCGGTATCACACCGGCATTTGTTCCTTTCCGCCCTTGGAAAATTTTCCGCGGATGATGATAAGGGTTCCGCCCATGTGATCTACCGGCTTTTGCAAGCCGGGCTGATCGCCTTGGGCGCCGGGACCATCCTCGGCGGTGTCTGGGCTAATGAAACGTGGGGCAGGTTCTGGGGCTGGGATCCCAAGGAAACCTGGGCGTTCATCACATTCCTGGGGTATATGGCCATCCTTCATTTGCGTTACAGCAAAAGGCTCGACAATTTCGCGCTGGCGGTTGCCGGGGTCATCGGTTTTCTTTTTGTGTTGATGACATGGTACGGCGTGAATTTTGTCCTGGGCCGCGGGCTTCACAGTTACGGGTCAGGATCGGGCGGCGCGGTATGGATCATATGGTTCCTGGCCTTTGAGGCCGTATTTTTGGCTTTTGTCAGCCTTAAGAAGAAGGCTGTGAACAAATCATAAACAGTTAAAAGAGGTTAATATATGAGAATATCACGTCTGGGAAGCATTATAAGTTTTGCCGCGGTTGGGCTGTTCATCCTTGGTACGCAGGCGCACGCGGATCTGAAACAGATCAAGGCGTACAAGGCAGCGTTCCCGGATGCTAAAGTGAAGTGCGTTGATTGCCATGCGGACGCAAAACCGTCCAAGGATGACGGCCAGCATGAGCTCAACGCTTATGGTAAGACGGTCAAGGCGCTGGCGAAGCCAGATGTTGCCCCGACGGCCGATGAATATACAAAGGCGGGTAAGATCGAAGATTTTACGAAGAAATAACTATCCCCAAGGAGGCATGATGAAGATTAATTTTTTTATTGTTAACGGGGCAAAGAAGGCGGCTTTCGGGGCGTTGATCTGCTTTGCGGCATTGTGTGCCTGGGGGGTGCCTTCCGTGCACGCGTTGGTGACGGCCAAAGCGCCTGACCTTGCCAAGCAAAAGGCCACCTATGTTGGCCTGGACACGTGCGTCACGTGCCATGAAAAGCAGGGCAGGGAGTTTAAATTGTCAGCTCACGCCAGGATATCTCCGGCCAAAGCCGAGGACGGGGTTCAGGGTTGCGAGGCGTGCCATGGGCCGGGCAGCCTTCACGTGGATGCGGGTGGCGGTAAGGGTGTGGCCATCATTAATCCCAGGAAGGACCCTTCGACCTGTTTTGCCTGCCATATGGAAAAGAAGATGGAATTCCGTTTGCCGTACCGTCATCCTGTTCTCGAGGGCAAGATGAGCTGCGCGGATTGTCATGAACTTCACGGGCCTGATGCCAAAGCTTCAGCCACGTCAATGGAGGGTGTCAATGACCTCTGTTTCAAATGCCACAAGGACCAGCAGGGGCCGTTCGTATTCGAGCATCCCGCGTTGCGCGAGGGTTGCACGACATGCCATAAGGTGCACGGATCCATGGCTGAGAAAATGCTGCAGTCCAGGACGTTCAACCTGTGTTTGAAATGCCATACCCAGGCGAACTTCCCGATGATCAACATGACTAACCACAGCACATCAACAACCAGTTCAAATTTGATCCGCGGCGTAGCTTGCTGGGGTTGCCATACCAAGCCGCACGGGTCTAATTTTGATAAAGCACTTGAGTATTAATAAAGGAGACGGCACATGAAATGGCGTTATCTTATAATGACTGGTTTGATCTTGGGTGCCTGGGGCGGGTCTGTCTTTGCCCAGGAGAGCAGTGTTGTTCTGGCGATGGTACCTGTGCAGACAGCCTTTGTTAAAGGGGACGTGTCCAGGTTCCGCGTGATGAATTGGACCAAGGATGGTTCTCAATCCGGCATCAGGGAATTCCTCCTTGATACCAAGATCGGGAAGGACGTTAAAGTGTCCTTTGAAGGCAGCGGCATGCCCGGTGACACCGATTATACCGGCGGGATGCTGTTGACCAAGGATAATCTGGGATATGTAAAGCTCAATTATGATTCGTTCCGCAAGTATTACGAGAATAGGGGCGGTTACTACCCCAAGTTCACCTCCAGCGGCATGGCGTTACAAACGCTGGGGCAGGATCTGGCGATGGACATTGGTCATTTTGCGTTTGAAATTGGCAAGGGAACTCCCGAGGATTCCAGTTTCAGCATCGGGTATGAGCGAAAAACCAAGAATGGTATCAAGGACAGCACGACCTGGAGTTATGTCAAGGATTATGCCCTGGGCACCAATACGACCTTGGACCGCAGGAAGATATCTCCCGCGTCCATTGCCAAGGATGAGACGACGGATACGTTGAAGGCCAAGGGTAAGGTGGATGTGGCCGGTTTTACGGTCAAGGCTGAACAAAAGTACGTTTTCTTCAAGGGTAATAACCTGCGCGACACATCGACGTATGGGAGCACCGGTGTGCAGGCAGATAATATTCAAACCCTGCAGAGGGAAATATCCCAGACAAAAGAGTTAACGACCTCTTTGAGAGCGGAGCGTTGGACATTGAATGACAAGACGTATATTTCCTTCGGGTATAACTACGGCCAGTTGCGTAATTCCATGCTCAGGTCGGATAGGGATTATATGAGCAATGTTCTGTGGGGCACCAGCACCGCCTTGAGGGACGGCCTTGCGGAGAATCGCATGGATACCCATACATTGGCCGGGCAAGTGCTGACGAACCTGACGGACAAGCTCACGTTCATTTCCAGGTTCAAGGGGGAGCTTGCGTCGACGCATAGCAGCGCAACTGAATACACCCTTAACGCTTATTTGAACCGGACAGCCACAACCAACAGTATCAACGAGATCAATGTCGGGAGCACGGCGGAAAGTTTCTCGTTGAGGTATAGCGGGTTAGCTAAAACAAGTCTTTACGCCGATGTGGATCTGAAACAGGATCGTACGTGGCAATATCTTCAGCAATCGGCCAATTATGCCAATCTTATTAACAAGGCTCCTGAAGGCAAAGGGACCATTGGCGTGCGGATATCACCGACGAACAAGGTGACGTGGACCTCGGAAGCCAGTTATGGCAAGAAAACGGACAAGCTTGACAAGGGGTCCTATTCCTATGAGACCTCCTTGGGAGCCCCTGCGGGGTTTATCCGTAAGTTAATGACGGTCTCCGATGACGTTTCCACGCGGTTAGCCGTGAAGCCGGTCAAGTGGTTTGAAAATTCATTCAAGGTCAAGTCATCGACCAATGTTTATCACATGACAGCGACCACGGCGACCACGGCGGCCAATGTGTCCAATGCCTACGTGACGACGGGTTGGGATGAGACAGCCATACCGACCAAAGAGAACGACTTTATTTATGATGTCGTTTTAATGCCGACGGACGCGTTGATGTTCGATGTGTCTTACGGGCTTCAATTGTCCAAGGTCGGCGGCCCCAAAATAGCCAACGCGGGCGCGCCGCCGGCGTACACGGCCAATGTTTACACATGGGCCTTGAATTCCAGTTATGCTCCGACGGAGAAGATTAGCCTCTTCAATTCGTTTGAATATTCCCGTTCCAAGAATTCAACGAATGCGGATGGCAATAATTATGCCTCGACCGGGACCACGCTGTGGGGCCCGGATCAGGAATGGTACAATATTGACACGGGGATCAAATGGTCCGTGAAGAAAGACCTGACCATTGAACCGCATTACGCATATTCAGCGTTCCGGTCATATGAGGGCATTGAGACAGGGAATTACAGTGCCAACATTGTCTGGCTTGATGTGGACATGAAGTTCTAACAGGAAAAACGCAAGTTGCCTCACAAGGTCCCCGGTCGAAAAGCCGGGGACCTTTGTTTTACATCCGAATATTTTTATGATATTCTGTATGACTTGATCCCACAAAATTTATGAAGAAACAGAAAATATACTATCCCGTAAATCTGGACCTTAATGGTAGGCAGTGCCTGGTGATCGGCGGCGGGAAGGTGGCCAGCCGTAAGGTCAAGGCTCTCCTTGATTTCGGTGCTGATGTCACGGTTTTAAGCCCTGTGGTCGATAAGTCCATCGACGTTTACCGCCGCTCGGCAAGGTTCAGCGTCATCAAGGATAAATATCACAGAAAATATCTCAAGAACGTCTTTCTTATCGTTGCCGCGACCGATGACCCGCTGGTGAACACGCAGGTGGCCTGCCACGCGGCGCAAAAGAACACGCTGATCAATGTCGTGGATGTCCCTGAACTTTGCAATTTCATTGTCCCGTCGATCGTGCGCCGGGGCCCTTTGGTGATGGGGATATCGACCAGCGGCCACAGTCCCATGTTCGCTCAGAAATTGCGCCATAAATGCGGGCCGTGCGTGAACCAGTACGGCCTTTTTATCACCATGCTGGGCCAGGCCAGGGCCACGGTGAAGGCCCGTTTTGTAACCATGAGCGCCCGCAAGGCCATTTACCGCAAGATCCTTGTTTCTCCGGTACTTGGACTTTTGAAAAAGGGCCAGGTTGATAAAGCCAAAGCTCTGATGCAGAGGATCATCGCGAAAGGATGAAGGGTTTGTCGATGCGTGATACAACGATCATGGTGGGTGCCCGCAAGAGCCAGCTTTCGCTCACGCAGACTAATCAAGTCATTGCCTTCTTGAAGGCGTCATTCCCCGACCATGTGTTTGAACTTAAAACGATCTCCACCGCCGGTGATCGCAGCATGGATCACGCGGCGCTGTTCAACCACCAGGGGATATTCGTCAAGGAGATCGAGGAAGCCCTTTTAAGGGGGGAGATCGACCTTGGCATCCACAGCCTCAAGGATATGCCCTGTGATATTCAGGGTGGCCTTGAGCTGGGAGCCGTTAGCCAGAGAGAAGATCCCCGGGATGCGTTCCTGACAACAACTGGGACCTTGTTCAAAGACCTGAAGCCGGGTTCCAGGATCGGCACCAGCAGTGTCCGTCGCCGGGCCCAGGTGCTCCTGGCAAGGCCTGATCTGCAAATATCTGAAATGCGTGGGAATGTGGACACGCGGCTGCGCAAACTTCGTGAGGGTGACGTGGACGCGCTCATCATTGCCTGTGCCGGGGTTGTGCGGCTGGGACAGGGGGGCCTGATCACCGAGCGCATGCCGTTTGATATCATGCTGCCCGCACCATGCCAGGGGGCTTTGGGGCTTGAGATCCGCAAGGGCGACCGGCGCGTGGCTGACATTGTTAAGCCTTTTGATCATCCCGCCACCAGGGCCGCTGTCACGGCGGAGAGATCATTCTTGAAAAATCTCGGCGGCGGGTGTAGTCTTCCTGTCGGCGCTTTGGCGACGCTTGAGGGTGATGTTCTCAGCTTGATAGGCCAGGTGGTCGATCCCGACGGCAAAAGGCAGGTTAAGAAGGTTGTGAAAGGCCCGGTGTCTGATGCCGGGGCTATCGGGAAAAGACTGTCCGAAGAACTTTTGAACTCTGATGGTGACTGGATCCGCGTCGCGCTGCAGAGCCCGTATCCTAAAAAGATGGAAGGTTGACCTATGAGACCTGGAAAAGTTTATCTGGTGGGTGCCGGGCCGGGCGATATCGGGCTGGCCACGTTGAAGGCGGTCCACTGCCTGCAGATCGCGGATGTTATCGTCTATGACCAGCTCGCTAATCCCGAGCTTTTGTCGTTCGCGGGCAAGGGTGCCGAGTTGATCTTTGCGGGCAAGTATGCCAGCAACCATGTCCTTTTTCAGGACCAGATCAATCGCCTTATTTTGCAAAAAGCCAGGCAGGGCAAGGTCGTTGTCCGCCTGAAGGGTGGTGACCCTCTGTTATTCGGGCGCGGCGCCGAAGAGGCCCTTGTTCTGGCGAAGGCGAAGGTGGCCTTCGAAGTGGTGCCAGGGGTAAGTTCAGCCTATTCCGTCCCGGCGTACGCGGGCATCCCCGTGACGTATCGTAATATTTCCTCACGCTTGAATATTGTGACCGGCCATGAGACGCCTGACAAGGGCAAGGCCACCATTCCGTGGAAGAATTTGCTCGACAAGAACGCCACCCTTGTGATCCTGATGGGGTTTGGGAATCTTGAAAAGATCGTCGGGGAGGTCGGCACGTCACCTGAAGCGTTGACGACCCCTGTGGCCGTGATCAGCAATGGCACCCGATATAACCAGCTGGTCGTGACGGGAAAATTGTCGAATATTGTCAGCAAGGTCAAGGCATCGGGCATGAAGCCTCCGGCAATTATTGTGATCGGGCAGGTGGTTGCATTGCGCCAGAAGCTTGACTGGTTCAAGCCCGTCCAGCCTTTGCAGGGAAAGAATATCCTCGTGACGCGCCCTGAACATCAGGCGAGCGCCTTGACGCAATTGCTGGAGCGTTACGGCGCCCGGGTGCACGCGGTTCCCTTGATCCGGATAGTCCCGTCGACGGATACGACGCGGATCACCGCAGTCCTCAAAGCGCTGGATACTTACCAATGGATCGTTTTCACCAGTGCCAATGGCGTTGATATTTTCCTGAAGATGTTCCGCGCCGGGAAATATGACAAGGCTGTATTGAAGCGCATGAAGTTCGCGGCCATCGGACAGAAGACCGCGGACGCGCTTGAAACAAACGGGTTGCCGGTGGCCCTTGTGCCGAAGGATTTTGTGCAGGAAGCTCTTGCCGATGTCATCATCAAGGGCGTAGCCGGCAAGGCGTCGCGGGTCCTTCTGGTCCACGCGGCGGGGAGCCGTCCGGTCCTTGAACAACGCCTCAAAAGTTCAGGCATCAAACTGGACACACTGGATCTTTACAGGGCTGAATCTTTGACAAAGAACCATGGCCGCGTTAAAAAACTCTTCGATCAGGGCAAGATCGATGCCGTGATACTCACCAGCTCTTCCTGCGTCGAGAGTTTTTCCGGTATTTTTAGTAAGGAAAACCTCAAACGGCTGACTAAAAAGACTGTGATCGCTGCGATCGGGCCGATCAGCGCGGCCAGCGCCCGCAAGGCCGGGCTTGCTGTAGCCGTCGAGAGCCGTGAGTACACCATGGAAGGCGTTACCAATGCCCTCGTTGATCATTATCTTGGGCCCCAAGGAGAGAAGGCATGATAAGTTTTTCAGGATTGCTGGGGGATATCACGTCTTATGGCGATAAATTGCGTTATCGTCGCGATCCCGACCCCTTGAAACGCCGTCCGATCGCGGTCTGGAATTGCTCGCGCCGCTGCAACCTTTCGTGCGTGCATTGTTATTCCGATTCGCGCGACACGTCCTATGCCGGCGAGCTTACGACCGAAGAAGGCAAGGCCATGATCCGGGACCTCAAGGAATTCAACGTGCCGGTCCTTTTGTTCTCAGGTGGCGAACCGCTCATGCGCGCGGATCTTTTTGAACTTAACACGTATGCCCGCAAGCTCGGGTTGCGCACGGTCATTTCAACGAACGGGACTTTGATCACGCCGGCCATGGCCCGTCGCATCAAGGACGATGGTTTTGAGTATATTGGCATCAGTCTTGATGGCATGGATAAGAACAATGACCGTTTCCGCGGCAAGATCGGCGCGTTTGATGCCGCGCTCGCCGGGATCCGGAACCTTGTGGCTGTTGGCCAGAAGGTCGGCTTGCGTTTCACCATCACGGGACATAATTACAAGGATATCCCGCAGCTCTTCAAGATCGTCGAGGCCGAGGGTGTCAATCGTATCTGTTTTTATCATCTGGCGTACGCGGGCCGCGGTACCCAGCAGGAAAGCAATGACCTGCCTCATGCCGAAACGCGCCAGGTGATCGGATCTATTTACGACTGGGTGGTGTCGCTCTCCCAACGCGGGATCAACAAAGAGGTCCTTACCGTCGACAATCACGCGGACGCGGCGTACCTTTATTTGAGGATGAAACAGGATGACCCGGCCAAAGCGGCCCAGGCTTTTGCCCTGCTGGAAGCGAACGGCGGCAATGCCTCGGGTGTTGGGATATCAAATATCGACAATGTGGGCGATGTGCACGCGGACCAGTTCTGGCAGAGCGTGACCTTCGGTAATGTGCGTGAACGGAAGTTCGGGGATATCTGGACGGACACCTCCCATGAGCTGATGGGAAAATTGAAGGATCGTCGGCCGTTCCTGAAAGGGCGCTGCCCGCAGTGCAAATTCCTCAATATGTGCAATGGCAATCTGCGCCTGAGGGCTTCCGTGGCGCATGGGGACGTCTGGGCGGATGATCCGGCGTGCTATTTGACCGATGATGAGGTTTTTCGCACCGAGGTGCCTGTGGCAGGAGGGTGCGGGCGATGAATAAACACGCGGCGGGCGCTGTTTCGTTACTGACAGATATTGAGAAGGATGGCCCTGGGTACAACCTGGTCATGCCATTTTTTGTCGTCGAAGGTAAGGGTGTGCGCAAACCCGTGGTCTCCATGCCCGGGATAGCGCAGTTATCGGTCGATCTTTTTGTGAAGGAAGTCGCCAAAGCCAGGGCGCTCGGGGTGCCCGCGATCATTGTGTTCGGCATACCGAAAAAGAAAGACAGCCAGGCGCGCGGTGCCTATGATCCCGACGGGATCGTGCAGCGGGCGGTGGCCGCGGTCAAGAAGAACGTCAAAGGCATGTGCGTCATCACGGATGTGTGCCTGTGTGAATATACGGATCATGGCCATTGCGGTGTCATGAAGAAAAGTGACGCGGCAGCTGATTGGGCCATTGACCTGGAACATACGCTTGAACTCCTGGCCGCCACAGCGGTGTCGCACGCGGCCGCAGGGGCTGATATGGTGGCGCCATCCGCCATGATGAAAGGACAGGTCCGCGCGATCCGCGCGGCGTTGTACAAGAATGGTTTTTCCCGTACGCCGGTGATGGGGTACAGCGCCAAATTCGCGTCCGCGTTCTATGGACCTTTCCGAGACGCGGCTGAGTCCGCGCCGAAGTTCGGTGACCGCACCTCGTATCAGCTTGATCCGGTGGATGACAGGAAGGCTTTGGCCCGTGTCGCGGCGGATATTGCCCAGGGTGCTGATATCGTGATGGTCAAGCCGGGGCTGGCGTACCTGGATGTCCTGCGTCAGGCCAAGGACAAATTCACAACGCCGCTGGCGGTCTACAATGTGAGCGGCGAATACGCCATGGTCAAGGCCGCGGCGGCCAATGGCTGGATCGATGAGAAAAAGGTTGTTCTTGAGGAATTTACCGCGATGAAACGCGCGGGCGCGAAGATCATCATCAGCTATCACGCGTGTGATGTGATGCGCTGGCGTCAGGATAGTTTGGCTCTTGAAAGGAAAAAGAAATGATCATCTCCTGGAATATCACCAAAGCGTGCCAGTTAAAATGCCGCCATTGTTATCGTGATGCCGGCACAAAGGAAAGTGATGAGTTGAACCCGGCGGAAGGGTTGAAGCTGATCGAGGAGATCGCCAGGGCGGGATTCAAGATCCTGATCCTCAGTGGCGGTGAGCCTTTGATGCGCGCGGATGTGTATGATCTGATCAGCCATGCCAAAAATCACGGCATGCGTCCCGTGCTGGGGACCAACGGGATCATGATCGACCGGGCCGTGGCCCGTAAGCTCAAGGACGCCGGCCTTGTCCGGGCGGGCATAAGCCTCGACAGCACCGATGAGGCCGTGCATGATGATTTTCGCCAGGACATTGGCGCGTGGAAAGGCTCTATCGCGGGCATGAAGGCTTGCCTGGATGAAGGGCTGGACTTCCAGATCCATACGACTGTCACCAAATATAATTACAAGGACGTGGAAAAGATCACGGACCTGGCCGTCACGCTTGGCGCGAAGGCCCATCATATTTTCTTTCTTGTTCCAACGGGGCGCGGCAAGAACATTTCCGCGGTCATCCCGTCGGATGATTATGAGGCGCTGTTGAAAAAGATCCTGAAGAAACAGGGAGAGGTGCCGATCGAGTTGAAGCCCGTGTGCGCGCCCCAGTTCGTGCCGCTGGCCCATGAAATGCAGGTGCCGACCCGTTTCCAGCGTGGATGCCTCGCGGGGCACAGCTATTGCTGTATTCTTCCCAACGGCGACGTGCACCCATGCCCGTATTTTCCGGTGAAGGCGGGGAATGTGCGCCAGGAGCCTTTTGATGCCATGTGGAAGAGCAACCCTCTTTTCATTGAACTTCGCGACGCGAATTACACGGGGCAGTGCGGCGCGTGCGAACACAAGATATCGTGCGGAGGGTGCCGCGCCCGTGCTTACGCGGAATCAGGGGATTACATGGAATTTGACCCTGAGTGCGTTTTTCATCATTAAGGATATTTGTTCAATGCTTTCGGCCCGCGATAAAGACCTTATCAAAAAAATTCAGCCGGAGTTCCCTCTGACGGAGCGGCCTTTTGCGGCCCTGGCTTCCCAGGCAGGGCTTTCGGAAGAAGCCGTGATCAAATTCTTCAAGAAACTGCAACGCGGCAAAGTCCTGCGGTATATCGCGCCCATGTTCGACCTCAGGCAGATCGGCGTTGTCTCCAGCCTTGTGGCCATGAAGGTGCCGGTTCGCAAGCTCAAAGCCACCGTCAGGATCATCAACGCGTATCCCAACATCAGCCATAATTACCTGCGCGAAGACGCGTACAATGTCTGGTTCACGGTGAGTGCCGCGTCGGAAAAACGCCGGGCGGCGATCCTGGCCGAGATCCGCAAGAAGTCAGGCATTAACGATCTCTTGGATCTCAAGACCCGCAAGGTCTTTAAAAGCCGGGCGGTGTTTGACCTATGACGAAGTTAACCAAAGTCCCGAGGAAAGTCCTTTTCGCGTTGACTGAACCGATGGCGCTGGTTCCGGAACCCTATGCCGAGCCGGCCCGTCGCCTTGGTGTCAGTCAGAAGAAACTTATCGCGATGATCAAGGATTATGAGCAGCAGGGCATCATCCGCCGCATGGGCATTGTTTACGGGCATTTCAAGGTGGGGTACGCCAGCAATGCCCTTGTCGTCTGGAAGGTGGCGGAGTCAAAGATCGAAAAAACGGGCAAGTTGTTTTTCAAGGTGCCGGCGGTCACGCATTGTTACGCGCGTAATGCCTATCCGCAATGGCCCTATAATCTTTACACGATGATCCATGCTAAAACACGGGAAGAATGCCGCGGCATTATCGAGGGGATGGCGCGTAGCTCTGGTATCACGGCATACAAGGCTTTGTTCACGGTGAAAGAATTCAAGAAGATCAAGAGCGACCTGCGGGAGATACTCTGATGCGAACGACTCGGTCAAAGGCGTTATACCAACAGGCGTTGCGTTATTTTCCCGGCGGGGTCAATAGCCCTGTCCGCGCGTTCGGCTCCGTTGGCGGAAGCCCTTTGTTCATCAAGAAAGGCAAAGGGGCGAGGATCTGGGACGAGGACGGGAATTCCTATATTGATCTTGTGATGAGCTGGGGGGCTTTGTTGCTGGGCCACGCGCCGGCTGAGATAACGCGGGCGGTGGCCAGGGCGGCCGCGTCCGGTGCCAGTTTTGGCGCGCCGACGGGCGCGGAAACGGAACTGGCCGGTATTATTGCCCGCGCGGTCCCTTCCATCCAGAAGATGCGTTTTGTCAGTTCCGGTACGGAAGCCACGATGAGCGCGATCCGCCTTAGCCGCGGATTCACCGGGCGCGACAAGGTCATCAAATTTGACGGATGTTATCATGGCCATGCGGACAGCCTTCTGGTCAAGGCCGGTTCCGGCGCGGCCACCCAGGGCATACCCGGGAGCGCCGGCGTGAGCGCGGCGATCAGCCGTGACACCATTGTTTGCCCGTACAATGATATTGAATTCTTCCGTAACGTTGTCGCCAGGCAAGGTTCAAAGATCGCTTGCGTCATCATTGAACCGGTGGCGGCCAACATGGGCGTTGTTCTTCCGCGTGAGGGTTTTCTCGCCGAGGTGCGCCGGCTTACGGCCAGGAACGGGATCGTCCTTATTTTTGATGAAGTGATCACGGGGTTCCGCCTGCGCTTTGGCGGTGCGCAGGACCTTTTCAAGATCAAGCCGGACCTGACATGCCTGGGCAAGATCATCGGCGGCGGGTTGCCGATCGGCGCTTACGGCGGCAGGAAAGATATCATGGACCATGTCGCGCCACTGGGTACGGTCTACCAGGCCGGGACCTTGTCGGGGAACCCTGTTGCCGTGGCCGCGGGGATCGCGAACCTGAAAGCTTTGGGTCAAAAGGATTACGGGGCGCTGGATAAGAAAGCCGAGGCCGTTTGCCGCGGGCTTCAGGAAGTTTTCAAACGCAAGCGCGCGGATGTCACGATCAACCGTTGCGGCTCCTTGTTCACCGTGTTCTTCACCACAGCACCGGTCAATGATTTTGCGAGTGCCAAGCACGCGGACGCGAAGCGGTACGCCCGGTATTTCTGGTCCATGCTGGAGCAAGGCGTGTACCTGCCGCCGTCGCAGTTCGAGGCGCAGTTCCTTTCGTTCAGCCATACGGACCGTGACGTGGCGGCGGTCGTGGCCGCGGCTGCGGCGGGCGCGGCATAGGGCCATGACGGATAATATCGGCAAAAACCATCCTGCGGGGTTTTATAGGACGACCCCGCGGGATATTTTTTTTATAGCATTGGTCCTGGCGGCCTGTGTATATTTTATTGTCCGTGATGGCGGGCGGCAGCCGGGGCCGGGACTGGTCCTGGTTTATCATGGGAGCCAGTTGCTGAAAGAGGTCCCCCTGGAGAAAGATGAGACTTTCGCAGTCCTCGATGGGAGGATGCATGTGCAAGTGAGCCAGGGCAAGGCCAGGATACTGGACTCGGATTGCCTGCAACATATTTGCGTTCACACGGGGTGGATACGCCGCGCGGGCGAGACCATTGTCTGTGTTCCCAACCGCGTTTTAGTCGAGATAAAGTCCAGATCGCCGCAGCTCATTGACGCGGTGGCTTTTTAACGAGGCCTATGCCAGAAGACAAAGACCATCTTCATCAAACAGCGCTCCTGGTCGCCATGGCTTGTGTCCTGCAGATCGCGGAATCGCTTATCCCGCATCCTGTGCCCGGGTTGCGCCTGGGGTTGGCCAATGTGATCACCCTGATCACGCTGGTGACCATGGGCTTCACCAGTGCCCTGGAAATAACCGTCCTGCGGACCATCCTCGGTTCTTTCATGACCGGGACGTTCATGGCGCCGGGATTCGTCCTGAGTTTCGCGGGCGGTGTGGCCAGCACCTGCGCCATGGGGTTGTTGTATCATGTGCCGGGGTTGGGGATGAGCATTGTGGGGATCAGTATCGCCGGGGCCCTTGTGCATAACCTTGCTCAAATTGGCGCGGCGTATTTGATCCTGGTCAGGCATCCGGGGATTTTTGTGTTTGTGCCGTGGTTGTGCATCGGCGCGGTTTTTGTGGGATGGCTGACGGGCGTTGTGGCCGGCAATGTGTGTTACGCGCTGAAAGAAGGCACCATCCGTCCAGCCCTGCCGCGGGCTCCTTTGTCGCATGAAAGCCTGTCATCGGGGCGCGGTCTTTATGCCGCGGGAGGTTCGTTCGTGCACGGGTTGAGCGCCGGGATGAAGATCGTCACGTTGATCATTATTTCCCTTGCCGTGCTTGTGATGAACGATCTGGTCGCTTACGCGTGGATCTTTTTGCTGATGCTTGGCATCGCTGCCGCGGCGAGAGCACCGCTGAGCTTTTTGCTGCTGACCGCGCGACGATATATTTTCCTGGCGGTCATGGCGGGATTCTTGCCTGTGTTCGTGAATGCCTCAGGGTACGCGATCTTTCGTGTCGGCTTTTTGAACTTTACGCGTGAAGGCCTGGACGCGGGGGCTGTAATATTTTCCAGGATCATGCTGCTGGCCTTGTTCAGCGCCTTGCTGGCGCGCACCACGGCTCCACGTGACCTTGGCCGGGCGCTCGGTGAAGGGTTAAGGCCGCTCAGGGGCATTGGTATTTCAGGCGAGCGGGTGGCCCGTGTCTTTGCTGATGCCTGGATGGCGATCCCTGTCTTTTGGGACATATCCAGGGATATTATCCGCGGCTTTGATCTGGGCAGGTTCAAGGACATTCGCGCTATTCCCGATGTGTTGAGCGCGTTCATGACAAAATTTTATGTGGAAGCGTCAACCGTTGTTATCCCTGAAAAGGATGCGACATGAGCACATTGCCGGGTCGTCCCAGGATGTTGTTGCTCTTTGTGGCCGTCGTTGTTTTGGCCGTGCTGGCGAAAGCTTACGCGGCTTTTAATTTTTACAGCGAGCAGCAGACCCGGTTCATGATGGATACGTACGTGAGCATTTCCGCGACGGGACGGCAGGATGTGGTGCCCGCGGCCGTAAGCGCGGCGCTCGACCGCGTGCAACAGATCGCGGTCAAGTTCAGCGCGCAGGATCCCAGGAGTCCGGTCTACGCTTTCAATCATGAAGGCAGGCCGCTGGCAGACAAGGAAATAGTGTCTCTCATTGGCCGTGGCCTTCAGATCAGCCAGGCATCGGGCGGCGCTTTTGACATGACCGTTGAACCCCTGGCCGAACTGTGGGGTTTTTATACCAAAGAGCCGCATCTTCCTGAGGACGCGGATATTCGCGCCGCACTCCAGGGTGTGGGGTTTCGTCATTTGTCGCTTAAAGACGGGATATTGACCAAAGACAGACCCGATGTGCGCATTGACCTGGGAGGCATTGCCAAAGGCTACGCGCTGGTCGAAGCGGTGAAAGTTCTCAGGACATTCGGCGTGACGTCCGCCATGGTCGATGCCGGCGGCGATGTTTATGTGCTGGGCAGGAAGGGCGCCCGGTTGTGGAATATCGGTATCCGCCAGCCGCGGGCCGAGGGGATCGTCGGTTATGTTTCTGTCCGTGATACCGCGGTCATGGGCGCGGGGGATTATGAAAGGTTCTTCATCAAGGATGGCCGCCGGTACCATCATATTTTCAATCCTTCGACCGGTTATCCGACCGAAGGTGTCGCCTCGGTCACCTTGATCTGCGATGACCCTGTTGTGGGCCAGGCCTGGGGGAAGATCCCCTTTGTCCTTGGCCCCCACAAAGGCCTTGAAATCCTTTCAAGGATACCCGGCATGGACGTTATCATTATCCTTTCATCCGGAGAGAGATTGTATTCCCAAAAGCTGCGCCATCCTTTGAAGGTCGACCCGCCACAACGCTGAAAAATCTTTAGTCCTGACCTTGTTTTTCGTATTTTTATAGTTTATCTTTATAAACGGTGGGGTTCATTAAACCCGGATTTTAAGAAAAATGATAGTGTCAAAAGTTCTATGAAGAATGAGCGTGAATAAAGATGGTTCGTATGAAGAATCTGGATGTGTTGGGCTTTTAAGATTGGGTTAGTTTAGGAGCGTAGGGGCCGACCTTGTGTCGGCCCGAATGAGGCAAAAG
>CAIUQE010000027.1 GCA_903901225.1 Candidatus Omnitrophota bacterium
ACCCGTTATTCCAGTTTTGAATAAGTTCTGACTTGAGGTCCATTTTGTTTATCACTTTCCATGGCATAGGCGTTCCTCCTTGCCATAAAGTGTAAACTATGTACCCGGTCTGTTTTGTAAACTATGTTACCAGTTTGTACCAATGAGACGCCCTTCTCTTGAGCTTCGTCCCCGGCAGGCGCCGGGGACTCCGCCATGTCCCTCTGATGGGACATGGCTTCGTAGTCCGATTCAAGCATCACTTTAAGCTGGGCGCGGCCCACGAACGCGTTATTCCCGTTCTGGTAAACCGTCGCCTGGGCCGGCATGATCCACACCTTGTTGAAGGTGTCCACCGGGATATTGGTATTGCCAAACTGCGCATAGGAGCGCTTGTAAACTTCGTCCCAGAACTTGCGCCCCAGGTCTTTCTCCGGGTACATCAAGCTCGCAGTCACTTGCTTGAGAATATAATCCTGCGCCAGCATCGCGCTCCCCACATCCGTGTGGCTCAGCTCATCCGCCATGACGCGATCTTTTTCCTTCGGCGAGAGATTGACCCAAAGGTCTTTTTCAGGAACAGCCAGCCCGACCAGGAAATATTTTACCAGTTTCGTTGTCTCATCGGTCAACGCCTGCCCTTGCAAGCCGCTTTGGCCATTATCAACAATAAAATCAAACAGCAGAGGATCCGCGGGATGAATGCTGACGCCCTTCAGGACAGCCGGCGCAAAAGTGCCGGAGAGATCGACCATGGTTCCCGGTTGGGGCAAATTAAAGATGGTCTGCGCATAGGCGGGCGGGATCAGGCTGGTGAGAATGAACGCCGCGCCAACGAACAATGACAAAATTTTCCTGAAAGACATGCCGGCTCCTTGTAATTACCCGTTGATCTTGTGTTGTATATCTGTTCCTTCACTCATACCCAGCAGCGGCAAAGGACTGGCGAGCGGCGTGACCTTGAGGATGACCGGCACGACCCCCGTAAAATCACCGCGCTCGAAACGCGCGACTATAACCGGGTCGAGTTTCATCTCAATGCCCTTGCCTTCACGCGTGACATCCAGTGTCAGGTTCTTGCCGTTGATATCGATACCGCCGTCGACTTTAGCGACAGGCATCTTTTGCGCCTTATCTAAACTATCCATCGCATCAGGAATAATGCTGGCAAAACGGCGATCACCCTCATCAAATTCCGTCAATGCATCCAGATGCTGCGCCACACTCCGATTAATAACACCATCCTTCAGCAAGCCGATCGCCAGCGCTGTTTCCCCGGCAAAAGATTGACATGGGGTTTCCTCATCTTTGAGGGCCATCTGTGACACGCGCTTTAACTCTCCAAGAATTACTAAAGGAATAGACATTCTTTTGAGTGTGGTCAAGAGCTCCACCTGTCCCAGAACATCGTCAACCACCGTGTTCCATTGTTCCATAAATACCTTAGGTTCTGATAAATACCGATCCAACTTAGCTTCTCCGATGGCACCATGCACCAGTTTCTTGATAAACGAACCAACAGCTTCCATCTTGCCAATATTATGCTCTTGTCGGGAAATCTCACGAGCATCCCTGCTCTGGCCAAGAATGATGTATAAAAACCCCCACTGGTCATCGAAGAAAAGCCCGGCTTGACCAAGGTATCTCCTTATCTCCTCAGCCAACAGATCAAGGCGTGTTGAGGTTTCATTCGGATCCAGCAAAATATCATCAACAAGGACCATCGCGCTCTCCAGCGTCATATCCGGTTTCAAGGCAGGAAATTCCTCGTTTATTCTCTCCGTTGAAAGAGCTACGATCTTCGCCGATCGGATATCCTCAGGATCGAATGCTGTCACGCGATCCACCGAAGCCGCGATGGTATTATCAACCTCGAACAGTCCCGTCGGAAGGCGCGTCACTAAACCGATCTTTTCACCTGCAGCCCGTCCTAAAAAGTCATCCTGGGTTACTTTACCATTTAAGGCCTCGCGGGACACTCGTTTTAATTCCCCAAGACTCCTCGGTGTTAACAGCATGTCCTGAAGTTTAGCGGCAACCATCCGGCTCAACACCCTCTTTGCGATCCTATCCAAAAAAACACGACGTAATTCTTCCCACCCGAAAAAGCGCACCACATCCATTTTATTGACATCGTTGTCGGTCAATTCTTTCAGAAAAGAAAAAACAAGCCCACCTGCGGAATAACCGTTATATTGATGCAGGAAATATGCTTTGAACCCGTCATCCAACAATGCGACAAGAAAATCACGCTTGTCCTCCGCAGAAGATATCTTCTCGCCGACAAACCATTTCACGTCTCGAATCAGGATCGAAATAAGATCAGCACTTAGATCAGAGGCATACAAGATATCTTCTATTGCCGTCAAAGCTGTCGTAATGGTCATCTCGGATGTTAGAATCCGGGATGCAGGCCCATTTTGAGCCCGGTCCGACGTATCCGGTAAAAAAATAACACGCCCTTCCCCAAAATCATCCCTGTTGGCAAAACGCCTGGGATCCGCGATAAGCCGAACATTTTGCCGCGAAAAAGCCAAGGAATGAATACGTTTTTTGATCTCAGCAATAAATATCGGATCAAATTTCTTATTTATCCCGACCACCTTCGCTCCCCGTCTTATCCTGCCATCCGACATGCTTTCCCGTATCGCGTCGAAAATAGCCGTTTCGTATCCCTTCTGCGACCACTTAACCACCTGAATTGTGCCGTCAAACAGGAACTCCGGCTTGATGTATGCTTTGAAAAAACGTTCTTTCATTAATTTAGGATAATACTGTGTCATATGATCGACCAGTGCCGCCATATTGTGATTAACACGGCCGTCCGAATTTAAAAAACCGATCGCAAAAGCCACATCGCGGTCAGAACGCTGCCGGCCATTGCCTGTTAGGATCTCGCGCGCATCCTTCTTGCCCCGCGCGACATCTTTCAACAAAGCGAGGAACCTGCGGTTGTGTGCAACACCTTCCGACCACATCAATCGGGCTACACGCATGGAATACCACTGGAGAACATCCGCGGGCCAATTTTGCCAGGGGATCTGCGCATATAATTTTATTTCTTTCAGGATAGCTTGCGCCTCCGGGAAAATTTCGTCTGCACGTGCGTTTTCGGAAGTCGACGGATTAACGCCAACAAGCAGATCTACAAACTCTTTCCCTGTTAAATCATCCCCCGCCTCCGCCTTATCGACCACTTCCATCGCATGATCCACATTCAAATTTCTGTCCAAACCGCCTGAAAAATATTTTCGCGGGATGGTTTCGCCGGCGGCATTCGTCTCTTCCTTGATATAGTTGAACACGCCCTTGCGGTAGGCTTCCAAATATTGGGCATAAATCTTTTCCTTCACCACCGGATCGGCGTTCTCGACACCATAAGTCTTGGACTTGTTGCTGTAAACCTGGTTCAGGAGGGCGGTTTTCAAAGCACGCTTGTACCAAGTGGACAGGATCATGGCGTAAAAAATCTGGCGCAACTGGCTGAAATTCTTGCCTTCATTCACTTCTTTTTCGATCTGGGGGATGATGATGTCGCGCATGACCTGACGGGAAATCTCGCTGCGGGAGGACACAAGGTCCTCCCCTACGCCCATCGTCCTTACGCCTTGTGTTGTAGGGGTGGACTTTATGTCCGCCCGCATGGCAGCCTGGTAG
>CAIUQE010000028.1 GCA_903901225.1 Candidatus Omnitrophota bacterium
TCGGAATAAATTTCAGCAAGTCGGAGATGAGCGTGTTAGAATGCGCCATAGGGGATCCTCCTCGGGGCCATGGTTGTCTGGACAACGCTATGTTACCACGATGGATGTGATCCTCTTATTTTTTACCGGACACGTGTGCTGGAAGACCATCCCGATCGTCTGGCGGACCTGCCGAAGATCGCGCCCCCGGTAACGGGTGATATCGACCCCGTCGATCAGGACACGGCCCGACACGGGTTGCTGCAGGAGATTGATCACGCGCAGCAGCGTGCTTTTGCCGGCGCCGCTGGTGCCCACAATGCCGAACACATCACCTTTGTGGACCTCAAGGCTGGCGTCATTCACCGCCCTGAAAGGGCGCTGTCCGCCGCTGAATTCAACTGATATGTTTGCGAGGGTCACCATCTGACGGTCCGTTCAGATCCTGAATTTGACCAGTTCTTCCTCAGCTAACGGCCGTGACGGGATCACGACAGCCTCGCCCTTCCCCACCACCGTATGGGAAATATCCGTGCTCGCGCGCGCGCCAAGGTCCGCGTACCACGCCACAGCCCTGGCCGCGAATTCGACGTGGCCGGGAAGGAAGTCGCCGCGACCGAGCGCCACCGGCCCCGCCACATCAATGGTCTTAAAAACAGGCTCACCCGGCCTGGCCACGCGCAATAAAAAATTATTCTCCTGTTCATTGCGCCCGACGACCAGCTTGGCGCGCTCCGATAACCTGAAATGCCGTCCGACCTTCAAAAGCTCGATATTGGGCATGTCAAAGGGGCCATGGACTTTCAGGTCCCGCACGCGCCGCGCGAACGCGGGATCGGTCAGCAAACAGCCGCCCGCCGCGCAGGGATAATCATTGAGTCCCAGCGTTTTGGCCAAGGCTACCTGCGGCTTGCGCGAGCGGCCCGATATCGCCAGCATCCGCTCACGGTCAACCCAGCCTTTTTCTTCGGGGATGCTCGGCGGTAACAGCCTGGCTGACAACGGCCGCAGCACCAACCCTTCCAGTCCGGCCTCTTTCTCGATCATGGCCATCTGGCGTTTCTGCTGGCTCATGGGGCGCTGGCCGACCACCTCGCCCGTTATCATGAACGAGGCACCGGTCTCTGCCATGATCTCTTTGGCTTTTTTAAAGAACAGGATACGGCAATCCTGGCACGGGTTCATGTTCGCGCCATAACCATGTTTGGGATGTTGGAGGACTTTCAGGAAATCATCCCCGGCATTGATCACGCGGCACGTGATACCCAGGCGGCTGGCCACGGTCAGCGCCGTATGGGCGCAGCCATGCACGCCCTTCTTGTCGCATTGGCAAAAAGGCGTCTTATAATTGACGGCGACCAGCTCGATCCCCTCTTTCACCATCATTTCAGCGACAAGGGTGCTGTCAAGGCCGCCCGAAAGGAGCAGGACTGCTTTCATGCGTAAATTCTCAAGTTAAATATTTTTAGATGATATCAGGAATAATCCGGTTTGGGCAAACACATTCGGGAACAGGTGGATCTGTTTTTCTTCTCCGAGGAAGGCCTGGCGTTCGATCAGGATATTTTGCGAACGGCAATAATCGATGAAATCAGCAATACTGAAAAAATGCAGGTTCGGCGTTTCGTACCACTGGTACGGCAACGCTTCATTGACCGGTGTTTTCCCGCCGAAGAAGATCTGGACGCGCGACTGGTAATACCCGAAATTCGGGAACCCGACGATGACTTTCTTCCCGACCCGCAAGGCATCCTTGATGATAACGTCCACCGAACGTATCTGCTGCAGGCTCTGGTTGAGGATCACATAGTCGAACGACCCGTCGCGGTAATCCGACAGGCCTTTTTCAATATCGCCATGCAGGATGTTCAAACCCTTGGCCACGCATTTGTAGATCTCCTGCTCGCTGATCTCCAGGCCGTGGCCGCGCGCGCCGTTCTTCTTGATCAGGACATATAACAGATCGCCGTTGCCGCATCCCAGGTCCAGCACGGTTGAACCAGGCGTGACCCATTCCTGGATGACCTGATGATCAAGGCGGAAGGCCTCATTTCCCATAGCCGCCCGTGACCTCATATTCAAAGAACACTTTTTTCAGGAAATGTTCGATCAGATGCGTCTGCTCGTCGATCTCCAGCAGGAACGCGTCGTGGCCGTAAGTTGAATTCACTTCGCAGTAACTCGTCCCGACACCCGCGCTCTTGCAGGCCCGCACGATCTCCTGCGACTGGTACGCGGGATAAAGCCAATCCGACTTGAACGCGATCACCAGGACTTTCGCTGTGACATTCGCAAAGGCCTCCTGGATCGGCTTACCGTCGAACCCATCAAAGAGGTCCATGGCCTTGGTAATATACAGATAGGTATTGGCATCGAAACGCCGGACAAAACTGTCGCCCCGATGACGCAGATAACCTTCCACTTCAAAATCAGCGGTGAACCGGCTGCGCGCTGAATTTTCCTTCTTCTGGCGGCCGAACTTCGCCGCCATGGACACATCGCTCATATAGGTGATGTGCCCGATCATCCGCGCGACAGAAAGGCCCTTGTCCGGATGAGTGCCCTCGTAATAATTGCCCGAACTCCAGTCCGGATCCGCCATGATGGCCTGACGGCCCGCCTCGTTAAAAGCGATCTGCTGCGGCGAATGTTTCGCGGTCGTGGCAATAGGGATGGCGCTGCGCACTTTATCCGGATACTTGACCATCCAGGAAAGGACCTGCATGCCTCCCATCGACCCTCCGACGACGGACAACAACCGTTCAATGCCAAAATGGTCGATGAGCCGTCGCTGGGCTTCGACCATGTCGCCGATGCTGATCTGCGGGAAATCAAGCGCGTAACGCTTCCCTGTCCCGGGATCACAGCTGGAAGGCCCCGTTGAACCCTTGCACCCGCCCAGGACGTTCGAAGAGATCACGAAATATTTGTCCGTATCGAACGCCTTGCCCGGGCCGATCATGGTGTCCCACCAGCCCGGATTCTTGTCGCCCTCATGATAGCCGGCCGCGTGAGCATCGCCGGTCAGCGCGTGCAGGACGAGGATGGCGTTGGCCTTCCGCGCGTCCAGTTGCCCGTACGTTTCATAGGCAATGGCCACGTTGTGAAGCGTTTCACCATTCTCAAGCCGGAGGCTGGAGATCGTCAGCAACTTTGTGTGAACGATCCCCAGCGCGCCGGTAACGACCACCCCAGGTGCCGTCGTCACGCCTTGATCTCCTGGAAAAGCCAGGTCGACAAATAACGTTCGCCGGTGTCAGGCACGACCACCACGATCTTCTTGCCCTTGTTCTCGGGGCGTTTCGCGACCTCGATCGCCGCCCATACCGCGGCGCCGCCGGAGATCCCGGCCAAAATACCTTCCTCGCGCGCGAGTTTCCGGGCCGTCGCTCCCGCGTCATCCGTCTTCACCTGGATGATCTCGTCGATGATCCCGGTGTTGAGGACCGCCGGCACAAAGCCCGCGCCGATACCCTGGATCTTGTGCGGACCGGGTTTCCCGCCGGAAAGGACGGGCGAATCAACCGGTTCAACCGCGATCGCCTTGAACGCGGGCTTACGCTTTTTAATGACTTCAGACACACCCGTGATCGTTCCGCCGGTGCCGACACCCGCAATAAGGATATCGACCTGGCCGTCCGTGTCATTCCATATTTCTTCCGCCGTCGTCTTCCGGTGAATCTCCGGGTTAGCGGGATTGGCGAATTGCTGCAAAAGGACCGCGTTGGGCGTTGCGGCAGCCAGTTCTTCGGCCTTCCTCACCGCGCCTTTCATGCCCTCGGGCCCGGGCGTCAAAACAAGCTGGGCGCCAAAAATACCCAATAGCTGACGACGCTCGATCGACATGGTCTCGGGCATGGTCAAAATAAGTTTGTACCCCTTGGCGGCCGCGACGAACGCCAGCGCAATGCCGGTGTTGCCGCTGGTCGGCTCGATGATCACGGAATCTTTTTTCAAGGCGCCGCGTTTCTCCGCGTCCTCGATCATGGCGAGGCCGATACGGTCCTTCACGCTTGAGAGCGGATTGAACGATTCGATCTTGGCCAGGACTTCACCACCCGCGCCTTCCGTGATCCGGTTCAAACGGACCAGCGGTGTGCGGCCGATCGTTGTTGTGATGTCACTGTAAATCTTACCCATAACTTCTTCTCCTTGTTTTGTTTTTTATTTCTGTACCGTCAAATGCCCCCGCCACCCTCGACTGTCCAAACATCATCGAAACGGCTTTTTTGGGAAACCTCGATCTGGACGATCTTGGAATTGTGGACAGTGATCGTCACGCTCCCGTAACTCATCCCATGGATCGAATCACTGATATTCTTGATGATCGCGTCATTCACAATGTTTTTATTGATATTGGGCGCTGCCATACAAACACTCCTTCGTAATACTTCATTATGGAAACTCCCTCGCTCCGGCGGCCCGTTGCCCGCCCGGCAGCTTCGGGAGTTTTTTGTCAGGAATCCCTGACAAAAAAAAGGCCAAGATTCCTCCTTGAAGCTTTCAAGGGAACTCTTGACCTCCAGATGTCTGGTCAGTCATTACTTCCTAGGCTACCTGTGCAACATTTAATCTATACTATCTCTGTCGAGATGGTAGAAATATACCATGCCAACAGATTTTGTCAAGTATATTTCTTCACACGTGTCCGGTAAAAAATAAGAGGATCACATCCATCGTGGTAACATAGCGTTGTCCAGACAACCATGGCCCCGAGGAGGATCCCCTATGGCGCATTCTAACACGCTCATCTCCGACTTGCTGAAATTTATTCCGAGA
>CAIUQE010000029.1 GCA_903901225.1 Candidatus Omnitrophota bacterium
CTTTTGCCTCATTCGGGCCGACACAAGGTCGGCCCCTACGCTCCTAAACTAACCCAATCTTAAAAGCCCAACACATCCAGATTCTTCATACGAACCATCTTTATTCACGCTCATTCTTCATAGAACTTTTGACACTATCATAACAACGCTCCCTATCCGTTTCACCAGCGCCCGGTCTTGCGCGCGCTGGCTTTATGGCTTCCCTGAATACGCGCCAACGAAGCCTTGATCTCGTCAGGCGTGACTTGTGAGCTTTCCAGCTTGCCGTCTAAATATTTATCGTAGCCGGCGAGATCCAGCAGGCCGTGCCCGCTCAAATTGAACAGGATGACCTTCTGCTTGCCTTCTTTGGTCGCCTTCCTGGCCTCCTTAATGACACACGCGAGGGCGTTGGACGTTTCCGGCGCAATGACAAAACCCTCGGTCCTGGCCCAGATGAGCGCGGCCTCATAACTGTGCAACTGGTCAACCGCCTGAGGACTCAAGAGACCCTCCACGATCGCCTGGCTCACCAAAGGCGCCATGCCGTGATAACGCAGCCCTCCGGCATGGATGGCCGGCGGTACGAATTGGCTGCCCAACGTGTGCATGGGTAAAAGCGGCGTCATGCCCGCGATATCCCCATGGTCATAAGTGAATTTACCCTTGGTCATCTTGGGGCACGCCTTGGATTCAACAGGGATGATATCGATCTTGGCCCCGTTGATCTTGTCCTGAACAAACGGGAACGCGATCCCCGCGAAATTACTACCGCCACCGGCACAGCCGATCACCACATCCGGCGTCTTGATGCCCGCTTTCTTGAGCTGTTTCTTGGCCTCGAGACCGATGATCGTCTGGTGCAGCAGAACGTGATTCAAAACACTGCCCAACGCGTAACGGGTCTTGCCGGTCTTATCCGACACTGCCGCCTCGACCGCCTCGCTGATGGCAATGCCAAGGCTTCCCGGTGTGTTGGGCATGCGCTCCAGCACCGCGCGCCCGGCCTGAGTTTCATTGGAAGGGCTCGCCACGCAATCGGCGCCCCACAGCCGCATCATGATCTTGCGCATGGGCTTTTGTTCGAAGCTCACGCACACCATATACACTTTGCATTCCAGGCCAAAGGCATGGCAAGCGAACGCCAGCGCGGTCCCCCACTGGCCCGCCCCGGTCTCGGTCGTCAGGCGTTTGATCCCCTCCTGTTTGTTATACCAGGCCTGCGCCACAGACGAATTGGTCTTGTGGCTGCCGGCGGGAGAAACGCTTTCATCCTTGTAATAGATCTTGGCGGAGGTTTTAAGATAACGCTCCAGGTTCACCGCGCGCCTTAACGGCGAGGGGCGCCAGCGGTAAAGGACCTCGATCACCTCTTCGGGTATATCGATCCAGCGCTTGGTGCTCATCTCCTGGGCGATCAAATTCTTCGGGAACACCGCCTCGAGCATATGAGGCTGAAGGATCTGCCCGTCAGGCGTGATCGGGGGCAGCATGGGCGTGGGCAAGTCCGCCGCAAGGTTATACCACTTGCGCGGCATGTCTTTTTCATCCAGGAAGATCTTGATCTGGTCCACAGGAACCTCGTTTAATAGTTGATCAGGGAGTCAGCATTATATACGAAAAATCAGGAGGTCCATTGAATTTTCCACCCCCTCGCTACGCTCGCCACGCTTCGCGAGAAGGGGAATCTTCATATAGCCGATTGCTTTTTTCACACATCTTTCATAAAACTTTGGACATTACCTAAATATTTAAGAGAAATCCGTGTCCCCATTATTCTTTTAAACGTTCAGCATTCTTAACCTGCGTCGCAGAATACAAAACCACTAACGCTGCTGAATAAAATGCCATCCAATGCCCTGAGAACCCCCTGATTATCTCTGGCGTCACTGAACCTGTATGAACTTTAGTGCTAAAAAACATAAAAAATATAAAATTCACAATAGCGTACCCGAAGAAACCATACGTCATTTTCTTCATCCAGCCAGGACAGCCGCGCAATGCCACTTTCCAATAATCTGACCTTCTGCAATCCTTGGATAAATTATTAGCGACCAGCACCGTTGGGATCCAAACCAGAAAAATGCCGATATGCAAACCAAATACTTTTTGACCAAGCCCTAAGTCAATCCCCAGCAAAGCACAGATATGAACCACCAAACTAAGAATTAACCCACCCGCTGAAATAAAAATAAATAGATATAAAAAAGCGGCCATGCGCTCCTCCGTGCAATGCCTGATATAAACCCGGATTTGTCATTAGACAAATCCGGTGACCCCATTATGCTTCAGATATTTGAACGATTCCCGGGCTAACCATTCTCCTGTTTCTTTTCAATAAATTTAGCCGTCAGGCCTTTGATCGACTCCATGAAATCCACGGGAACCGCGAGGACAACGGTATTGGACGCCGTCGGCCCTAAACCATCGATGGTTTGAAGCGTCCTTAATTGCATCGCGCCCGGAGATTGCGTCATGGTCCTTGCCGCCTCGGCCAGGTTGACCGCAGCCAGTTTGTCACCCTCGGCCTTGGTGATGTTCGCCCTTTTCTCCCGTTCCGCGGAAGCCTGCCGCGACATCATCTTCTTCAATTCTTCAGGAACATCCACATCCAGAAGCTTGATCGCCGTGACCTTGATCCCCCAGCTCTGTGCCTGTTTCTGAATGATCGCTTCAATTTCATCGCCGATCTTCTGCCGCTCCGCCAGAAGGTCATCGAACGTCATCCCGCCAACCACATCCCTCAGCGCCGCCTGGGCGTACTGGGAAACCGCGTACAGGTAATTCTGAACCTTGATAACAGCCGACTGGGCGTCTATGACCTGAAAATAAACAACGCCATTAATGGATACCGGCACGTTATCCTTGGTGATCGCCTGTTGTTTAGGGATATCATTGGTCAACACCCGCATATCGATGACGCTGGCCGTCTCGATCATGGGAATAATGACGTTAAACCCGGGCTGTAGCGTCCTGGAATATTTGCCAAGCTGAAAAACAACCCCTGTTTCATACTGCTGGATGATCCTGACACCTGAAATGATAATGATCACCGCCATGAACACAATTGGAAATAATACGACACCCATATCCCCTCCTTTATTACGCTGTATTTGCCTGCAACTATAAAAAATACAACAACATTGCCCAAAACATAAACATCAAACCAAAGAATATTGCGGTCCTTCGGCCAGCGGCATCGCCAGCGCCGAGCGGCGGCCGATATTAACCCAGATGAGGCCGATCGCCGTGTAATTGGTCACCACCCCGGCCATCAAAAACACGCGGGACAATTTGAAAATCCAGGGACATTTGAATTTTCTATAATGTGTCCCCAGTTATTCTTCACCTGTTATCTCTGCGCTTCGATCTTCTGCATGATCCGGGACAACCTTTCTTTAGCCAGCCCGGTGGCTCCAGTCGATTCGGCCTTGATCGCGTCATAAACTTTCTGATGTTGCGCGCCATTAGCCCCTAACGACCATTCTGCCGCCCCCACTGTAAGCTGCATCTCTCCTTGAGCATCAAGGCTCAGGACACTGATAATTTTCTTTACAGGGGCATCATCACCCGTCGCCATGAACTCAGACCATAAATAATCCAAATCCTTTGCCGTCAGCGGTTCCGGTGATACAAAATCGATCGAATCCTGAATTATCTCCGCCAGCGCAGCGGCCGCATTCCCCTCATATTTCGGTTGCAATAATTTTATTTCCGCCAAAAGGGCAAGACTACCATGACCCAAAGCAGCAAAAAAGTGTTGCACCGGCTTTAAATGCGAACGATCTCTTAAGAACGCTTCCTGTTGTAAAAGATACTCCAGGGCGGGAATAACAAGGGAACTATCCTTTTTCTGGTAATAAAACGTCATGAAAGATCCGAAATCATTCAGCGAGGCAAACCCCCGGGCTTCCTTGTCCTCTTTCTTATACATTAAGACCTCCTCGACATTAGCCTCTTTGCCAGAGATCATATCTTTCGCCACAACAACCAGTAGCCGCTCGCCCTCGGGTTCGGCATCGGGCCCATAAGGATCTGTATCTCCCAGCGTCAAATCGAACATATCTTCACCCAGGGCATAATTGTTAACCACCCTTCGGGCCATGGTAAACGCCGGACGATCAACAACGACTGTCTGATCTGGCTTCAAGAGCTTAACATCAAACGCAACCTTGGGCGCATTGCCCTCACCCATGGCCGGGTTGTGTACCCCGACAACAATTGAAACTGTTTTATTCAGATACAGGACTTTAACATTCTTTACAGGATCAAAATCACCCTCTTGAGATCTCCGGGCAATTTCCTCAGGTGTTCTTGCGGATATCAAAAATGCCGTGAACGGATCCGACTGCGCAAAAACCGGAACAACAGCAACGAATAACCCCAGTAACGATCCCGTCGTCACCTTCATCAAAGACAATCGAATGCCATGCATGAACACCCTCCTTTACAAACATCCCTAGGATAACCGGATAACCACAAAAACTAAAAAATACTATTCGCCAGCCAGCCGAACAGGAGCACCAAAGGCACGCAGACCAGCGGCATCGCCAGCGCCGAGCGGCGGCCGATATTAACCCAGATAAGGCCGATCGCGGTGTAATTGGTCACCACCCCGGCCATCAAGAACACCAGCGCATTGCCCAGCGCCCCGGTCTGGCGGTAGATCTCGAACGCAAGGGGCGACATGCCCGTCGAGCACGTTTCCACGAACGTGGCGGCGACCAGCGTCATCACCATGCCCCCGAAGGAATGCCCCATGTAATGATGAAAGAAATGCGGCGGCACATAGGCGGCGGCCAGCGACGCGAACGCGACCCCGATCAGGAGCCAGCCCAGCGTCATGTCCGCCAGCTCCTTCACGCCCCGGCCGATCCCCTGGATATCGGTCCGCGCTTGCGGCAGGCTGAAATGATATACTGCCAGGCGGGCGCGCATGTCCGCCACACAGCTAAAGCCTTCGTTATCCAAGGGGGTGTAGGGATTCTTCTCGACCAACCCTCTGTTCTCCAGCATCTGAAAAAAAAGCCCCGTGATCACCGCGATGACGATGGCCGCCAGGATCAGGAACGACCCCTTCGCGGGGCCGAAGAACCCTATCATCATGAGCGTGAGCGGGAAATTCGCCCAAGGGCTCGCCAGCAGGAACGCGATCACCGACGATGTTGACGCCCCCTTTTTGTAGAACTGCATCGCGATGGCGAGGACCCCGTGATTGCACACGGTCATCAGGAATCCGAGGAACACGGAATAAAGGACCGTCCGCTTCTTCGGCCGCGCCAGGAGGCGCGCGACATATTCCCGGGGCACATAATAGTCAATGACGCCGCCCAGGAAAAAGCCGACCACAATGGCCCAGCCCATCATCCCCATATACGCATACAAGGCAAGGCGGAAAGGGACAAGCGAGGGAAGAACGAACGACGCGGCTACAACACCGGCCAGCAGGAGGACCATGAACGCGGCCTTTTTTTCGATAAGACCGGACTTCACGTTATTAGTTGAACAGCAGGACGACATGGTTGTTTCCTTTATTGACACCACTATACCTTTCTATTATTGTTAATGCCATGAATAAAACAACACTTCAACATCCGATCGCGAAGCTTCTCGCCAGGCGCATCCTTGTGCTCGACGGCGCCATGGGCACCATGATCCAGCGCCACAAACTCACTGAAGCGGACTACCGCGGCGCGCGGTTCAAGACCTGGCCCAGGGACCTGCAGGGCAACAATGACCTGCTGGTACTCACCCGGCCCGACGTTATCGCGCACATCCACGGGCTTTACCTTGAGGCGGGCGCGGACATCATCGAGACCAATACCTTCAACGCCAATGCCATCAGCATGGCCGACTACGGCATGGAAGCCCTTGTTGCAGAACTGAACCTTGCCGCGGCCAAGCTCGCGCGCAAGGTCGCGGACGAATACACTAAAAAAGAGCCTTCAAAGCCGCGTTTCGTTGCCGGCTCCATCGGCCCGACCAACCGGACGGCTTCCATTTCTCCCGATGTCAATGACCCGGGGTTCCGCGCGGTCGATTTCGACCAGCTGGTGGCGGCCTACAGCGAACAGATCAAAAGTCTGGCGGAGGGCGGCGTCGACCTTCTGCTCATCGAGACCATTTTTGACACGCTCAACGCCAAAGCCGCGATCCATGCCGCGCTTTCCTACAATGAGTCGGCGAAAGCCCCCATTCCTGTCATGCTTTCCGGCACGATCACGGATGCCTCGGGCCGCACGCTTTCAGGCCAGACCGTGGAAGCGTTCTGGATCTCGATCAAGCACGCCGCGCCGCTGGCCGTCGGGTTCAACTGCGCTTTGGGCGCCAGGGACATGAAGCCCCATATCGAAACCCTCGCGAAAATGGCCGACGCTTTCATCAGCGCCTACCCAAACGCCGGGCTGCCCAACGCCTTTGGCCAATATGACCAGACGCCGGCGGCCATGGCTGAACTCGTCAGAGATTTTGCCGTGAACGGCACGGTCAATATTGTGGGCGGCTGCTGCGGCTCAACACCGGAGCATATCCGCGCCATCGCCCAGGCGGTCGCTGCTGTTCCCCCGCGCCAGGTTCCGGTCACCCTGCCTGTATCGAATTACAGCGGGCTGGAACCTTTGATCCTGCGTGAGGGCATGAATTTCATCAATGTCGGCGAACGCACGAATGTGACAGGCTCAAAAAAATTCGCGAAGCTCATCATTGACGGCAATTACGACGAAGCCCTCGCCGTCGCCCGCCAACAGGTCGCCGCGGGCGCGCAGGTCATTGATATCAACATGGACGAGGCCATGCTCGATTCCAGGGCCGCCATGATAAAGTTCCTGAACCTCGCGATGAGCGAACCCGACATCGCGCGCGTGCCGGTCATGCTCGATTCCTCCCGCTGGGATGTCATTGAAGCCGGCCTCAAGTGTCTGCAGGGCAAGGCCATCGTCAATTCCATCTCGCTCAAGGAAGGTGAGGACGTGTTCAAGGCCCACGCCCGCAAGATCAAGGCCTACGGCGCGGCCGCGGTGGTCATGGCCTTCGACGAGAACGGCCAGGCCGACACCCGGGAGCGCAAGGTCGCCATCTGCCGCCGCGCCTACGGCATATTAACCAAAGACGTTGGCTTCCCCCCCGAAGATATCATCTTTGACCCCAACGTTTTCGCGGTCGCCACGGGGATCGAGGCGCACAACAATTACGCCGTTGATTTCATCGAGGCCACGCGCGCCATCAAGAAAGAACTGCCCCACTGCCGCGTGTCGGGCGGTGTGAGCAATGTCTCCTTCTCTTTCCGCGGGCAGGATGCCGTGCGCGAGGCCATGCACTCTGTTTTTCTCTACCACGCCATCAAGGCCGGCATGGACATGGGCATCGTCAACGCCGGGATGATCGCCGTATACGATGAGATCCCCAAGGACCTCCTGGCCCTGGTTGAGGATGTCATCCTCAACCGCAATCCAGGCGCCACGGAAAAGCTGGTCGCCTTTGCCCAGACCATGAAGGGCGGCGGTAAAATTTCCGTTGAGGACCTTGCCTGGCGCGCCGCTTCTGTCGAAGACCGCCTGGACCACGCGCTGATCAAGGGTGTCACGGATTTCATCGCCGTTGACCTGGACGAAGCGCTGGGGAAATACCCCAAAGCACTCGCCATCATCGAAGGCCCCCTCATGGACGCCATGAACCACGTCGGCGAACTGTTCGGCACGGGGAAAATGTTCCTGCCGCAGGTGGTCAAGAGCGCGCGGGTCATGAAACAGGCCGTAACGCACCTGCAACCCGTGATCGAGAAAGAAAAGTCCGGCAGCGCGAAGAAAGCCGGACGCATCGTACTCGCCACGGTGAAAGGCGACGTGCACGACATCGGCAAGAACATCGCGGGGGTCGTCCTGGCCTGCAACAATTTCGAGATCATCGACCTCGGCGTCATGGTGCCCGGTGCCACGATCCTGGCCAAGGCCAGGGAACTGAACGCCGACATGATCGGGCTTTCAGGGCTCATCACCCCCTCGCTCGATGAAATGGTCCATGTGGCGCAGGAAATGGAAAAGGAAGGCTTCACGATCCCTCTGGCCGTCGGCGGCGCTACTACGTCGGAAAACCACACCGCGGTGAAAATAGCGCCCTGTTACAGCGGCCCGGTGCTGCACATGAAAGACGCCTCCAAAAGCGTGAGCATCTGCCGCAACCTCCTGGACCCCAGGACCCAGCAGGCCTACATCGCGGAAACCAAAGAACGCCAGGCCCAAACACGCCATAACTTTGAACAGGACCGTTCATCATGGAAATTGACGCCGCTGGCCCACGCCCGCGCGCATAAGCTGGCCTGTGACTGGTCCAAAGTCCCCGTCACCCGGCCGTCATTCCTGGGGATCAAACAGTTCAGAAATTTCGATATCCGCGCTCTGCGCGAGCGCCTGGACTGGTCGTTCTTTTTCCTGGCCTGGGGGTTCAAGGGCCGCTACCCCGCCATCCTCAAGGACCACGGGGCCGGCACGGAAGTCGAAAAACTTTTCAACGACGCGCAGGACATGCTCGATGAGATCACCGCGAAAAAACTCCTCGCCTGCAACGGTGTGGCCGGGCTGTTCCCCGCCAACAGCGATGGCGATGACATTGACGTTTACACGGATGATACGCGGACAACAACTGAAGCCAGGTTCTTCACCCTGCGCCAGCAGGTCGCCAAAGCCGATCCGGACCAGCCTTTCTACGCTTTGGCCGACTTTATCGCGCCCAAAGGCAGCGGCGTCAACGACTACATCGGCGGATTCGCGGTGAGCGGGGGGATGGGGATGGACGAGGCGATCCTCCACCTCGGACAGGACGACTACAAGGTGATGCTCCTGAAAACGCTGGCCGACCGCCTGGCCGAAGCTTTCGCGGAAGTGCTGCATGAGAATGTCCGCAAGCAGTACTGGGGCTACGCGCCCGACGAGAAGCTTTCCTGCGACGATATCCTCGCGGTGCGCTACCGCGGCATCCGCCCGGCCCCCGGTTATTCGGCGTGCCCCGACCACACGGAAAAAGTGACGCTGTTCAACCTGCTCAACGCGACCGCTTTGACCGGCATCGACCTGACCGAAAGCCTCATGATGACCCCGGCCGCGTCGGTCTGCGGCATCTATTTCGCGCACCCCAAGGCCTGCTACTTCCCCCTCGGGCACATTGACCACGAACAGCTCGAAGACTATGCCCGGCGCAAAGGCATGAGCCTGCCTGACGCCAGGAAATGGCTTGCCCCTGTGCTCCACGCATAAAAAAAGGGCGGACACCTGCCCGCCGCCGGGCTAGCAAGGTCCGCCCCCACATCCAAAACATATACTCTTTATTCATAGAACATCAACTTAAAACTTGTACTTCACTCCCGTCACGTAATTGCGATCCATGGCCGGGTAATAATCCACATTCGTGGACGTGGCGCTGTAAACCACATAATCATAATAACGCTCGTTGAAGATATTGTTGACCCCGACGAAGGCTTCCCAGTCTTTCCTGAACCGGTAACCGGCGCGGACATCCACCACGATTGAAGGCTTGACCCTCGGCTTGACATTCAGCTGGTCATTGATCCCGTATTGCCCGCCGGTATAACGCGTGACAATATCAAGCGAAACACCGCCCATGGTCATGGCATTGAGCCCCAGCGAAACCTGGTGGCGCGGCGCCAGGGGCAAGTAGTTCCCGCCCATCGGGCCTCCATGAAGGCGGGCGCTCAGAAAACCGTAATTCAAGTTGATGTCCATCTGCTTGAGGAAGCCGGCCTTCAACAGCGGCGCCATGTGCAGGGTCTGCCCCACATCAACGCCGACCCTCTGCGTGCGGCCGTAATTGCTATTATTCCCGCCCCCCGGGATCGTCGGGTCAAAGAATATCTCGTCCTTGTTCCGTGTCACAAAGGGCGTCACCCGCAATTCCGCGATCTCGCCGAACGCGTGCTTGACCCCGGCGCGGTAATCGATCCCTGACTGGTTCTTGATCGTCGTATTGAGGCCTGTCCAGCGGCTGAACCATTCATCGGTATTGAGAAACCGGAACGTCTCGTCCGCCCGGACGAACACATTGGACTGCGGCGCATACTCATATTTCAACCCGCCTCCCCAGACGGTCCGTGTCGGGGCCGAGGTGCTCTTGCTCAACGTGCCCCGGTTGTCGAACGTGTAATCCGCTTTCTCGAACCGCCCGCCGATATCCGCCGTCAAGTGATTGAGAAGTTCATACTCACCATGGGCGTAATACCCCTGCTGTTGCTTGGTAATAAAAACATCCTGATACGACGGATAGGTAGGGGCATTCTGGTCGAGCGTGTGACTGCGGTCATACGCCATGTCGACGCCCGCGGAAGCCCGCGCTTTCCGGCCCGCGATATCTTTCTCGATCTCGTACTTCAGGCTGGCGGAGTCCGTCAACGTATTGGTCTTGGTCGTTTCCCAGTCCGGGTAAGCATAATACACAGCCGCGTAAATATCCCGGTCACGATGAGTATAGTCCGCTGAAAACGTACCAAATTCCCCGCCGGCATCCAGCGGGGTCCACCTCGCCGTAAGGCGAAGGGAACGGTCGCGCGTCTGGGCCGCGTCATCAGGCGTGCGGCTGCCGCGGCGCCCCTGCGCCGCGATCTGGGCCATGGAAAGCCCGCCGGGCATGCCGTAATGGTCCTCATGCCACCCCGCCTCGACGCCGAGCGACAGCAATTGGGCCGCCTTCCAGTCCACGCGCGCCTGCCCGTCACCCGCTTCATAGGCATTGTTCGCGCGATACCCATTGGTTGCCTGTGACCCGCCGTAAACGTAAGCGGTAATATCCTTATTACCTGCCGAAACTTCAACAGACTCCTTGCGGCGGCCGTAACTGCCGGCTTCAAGGGCGAGAGTCCCTGACACGCCCTGCGCGCCCTTCTTCGTGATGATATTGACAACGCCACCGACGGCATTATCCCCGTAAAGAACCGACGCCCCGCCGCGGATCACCTCGATCCGTTCAACGGAATCAAGCGGGATCTGGGCCAGGTCCGGGCCCGAAGAATCAGAGGGGTTCAACCGGCGGCCATTGAGCATGACCAGCACATTACTGACCGCATAATCATTGTAGCCGCCCATGTCGATCACGGCGTTCTTGATGCTCCCCTTGTTGAACACATGCACGCCTGTGACATGCGACAACACATCCGTCACCGTGAACGCGCCGGTGGCAGCGATATCTTCCGCGGTGATAACCTGGACATAGGATGCCGCCCCCGCCGCATCCTGCACGTAACGATTGGGTGTTACGACAATACGCCCAAGATCCGTAATTTCATCGGCATGGGCCGGCGCGCCACACAAGATCCCTAACATCAACATCACGATAACTTTTTTCATTTTTTCTCCATTAGTGTTAATCCACTCGGGCCGGGCACGCAACAGGCGCGCCTCGCGGCATCGGGATGTTTTGGCGAAGACCCTCGCCAAAACAAAAGGCCCTCTCGCTACCGAAGTAACAAGAGGGCCACAGTCTGATCTATGCGTTGCCTCTGCTGTTTCGCGCAGCATGGTTGCTTTAAATACCGGGGGGTATTCTGACTCGGCATTGCTGCCTTACAGTAGCGCGACTGCCCGTGAATTTCACACGGTTTCCCTTACCCGATACAGAAATTTAACAATGTCAAAAGAACAGAATATCGACGCCAGCGATCATTTCTTGATGGAACAGGCTTCAACCTCATCGCCGACAAGAAGCGCAACGATCACGCCTTCAATAAGCGTCAAAACAAGGCCAGTGATCGTCAAGTAAACAATAACGGTAATGTTAACCGTCATGAACGCAAGGGTCGCGATCATGGCAGGCACGATCCCCACGGCCCAAACGGCAAGCCCGTAAGCCAGGCCTTTCTTTACCTTGCACGCGCATGTGAGCGCTTTGCCGAAGATCTTGTAAACAAGCACAAAGAAGAAAGAAACAAGCAACGTCCCGACATAATACCTTTTGCCGGGCGCGGCCATGACCCTCCAAACATTCACGGGCTGCAATTGAAAGACCCACTTGAACAGCCAGGCGTTCAAAACTATGGCTGAAATGAGCTTGAACAGGTACACTGCCAGGACAGCCACGCCGCCCTTCTTGCAACAGCAACTATTATTCATACCCACCTCCCAGGTTCGATCATGTTGACAACTGTTAATGCCTAATTATCCTCTGGCATCACAAAAAATCAATGCTTATTATCTACCCCGCCTATTTCAGCAAAGCGACAACCTCAATCTCAACAAGGCAGTCTTTCGGGATACGCGCCACCTGCAACGTGGAACGGGCAGGGAAATCTGACGTGAAATACGAAGCATAGATCTTGTTCATCCCCGCGAAATCATTCATGTCTTTCAAAAAGACGCTGGCCTTGACGACCTTGTTCAAAGACGTGCCCGCGCCCGCAAGCACCGCCTTGATATTCTCGCACACGCGCTGCGTCTGTTCCTCGATCCCGCCGGCAACGACCTGTCCCGTCACGGGGTCGAGCGGGATCTGCCCCGCGCAAAATACCAGGTCCCCGGCGATAACAGCCTGGCTGTAAGGGCCTACCGCCGCGGGCGCTTTGTCTGTCTTAACAATCTTCATTTTTCCTCCGTTATGCGTAATCCCGGACGACCTGAAGGACTTTTCCAATGATGGAAACCTCGGGCGTTACAGGGATAGGTTGGAACGCGGGATTGGCCGGGTCTAAAAAATACCCGCCCCCCTTTTTAGCCAGGCGCTTCACCGTGGCTTCTTCACCGAGCAAGGCAACAACGATATCGCCGGCCTGCGCATGGTCCTGCTTGCGCACCAGGACAAAATCATTTTCAATGATGCCGGCATCGCGCATGCTCTCACCCCGAACACGCAGGGCGAACACCTCAGGCCCCGGGAAAGCAAATTGCTCCAGATTAAGGTAACCCAGCAGGTCTTCGGCCGCGTATACCGGCATGCCCGCCTGCACACGCCCCAGCACCGGGACCTGAAAGAGCGCTTCCTTGACCAGTTCGATGGCGCGCGACTTGCCTTCCTGGACGCGGATATAGCCCTTGGTGACCAGCGCGCGCAAATGGTCGCGGACGGTGCCGGTCGATGAAAAACCGAATTTCTCGCCGATCTCGCGGATGGTGGGCGCCGACTGGTGCTGACGGATGCGCTCGTAAATGAACTTCAGGACGCTTCTTTGTTTTTCTGTAAGGGTATCGTTTTGCATGTTTATACGTATACCACACGCCTGTGTGGCAAGTCAAGCGTTTACTTTAAAATCTCTTCATAGTTGTCCGGCAAGCCGTACTCGACATAACGGACCTTGCCATCCGCGCCGATGAACACAAGGGTCGGGATGCCGGCGACCTGGTACACCTCGGAGACAAAAGAATTCACGTCGAGGAACGTGTCATATGTGATCCCGCGCTCCTTGAGGAACTTTACCGCGGTATCTTTGGACTCGCCCACATTGACCAGGACGATCACGACGCCCAGCCTGTCAATATCCGCCTTCCTGCCCGCGATCGCCTTCAACTGTTCCCGGCAATGGGGGCACCACGTGGCAAAAAAGAACACGATGGCCTTCTTGTCCTTGATGACCTGGCTCAAACTCGCCGACGTCCCGTTCACCCGTTCGAGCGTGAAATCCGGCGCCTTGCGGCCCACCAGCGGACTTTGCTCCTGGGCCAGCGCGCCGCCATGCCCCAACATAACCAGCGCCGCAACAAGAAAACCCGCGCATAATGATCTCATCGTCATCTCCTCATTGAACTATATTGAAAGCACGCGCACAATAATATCCCGCAAACACAAAAAGCACAAGCCCCGCCGCATTTTTTACCCACACCATCCACGGCCCCGACCTTAAGTGCTTCGTCGTAAACCCGCCCAAAGTCCCGGCAAGGATCAATGTCGTTCCAACGCCATACGCAAAAACAAGGAGCAGGCCCGCCCCGTACAGCAGATTCTGCTTCGACGCGACATAGACCAGCAAAGCGCCCAGCGCGGGCGCGGTGCACGGGCCAACGACAAACCCTGACGCCGCGCCCATCACGAACACCGCCAGCGGACCTTTAGGTTTAGCCCCGGAAAAGATCCTGAACGTCGGCAACGGGACCACATCGATCATGGCCAGCGCGAAAAAAAAGAAAACAGCGGCGATCACGCCCAGCGCCAGCGGCGTATTCTGCAAGACACCAAACACCTTGCCGCTCATGGCCGCGACCAAGGCCAGCCCCGCGTAAACCACCGCCATCCCTGACACATAAACAAGAGAAAGAAAAAAGGCGGCCCGGCGGCTCCCGCTGGCATTGGCGCCGGCGATCGCGGCCGTTGTCACCGGGATCAGCGGATAAACGCAGGGCGTAAGGCTGACCAACACCCCACCCAGGAATGCGCCGCCAAGATCCAGGATGTTCCCGTTAATGTGCATAGGCCCCATATGCACGAAAGCCCACAGATATTCCTGTGGGCCTTCGTCCATATCCTCGAAAAGTTTACTTCTTGACCGCGGGCAACGTTGCTGCCACAGGAGCAGCGGGCGCTGCAGGCGCGGGAGGCGCGAGTTCGACAGCCACGATCTTGACGTCGAACGTCAGCTCTTTCCCGGCGAGCGGGTGATTGAAATCAAGCAGGAACGTCTTGTCCTTGATCTCCTTGACAACGGCAGGATAGGAACGGCCTTCCGGATCCTGCATCTCGAGGACCATGCCAACCTTAAGCGTGATATCCTTGGGGAGCTTCGCCTTGTCCATCTCGTGGACGGCGTCAGCGCGCACAGCCCCGTAAGCATCTTCAGGCTTGACGGTGACCGTCTTGGACTCGCCAGCTTTCATGCCCGCGAGCTGTTTCTCAAGGCCGGGAATGAGCATCTTCTGGCCCTGGACATATTCAAGCGGCTTTTTTCCCTGTGTGGTCTCCACCTGCTGCTTGTCAACAGTCAGGGTATAATCGAACGTGACCTTCATGCCGTCGGCGACAACCTTATCTCCGGCCGGGGCGACACCCTGCGCATGAACCATCCCCGTCCCCATGACGCACACCGCAAAACCCGCCGCGAACCATAACGCTTTATTCATAAATCCTCCTGGTCAATTTTAGATGAAGGCTTATCATAACATCTGAAATCAAATTGTCAAACCCGCGCCCTTCCATTCAAACGCGGCAAAGATAATAGACCGTGTCATCGGCTATTTTATCCCACAGCCGCCAGTCGCGGACCTCAAGGCCCGTACGCGCGGAAAAGACCCTGATATCGTGAAAACCGGCCTCTTTCAGCAAACGCACCTGTTCTTTCGGCGTGACATAATAAACCGGTAAGCGATAACAACCGCTTTCGTCGAACAGCACCGCCGATGCCTGCCGCCTTAAACGCGCCAGGTTCTGGTTGGCTACGGACATAAGGATGTTCCGCCGTCCGCGGCGCAACAAGTCAGCCGGCCCGCAGCTGCCCCTCAACCCAAGCCCCTGCAAGTTCCTGGACGAAAAGAAGAACACGGCCCCCGCCCTGCCGGCACGACGGACCTCCGCGCCTATCCGCAGGCGGTCTTCAGGTGAAGATTCATCAAGGCCATCCCCGGTGAAAAGGAGAAGGTCGAACGCCCCGTCTTGCGCGAAAGACATCTTGCGGGCATCCGCCTCAACGATCGAGCACGGGTCAAGCAGATCGTCAAGGCCGGCCCGGGCGGCATCAACCATGGGCCGCGCGTGATCAAAGGCCGTGTACGTCCTCACTGCCGTAGAAAAATAGACGCCGGTACGCCCCGCGCCGACGCCCATGTCAAGGACGCGCATCTCTTTCAATTCCGGCCTCAAGCGCCGCAACAACTCCGCTTCGGGACGCGCTATCCGCGGGCATCCGCCCGGCGCAGAGGCCCGGCTCTGATAAAGGCCGCGAAAAGAATCGATCCCGTCCAGCTGATGCCGCAACTGCCGGACGATCTTTTTTCCGTAAAACAGGGCTTCCACGGCCCGGCTGAACGCCGCGCCGATCCCGAAAAGGTCACTGATGAACGGCACTTTGTTCATCCCGAAAGCCGCCTGTCGCAGCCACTGCTGAGGGCGGGAACGCACAAAACTGATACGCCGCGCCGTTGCCGTGCGCCGGAGATAACGGTCAACCGCCGCTTCCTCGGAAAAAACAGCAACAAGGTCGCGGCACCCGCTCGCGAGCGCGTGCGCCACAACCTCCCGCCAGAGCGCGTCAGCCGGAAAGAGTTTCCGGAAAGAAATGTCGGCCACAGCCAGGAACGCGTAATAGACACGCTCCCGCACGAAGCCCAGCTGATACGCCACGGGCCGGCCGTCCAGGGCAACCGTGGTCAAGACCATGGCCGCACCCGTCGACGGGAATCCCTGCAAATTGCGGCAGAAATCCCGCCAGGGCCGCAGGGCAAAAACGCTTGGCTCGGCGCGCAACGCCCAGCGATGGATATGCCTGATGAAAATATCCCCCCACGGGACATCCCCCTCCCGCGGCGCATGACCATGCGTCACGGTAACCTTGCCGCCCGCGGTAAGCACGCCGGCACGCCGGGCCAAAAGGCCGTTATCAAGGGACCTGCGGACGCCATCCTCATGCCCTTCGAGCGAAAGGCCCCGCAACGCCTGTTTCTGGCCCGGCAACGAAAAAAGGCCGATGTCACGCGCGGCCGCTTTCAGGTGATCTTTTGTCGGTGAAGCGTCAGGAACGCGATCCAGGACCAGCTCGTCCCAATCAGCGAACTTGAGCAGGCATTTCAGCCCCTCGGCCAGCGCCGCGGGGAAGGCAGGGTCATAAAGAAGATCCAGGCGGTCGGCGGAACCTTCCCCCAGGAACCGCAACACCTTGTCGCGCAGGACCAAAGGCAGGATGGCCCGCAGTGCCTTCCCTTCCCGCACGACGACGATCCGGATGACTCCGGCCGCATGTCCGTTCCAGGCCCGCGCCCAGGCCATCTGCCAGGCCCAGGTCTGGAAGATCGTCGACGCCGGAGATAGCGCCGCAAGCGCGTCCCAGTCCTGTTCGGCAACTTCCCCGATATCATCAATGACGCGCGCGTTCACGCCACAACCTCCGCCCCGCCTTCATACGCCGTCGTGGTAAAAAGGCGCAGCAACACCTGGTTCAATGTCATGCTATTGAACTGCTCTTCAATGAGCGCCCGCGCCGCGCGCGCCTGTGCCTGGCCGCCATCGGGGGAACGGCTTACCGCCAGCAATTTTGCCGTCAGGGCCGAGGGATCCCGTTCAGGGACCAGGAACCCGGTGCGCCCGTCCTCGACCAGCTCGTGGATCGCGCCATTAGCGGTGGTCACCACCGGCACGCCGCTGGCCATGGCCTCCATCAACACCACGGGGATGCCTTCGTTCTCCCCGCCGGTGCCCGTAACGCTCGGCGCGAGGAACACATCCGCGTCCTTCAGGTACCGGCGGATCGTCCCTGAATCCTGCGCGCCCAAAAAACGGACCTGGCGTATGATCCCCAACCGGCGCACCTGGTCTTCAAGCTCCGGCCGCAGGGGCCCGTCACCGATAATGAGATATTCATACGCCACGGCGCCCAACCGCGCCATGGCATCGAGCGCGAAGGCAATGCCTTTTTTCTCGATCAGGCGCGCGACCGAAAGTATCCTGAACTTGCCCTCACCGGCCCTCCGCCGCGCGCTCACGTCGAACTGGCGCACATCCACCCCCATGCGGTGGACAACGACCTTGCGTTCGGGGCACCCCAGCTCCAGGAGCCGGTCCCTGGCATAACGGCTGACCGGCAGGAAAAGATCCCCTTTGGAAAAAAGGCGCTGCAGGGCCTCGGACATCCGGGCCTTCACCAGGTCGGTCAGGTCCTCGACGTGAAAGAGCGTGACAAGTTTGCCTTCCAGGGCGCCAATTTCCTTCATTTTCAGCCCCAGGATGCCATGCCGCCCCTGATGGCACACGACAATGTCATATTCCCGCGCCTGCAGGAACATGAGCGTCGTGAAAAAAAGGTCCAGGGACCAGGCTTCTTTCCCGAAGCGCAGCACATTGACCGAACGCAGGAACGGCCCCGGTGCGCGCCATACCATGAACGGGAAGATCACAAGGAATTTCAGGAACCGCGCGAACCACGGCCATGACGCGTGCTCCGGATAGCGGGTATGGTGCAGCAGGCCGTGACGGACCACATCCTCATGGATAATGGTGTCGCGGGAACGCCCGCCGGAAAAAATAAGGATGTCGCACCCGGCATCCATGAGGCCTGTCATCTGGTTGAGGATGAAGGTTTCAGAAAGGGCTGGGAATTCCCCAACGATGAAACAAATGCGCATAACGTCCTATCTTCGCGGCACAGCCGCGCTGCGGCAGGCGTCAAGTTGTTCCTGGAATTTCCTGGCATCAAGTCCCGCGCTTTCCCGCAACAATGTGATCTGCTTTTCCAGCTGGGAGATCCTCTCCTGCAAAGGCGCGCGGTCCAGGGCAGCTTGACGGACGGCTTCGGCCACAGCAGCTTTTCCGGCGGCGTCAGCGGCCGCCAGCTTATCTTCCAGCGGCTTTCTGGCCAGGGCAACCTTCTCCTGGACCAGCGTCTGTTCAGCGCCCAAACGCACCTGCAGGTCCTTGACCTTGTCATCGCACGCGTTCCTGGCCGCGGCCAGGTCCCCCCGCGCATCCTTCTTGAGAGCCTCCAACTCGTCCGCGACGCGTCTCAAAGATTCACGCAAGGCGATCTTTTCACCGGTCAGGGTATCAATTTTCGCCTGCTCGGCCTGCCTGTCACCGGCAATGGAAGCAAAGCGGGCATCCTTCTGCTCCATGGCCATGGCCAGGATCTTCTGATCCCTGACCGCGCCTTCCATCTGGGAACGATACGACTTCGCCGCCTGTTCAAGTTTCCGGGGAAATTCCCTATCCATTTCCAGGATCAGTTTCTGCAGGGAATCCACCTTCACTTCAAGCGCTGTTTTCTCTTTGACCGCCAGGGACTGGTTATACAGGGCAGTTTCCTTGGCAAGCAGGATGGACCTTATCGCCGTGTCCTTGTCGGCCAATTCCGCCTTGAGCTTGCGGATCTCATCCTGAAGGAAAAAATTCTCGTCCTGCAGGGACGCGACACGGCTGGGAGGCTCGGCAACAGCGACGGCGGTCCCGCAAGCGGCAGCCACGGCAAAAAAAGCAAAAAATACTTTTCTCATGGATAAAATCATACCCCCGAACTATCCGGCTAACAACGTTTAATATTAATATTTGAACATTCTGGTGAAGAAAATGGCCTGGAGAAACAAAAAGAGCCCCACGCCGTTATCCGGCACGAGGCTCTTTTAAGCTTTTTCGAAAAAACGTCAATTATTCTTCAAACTTGCCGCGGGGCTTCTCCGGCGGCGGGTTGAGGCGCACGACGTTCACGGCCTTGGGGCCGCGGGAATCTTCCTGCACTTCAAACTCGACCTCTTCACCGTCAACGAGGTATTTGAACCCGTCGGCCTGAATGCCGCTGTAATGAACGTAAACATCCTTACCCTCGGCCGTGGTGATAAAACCATAGCCTTTCTTCCGGTCAAACCACTTCACTTTACCTTTGTTCATGTGAGTCTCTTTCGTTGTATCTTGTTTCTGATCTTCCCTCGCGGGAACTTACTCTCACAAAAAATTTTACTTCTGTTCAGCCGCAGGTGCCGCGGGCGCATCGGCCACGGGAGCCGCCGCCGCAGGTGCCGCAGGCGCATCAGCCACAGGAGCCGGTGCCGCAACAGCCGGTGTTACCGCGGGCGCATCAGCCGCAGGTGCCGCGCTCACGGCAGGCGCTGCCGTTTCCGCGCCTTTTTCCTCTTTCACCAGCGTCGTCACGACGCGCTTGCCGTCTTTTTCAACATAATCGATCACGATATCGTCATTGGCCGCGAGATCCGTCACCGCGTTGACATTCCCAAGCTCCGTCTCGGCCGTGACGTTGTAGACCATCTCAACATCCGCGTCCTTGGCGAAATCGTATTCCTTGACCGTGACCTGCTGGGCATTCACGCTGACAACCTTGCCGAAGGAGAACTTATCCTCATTATTTTCCTGGGCCGCGACGGAAGAAATCCTGAGGACGCAGGCGCAACACAGAACGAACAATATACTGACAACTGATTTTTTCATGAACCCTCTCCTTGTTGAATTCAATGACCTGCCAGGGTGGAAGATCGATTGCTAGTGTGTCGTCTATAAATAAAAAATAGTTTACATCCCTCAACTTTGACTGTCAACCGATATGTTGGCATCCAGGGCCCTCTGCAACCGGCCCCACTCTTCATCCGAAAACCCTCCCGGGCCGTCGAGAAGGGAGCGATCGAGGATCTTGTCGCTCACAATGCCGCGCTGGAGCTTGTACTTGCGGACCGGCCCCAGCAAAGCGACGATGGCCGCGAGATCCTCCGGGGTCAAAAATCCTTTCAACGCCGTTGTCCTGAAAATATGGTCGATCCCGGAGCGCTTGATCAGGTCGATCGACGCGCGCACGTCCTCCAGCACGCCCCGCCCGCCCGTCGCCCTGGCATAACCCGCGGGCGACGCCTTGATGTCCATGGCGATGAGGTCCACCAGATTCTCGTCGAGGATGCCGCGCAGGACCTGCGGCCGTGAACCGTTGGTATCTAGCTTGACCAGGTAACCCATCGCCTTGACGCGCCGGATGAAGGCCTTCAGGCCCTCATGGAGCGTTGGCTCCCCGCCGGTGATGACCACGCCCTGGAGCTGGCCGCGGCGTTTTTCAAGGAACCCCAGGACTTCGTCCACGGCCAGAGGTTCCGTGAACAGTTCGGGCAGGACCAGTTCCGGATTATGGCAAAAGGGGCAGCGGTAGTTGCACCCCTGGGTGAAAACAACCGCCGCCACCTTGCCCGGATAATCGATCAGTGAGAACTTGAGCAGGCCCCCGATGAGCATACGCCGAAGGTCTTTCTCTGCAGGAACTCGGCTTTTTTGCCCTTGTTCCACTGTTTAACGGGGCGCAAGTACCCGACGATGCGCGAATACACCTCGCACTCGGCCGCGCATTTCGGGCAATTCTTCTGCTCCCCCACGATGTAACCGCACGCCGGGCACACGCTGAACGTCGGCGACAGCGTGAAGTACGGCAGGCTGTATTTCTCGCAGACCGTGCGCACGAAATTCTTCACCGACTCCGTGTCCTCGATGCGCTCCCCGACGAACACGTGGATGACCGTGCCGCCCGTGTAACGCGTCTGCAGCGAATCCTGGTGGTCGAACACCTGGAAGATGTCATCCGTGTAATGGACCGGAAGGTGCGTCGAGTTCGAATAAAAAGGCTCGCCGCCCGCGGCCTCGTGGGAACATTCGCGCTTGAGCTCCGGGTACAGGTCCTTGTCCATCCTGGCCAGGCGGTAGCTGACGCCCTCGGCCGGCGTGGCTTCAAGGTTATAATTGTTACCCGTTTCCGTCTGGAACTTCACCAGGACCTTGCGCATGAAATCCAGCGTGTCTTCCGCGAACTTCTTGCCCTTGGGCGTGGCGATGCTTTCGCCCATGAAATTCAGGCAGCACTCGTTCATGCCAACCAGCCCGATGGTCGAGAAATGGTTCTTCCAGTACTTCCCGAAACGCTCTTTCATGCTGCGCAGGTAGAACTTCATGTACGGATAAAGGTTGTCATCCGTGAGGACTTCCAGTCCCTTGCGCTTGATCTCGAGGCTTTCCTTCGACAGGATCATCTGGTGCTCCAGCTCGGCGTAGAACGTCTCCTCGTTCTTGCAGGCATACCCCAGCCGCGGCATATTGACGGTGACCACACCAATGGACCCGGTCAACGGCGCCGCGCCGAAAAGCCCGCCGCCGCGGGAATTGAGTTCCCGGTTATCGATGCGCAGGCGGCAGCACATGCTGCGGGCATCCTCGGGGCTCAGCTCGGAATTGATGTAATTGGTGAAATACGGGATGCCGTATTTGCCCGCCATGTCCCACAAGGGCTTGAGCTCGGGATTATCCCAGTCAAAATCCTTGGTGATGTTGTACGTGGGGATCGGGAACGTGAACACGCGGCCCTTGGCATCGCCCTCGATCATCACCTCGAGGAACGCGCGGTTGAACATGTCCATTTCCTTCTGGAAATCGCCGTAAACCTCGTCCTGCACCTGCCCGCCGCGTATCACGCCCTTTTCCTTGTAATAGGAAGGGACCCTGACATCGAGCGTCACATTCGTGAACGGCGTCTGGAACCCGACGCGCGTGGGGACATTGACATTGAACAGGAATTCCTGCAGCGCCTGGCGGACATCCTTGTAGGTCAGCCCGTCGTAGCGGATGAAGGGGGCCAGCAGCGTGTCAAAGTTGGAGAACGCCTGCGCGCCCGCGGCCTCGCCCTGCAGCGTGTAAAAAAAGTTCACCACCTGCCCGAGCGCGGAACGGAAATGCTTGGCCGGCAGCGACTCCGCCTTGCCGGAAGCGCCCTGGAACCCCTGCAGGAGCAGGTCGTAAAGGTCCCACCCGACGCAGTACACGCTGATGCTGCCCAGGTCATGGATATGCAGGTCGCCATTGGTGTGCGCGTCGCGGACTTCCTGCGGATAGACCTTGTTGAGCCAGTACGCCTGCGAGATCTCCGAGGAAATGTAATGGTTCAGGCCCTGGAGCGAATACGCCATGTTCGAGTTCTCGTTCACCTTCCAGTCGCGGCGCGAAAGGTATTTCTCGACGATGTCGACATTGAACATCGAGGCGATCTCGCGGTTGCGCGAATGCTGGTCGCGGTAGATGATATACGCTTTCGCCGTGCGCCGGTAAGGAGAGGTGATCAGGACCTCCTCGACGATGTCCTGGATGCCCTCAACCGTGGGCAGGCGTTTCGAATATATTTGCAGCGCGAGGTTCAGGACCCGGATCGTGAGCTTCTGGGCCGCGTCCTCGTTGAACTCACCCGTGGCCTCGCCGGCTTTCTGCAACGCCTTGGTGATCTTGGCCGGGTCAAAACTCTCCTCCGCTCCGCTGCGCTTGACGATCTTGTCGAACAGTTCTGTGGTGTACACGTCAGGTCCTCCCTTTAAATATGGCCAATGACAAAAAAACGAACCTATCTTCACGTCGAGGGCCACCGCGGCCGCCGACGCGTGAGATCAGCTTTTGAATTGCCCGTGACGACGGGCCGTTGCCTGGTCGTCGAAAGGCAGATAATCCTTCTTTTCCTCTTCGTATACCGAACGGATATTTTTCCCGGTGAAGTACTTCTTTAATACCACCATCTGGTGAGGTGTCAACGGTTTTTCCGCGCAAGGCCTCAGCGGGGTGTTCAACTGGACCTCATCCGCGCCCAGCCCCGCCGCAAGTCGCGCGATAGCCTCGGCCTGGGGCAGGTTCTTTTCGATGAACATGATCTGCAGCGCCAACCGGCCCTTGAAAGTGCCGCGAAAATCCCTGATCCCCGCCAGGACCCCCGCGAGCGTGATGCCGGCGGCCGGCCGGTTGAGTTGCTGGAACATATTCTCGTCGGCGGCTTCCAGTTTTACCAGGAGCAGGTCGACCCCGGCAAGGTCCGCCTGGACAGCCTTGTTCCCCAAAAGCGTCCCGTTGGTGATAACGGCGGTCCTGGCCCGCCGCAACCGCGCGGCCTCACGGACCATCTCCCCGAGATTGGCCGCCAGCGTCGGCTCCCCGTTGCCGGAGAACGTCACATGGTCCACGCGCACATCCGCGTCCAGCGCTTCAAGTTCTCCGATGATCTCGCGCGTCGGGACATAAACACGCCTCTCCGCGGCCTCAGCCACGATCCCCGCGCAGCCGAGCTGGCAATAGGTGCAGTTGAGGTTGCATATCTTTGTGACTGTGGAAATGGGGTCAACCCCCAGGGACATCCCCATTCTCCAGGAATGAACAGGGCCGTAAAGATATTTGAACTTTGGCTGGGCCATCAGGACCACGTGTCTTCAATGTTAACGGCTGTGAAAGGGCAATAAGACGCTGAAAACCAAGCTATTGTCGCAATCGTGCGCGGCAGACACTACATATAGTAGATGCGAAAAGGGGCAAGTCAAGTTTTTTTAAATCTTTTTTTCCCGTCGGGAAGCGGTTTTCGTGTCGGCCGGCACCAGCGCTTTGAGGCTGTGGCCAGGACCCGTGGCCACGCGGCGGCCCATACGCCCGAACATGCCCGCGACGCACACGGCGCAATCACCGGGCTGGTCCTTGATGCAGATCTTGTTGGGATAAAGCTGGTAGTGGGCGCGGTATTTGACGGGCGTGACATTGGGCATCAGGACATTGGCGCCGCACTGCAACGCTTTTTCCCTGCCGCCGGGTTCGATCGACCCCATGGCCGTCGTGGCGGGGATATGGGCGTTGCGCGTGATGATCCGCAAGAGCGCCACGGCCCTCAAGGTAAGGTCCAGCGTCCCGCTCCGCGCCCCACCGAGGGGCGTTTGCGGATTGGCGATGAAAGGCCCGATCCCGATCATGTCAAGGTCTAGCTCCTTCATCAGGAGGATGTCATCAGCCACCATCGCGTGCGTCTGACCGGGAAGGCCGACCATGATGCCGGAACCGACCTGAAACCCCGCCTCACGCAACCAGGCCAGGCATTGCATGCGCGCCGCGCGCGAAGAATCCGGCTTCAGCTCCCGGAACAGCGCCTCGGATGACGTTTCGAAGCGCAGCAGGTACCGATCCGCCCCGGCCTCTTTCAGCGCGGCATATTCGGCGCGCGTCTTCTCGCCGATGGACAAGGTCACCGCGACGCCCGTCTCCGATTTAATGCGCCGCACGAGCGCGCACATCTCTTCCAGCGAATACCGGGCGCTCTCTCCCGATTGCAGGACCACGCTCGGATAACCCAGCGCGGCCGCGTCGCGGACCGCCGTGAAAATATCCTCCGTGCCCATCCGGTAGCGCTCCACGGCCCGGTTCGAACGGCGCAGGCCGCAATACAGGCAATCCCGGTCACAGATATTGGAAAACTCAATGAGGCCGCGCAGGTGGACCTCATCACCGACGACAGAGCGCCGCACGCGGTCGGCCTCGGCGAACAATTCACGGGGGTCGGGGCTCTCCAGATGCCGGATGATCTCCTCACGGTTCATAAATAAAGGTCCCTCTGGCCATCCTTGATCCTGGCATGGTAATCCATGAAAACATCGAACGACTGCGGCTGGCGCGCCTTGATCTCGGCGACCTCGCGGTCGATCAGCGGCTGGGCCAGGCGCCGTGTGTCCTCGCCCGCGAAATCGTCGATCCACTCCTGGAACGTGAGCACCGCGTTCAGCTTGCAGAATTTTCCCTCCGCCCCGCTCCTGAGAAGGTCCATGATGCAGCGGCCGGTGCGCCCGCAACGGTAGCCGGCGGTACAAAAGGAGGTAATGTACCCCATCCCGGCCAGGTCGCGGATAAGCTCGTCGAGCGAACGCGTGTCGCCGAGGATGAACTGCTGCTTGTTCTCTTTCTGCGCCGTCACGGCGTCCGCGTAACCGCCGATGGCGATGCGCGATGAGGCGTCCATCTGCGTCACGCCCATCATCAAGGCATCGTTGCGGATGGCGGCCTTCTCGCGCGCGGTGATGATCATGCCCGTATACGGCACAGCCAGGCGGATGATCATCATGATCCTGCGGAAATCATCGTCCCCGACGAGGTACGGCCAGTCGGCGCCGATGGCGGAATTGAGCGCGGGCACCAGGCGGGGAAAAGAGATCGTGTGCGCGCCGACCCCCATCTTCTTTTCAAGCGCCTGGGTGTGCGCCACAAGCCCCATGAGCTCGTAACGCCAGTCATAAAGCCCGAAGAGAGCGCCAATGCCCACATCATCGATCCCGGCTTCCATGGCGCGATGCATCGCGTACAGGCGCCAGTGATAATTCCCCTTGATGGTATTCGCCGGGTGCATGCGGGCATAGGTTCCCCGGTGGTACGTCTCCTGGAAGACCTGGTACGTGCCCAGCCCCGCGTCATTGATCTTTTTCAGGTCCTCGACGGAAAAAGGCGGCGCGTTGACATTCACGCGGCGGATCGACGCCGTGCCCCGGCGCGTCTTGACCTTGACATCGTAAATGGTCTTCATGCTGGCCACGATATAGTCCACATCGTTGCGCGGATGCTCGCCGTAAACAACGATCAGGCGCTTGTGCCCGATACGGCCGGCAAGGACCTCGACCTCCCGGCGGATCTCCTCTTCATTGAGCACCTTGCGGGCGGCAGAAGTGTTGTCGTCGTTGAACCCGCAGTAGGAACAACGGTTCACGCAGTAATTGCCGAGATAGAACGGCGCGAAGGTCACGATCCGGTTGTCGTAAACCTTCAGCTTGACCTTGAGCGCCGTGGCGCGCATTTCCTCGAGCAGCCCCTTGTCGCTGACATTGATGAGCAGCGCGACCTCATCGAGGGTAAGGTCCTGGATGGCCAGGGACTTGGCCAGGATCTCGCGCACCCGTACAGGGTCCGGATCGGCCGGCGCCGCCTTGAGCCTTGCTTCAAGCCCCGCTTCCTCGATGAAATCGCGGCCGCCATCCATGTAGCGCGTGATCTGGTCTTCCCGGATGCGCTGATCGGCCCAGGCCGGGGATAATGTTGTGTGTGTCATGATATGCCTTTCCGGGCTGTTTTGCCCGATCCGCTCTCAAAAGCGTCCAACGCGGCCGGGAACGGCGATAAAACACGCTCCAGGACACCCTGCACGCACGCGATGCTCAAACCGTAATTGGTGATCGCAACGCCTTTTTCCTTCGCCTGATGGACGCGCCACAGCATTTCACCGCGCGTGAGCATGCAGGAACCGCAATGGATTATTAGTTGGTACCCCCGCAAGTCCGGCGGATAATCACGCCCCGCGGCATGGTCGATCACCAGGTCTCCCCCGACATACTGCCGCAGCCAGCGCGGTATCTTGACGGTGCCGATATCATCCTCGGCCGCGTGATGGGAACAGCTTTCGGCGATAAGCACCCTGTCGCCGGGCTTCAGATCTTTGATACGGGCCGCCCCGGCCGCCAGTTCCCGCAGATCGCCCTTGAACCGGGCGAACAGGATCGAGAACGTCGTGCATTTCACCCCGGCCGGCGTCTGGGCCACTGTTTTCATCACGACCTGCGAATCACACACCACAAGGTCCGGCGGCTGCCTCAGGTTACGCAGGGCCGCTTCAAATTCCCGCTCCTTCACGATCACCACGATCGCGTCATTGTCCAGCGCGTCGCGGATCGCCTGCACCTGCGGCAGGATAAGCCGCCCCCGGGGGGCCTGCAGGTCAATGGGAACAACGAGCACAACCGTCCCACCCGCGGGAACAAGGTCGCCGATCAACAACGGCGGCTTGAGGAAATCCGCGGGGCAAAGCGCGATCAGGCAGCGCTTCACCTCGTTCAACGCCCCTTCACGCCCGGCGTGCCCGGCGCTCGAACAAAGGACGACCTTGTCCGTGACCCCGGCGATCCGGCCCAGGAAGTCCTGTCCCGGCGCCGCAAGGTCGACCTTGTTGACGACGACCAAAAATGGCTTTGCCTTCTCCCTGAGGATACCGACAAAACTGTCCTCACTCTCACCCCAGACCCCCGGCTCGACCACAAGGACCGCGATGTCCGAACGGTCCAGGGCCCGGCCCGTGCGTTCCAGGCGCTTGCCGCCCAAAGCCGAGGTGTCATCAAGGCCGGCCGTGTCAAGGAAGGTCACCGGCCCCAGGGGCAACAGCTCCATGGCCTTCTCGACGACATCGGTGGTCGTCCCGGCCACGGTGGAGGTGATCGCGACGTCCTGGCCCGCGATCATGTTGAGAAAACTGGATTTCCCGACATTAGTGCGGCCGAACAGCCCGATCTGCAGCCTCAATGACTTTGGCGTCTTATCCATGCGGCTCCCTGTGCCCTAACCCGACAAGATTGTGGGACGAGAGAACGCGGCCCACCATCTCCGCGCCCAGCGCCTCTTCCAGAAAAGCCCGCAAATTCTCCTTGCCGGTCGCCTCGAATTCTTTTAACAGCGCGTTACAACGGTCATACCCCACCTTCGCCACGAACGCCGTGATGATGGTGCGGCTCTTGTCCACGTAATAACGGCAGCGCGCCTCGTCAGCCCTGATCCCTTCGATATGCCGGGCCAGCACCGCGTTGATCCTGTTAAGCAGCAGCAATGACCCCAACAGCGCGTCGGCCAACAGCGGCATGAACTCGACGATCTGCCCCGTGGCGCGCGACGCCGCCTCCGTCACCAGCGCGTCATTGGCGATCACCTTCATCGCGGCCTGCGACGCGGCTTCGAGGATGACCGGGTTGACCTTGCCCGGCATGATCGACGACCCCGCCTGCACCGACGGGAGCTTGATCTCGCCGAGCATGTTCATCAGCCGCAATTCATTGGACATCTTCAGGATATTGACCATGTGGGCCTTCAGGATCCCCGACACCTCGACGAACGTGTCGGCGTTCGCGGTCTCGCCCACAAGATTTTCCGCACGGGACAGGCCCAGGCCCGTTGCCTCGCGCAATTTCTCGATGACCAGGAAAATATAATCGCGCGGCGCGCCGATGCCGGTGCCCACCGCGGTCCCGCCGATATTGACGACCCTCAGGCGCTCCTCGCACTTGAACGTGCGCCAGCGGTCGCGCGCCACGGCCTCAGCCCAGCCCGAAAATTCCGAACCCAGCGTGATGGGCACGGCGTCCTGCATTTCCGTCCGGCCAAGCTTGATGATGTCGGCAAATTCCTTTTCCTTGCGCTGCAATGCGCCCTGCAGGAGGGCGATGGCATCGCTCAGGCGCTTGAGCTCCAGGATCGCGGCGACCTTCACGGCCGTCGGGTACACATCATTGGTCGACTGGTGAAGGTTCACGTCCTGAAGCGGATGGAGACCGGCGTAATCGCCCTTGTCACGGCCCAGGATCTCCAGGCCGCGATTGGCGATGACCTCATTGACGTTCATATGTGTCGACGTCCCGGCCCCTCCCTGGAGCGCGTCAAGGGGGAACTGGTCGGTCAGCTGGCCCGCCATGATCTCGTCGCAGGCGGTAATGATCGCGGCGGCTTTTTCAGCCGAAAGATAACCGAGGTCACGGTTCGCGCCGGCCGCGGCGCGCTTGACCATGGCCATGGCCCTGATAAGTTCGAAAGGCACGCGGCCGCTGGCGAACGGAAAATTCTCCAAAGCCCGCTGGGTATGTATCCCCCAGTAGACCGTGGCCGGAACCTCTTTCTCTCCCAGCATGTCATGTTCAACGCGCATATCCCCGTCCTCCCCTTATGCTTTCGCCATGGCCGAACGTACCGTAACGCCCTCAATAGCGCCGAGCTTGCCCGTCAAAGCCCCGATCTCGTCGGATGTCATATCGACCGTCAGGGTGATAACACTGCACTTGCGCTCGCGGTACGGCAAGCCGACCCGGGCCACAATGTCCTCGCCGTACGCGGAAAGGATCCTGTTGACCTCCGGCGCCGCCGTCAGCCGGTCCTCGATGATGATCCCCACAAAGCCTAAACGTTTGGTCATAATACCTCCCTTTGTCTTACAAAAAAACAGCCCCGGACCTGCAAAAACAGGACCGGGGCTTAAAGAACTCCGCCGATCCCTTGCTTCAGGCCCGTTAAGACCGGGCCCTGGCTACAGGTATATGCCGCCGCTGATCAGGGCTTATTTAGTGTACAGCGGACGCGACTTGTACTTCGTGTGCAACAGCTCATGCGACTTGTGCGACAACGGCTTTTCCAGGAAATCCCTGTAAAGCTGCTGGACATAAAAATTCTCGTGCGAACAGCGGTGCTTGAGGCCCGCATCCTCATCATACAACCCTTTGGCACGCTGGCGGCGAATATCATCATTGACCATGTAGGGCTGGCCGCCGCCACCCACGCAACCGCCGGGACAGGCCATGACCTCGATGAAATGATAGGGCAATGGCTCGTTCTTCAGGCGCGCGTCGCGGACCTTTTTCATGATGGCCCCGACATTCCTCAGACCGTGCGCGACCGCGATCCTGACCTCGGTGCCCTTGATGTTGACCGTGGTCTCCTTGATCCCCTGCAGGCCGCGGACAGCGTTGAAATTCACGTTCTTCAACTCCTCACCCGTGATCGCGGCATACGCGGTGCGGAGCGCCGCTTCCATAACGCCGCCGGTGGCCCCGAAGATCGTGCCGGATCCGGCGTAATCCCCCAGCAGGAGGTCGGAACTCTCGTCGGGAAGCTGGCGGAAATCAATGCCCGCCTGGCGGATCATGCGGATGAGCTCGCGGGTCGTCAGCGACACGTCAACATCCTGGAAACCCGACGCCGACATGTCGGCCGCGCGGCTGATCTCGAATTTTTTCGCGGTGCAGGGCATGATCGATATGACCTTGATCTTGGCCGGGTCAATGTTCTTCTTCTGCGCGTAGTAGGTCTTCGACAAGGCGCCGACCATCTCGTGCGGGCTCTTGGCCGACGAAAAAAGGTCGATCATGTCGCCGTAATACTTTTCCAGGTAATCGACCCACGCCGGACAGCAGCTGGTGATGAGCGGCAGGGGGCCCTTTTTATTGACGAAACGCTCGATGAACTCGTGGCCCTCTTCCATGATGGTCAGGTCGGCCCCGAAATTGGTGTCAAAGACCGCCTTGAACCCCAGGCGCCGCAGCAAAGCGTAAAGTTTCTTGGTCAGGTTCGTGCCCACCGGGTAACCGAACCCCTCGCCCACGGCCACGCGCACCGCCGGGGCGATCTGGACCACGCAATACTTCTCCGGGTCCTGCAGGAGCGACCAGACCTTCTGCGTCTCGTCGTTCTCGCAGATGGCGCCGGTCGGGCAATGCGCGGAGCACTGGCCGCAGCGGACGCACGGCGATTCCGCCAGCTTGATGTCACCCGCCGGGGCGATGCGGGTCTTGAAGCCTCTGTCAATGAAGGACAGCGCCCAGACATCCTGGCCGTTCTGGCAGACATCGATGCAGCGGTTGCAGTGGATGCACTTGCGCGGGTCAAGGATGATCGTGTTCGTGGAATTATCAATGGGCAGGTCGGGCAGCATCTGTTCAAAACGAGCCTCCCTCAGCCCGAACTCGGCGCAGATCTTCTGCAGTTCGCAATTGTTGTTGCGCCCGCACACGAGGCAATCCGTGGGATGGTTCGACATGATCAGTTCCAGGACCGTCCGGCGCGTCTGCACGATCTCGGGGTCATGGGTGATGATGTCCATGCCCGCTTCCAGGGGCGTGCAGCAGGCCCGCAGCATCTTGCGGTTGCCCTTGACGCGGACAACGCAAATGCCGCAACCGGCCGACGGCACAAGGTCGGGATGCTTGCAAAGGGTCGGTATCTTGACCTGGGCCTTCTGGGCCGCCTCAAGGATCGTGGCGCCGGCTTCGGCCTCGATCGCGATCCCGTTGATCACGGCTTTGATCTTTATCGTCGTAGGCATACAAAGACTCCTTGGAACATTCCGTTATTGGCGCAGGACCGCGCCGAATTTGCACACTTCAAAACAATTCCCGCAGCCGATGCACTTGGCCATGTCGATGGTGTACTTGCTCTGGCGGTCGCCCGAAATGGCATTGACCGGGCAGTTGCGGGCGCACATGCCGCAACCCGTGCAACGTTCCTTGTTGATGCTGTACTGGACAAGGCTGGCACACTTCCCCGCCGGGCATTTCTTGTTGATGACATGCCGTTCGTATTCCATCCCGAAATATTTCATGGTCGAAAGGACAGGATTGGCCGCCGTCTGGCCCAGGCCGCACAGGGACGCCCGCTGCATCGCCTCGGCGATCTCGCTGAGCTTTTCCAGGTCATCCAGCTCGCCCTTGCCCTGCGTGATCCTTTTGAGGATCTCGAGCATCTGCACGCCGCCGATACGGCAGGGGGCGCATTTGCCGCACGATTCATCGACGCAAAAACCAAGATAAAATTTGGAAATATCCACCATGCAGTCGTTCTCGTCCATGACGATCATGCCGCCCGAACCCATGATCGACCCCAGCTTCTGGAGGCTTTCATAGCCCACCGGCGTGTCAAAGAACTCCTGGGGGATCATGCCGCCGGAAGGGCCGCCCGTCTGGATCGCCTTGATCGCGCGGTTGTCCAGGACACCGCCGCCGATATCGAACACGATCTCGCGCAGGGTCGTGCCCATCGGGACCTCCACAAGGCCGGAATTCTTGACCTTGCCCGTCAGCGCGAACACCTTGGTCCCCGTGGACCCCTCGATGCCGATCTTGCCGAAAACTTCACCGCCCTTGGAAAGGATATAGCTGACGTTCGCCAGCGTTTCAACGTTATTGATGACCGTGGGCTTGTTCCAAAGCCCCTTGACCGACGGGAACGGCGGGCGGGGGCGCGGATAACCGCGCAGGCCCTCGACCGAAGCGATGAGCGCGGTCTCTTCCCCGCACACGAAAGCCCCGGCGCCAAGCCGGATCTCGACGTCAAAATCAAAGCCGGAACCGAAAATATTCTTGCCGAGAAGGCCCTTGGCGTAACACACGTCGATGGCCTTCTGGATGCGCGCCACGGCCAGCGGGTATTCGGCGCGGATATAAAAGATGCCGTTCTTCGCCCCGACCGCGAAACCGCCGATCACCATGCCTTCGATGACGGAATGGGGGTCCCCTTCGAGCACCGAACGGTCCATGTACGCGCCCGGGTCGCCCTCGTCGCCGTTGCAGATGATGAATTTCTGTTCGCCCTGGACCGCGCGGGTCAGGTTCCATTTGAGCCACGTCGGAAAACCGGCGCCGCCGCGGCCGCGCAGGCCCGCCTTCTTCATCTCCTCGATCACCTTCTCCGGGCCCATGGCCAGGGCCTTCGCCAGCCCCTGGTAACCGTCATGCGCGATGTAATCGTCGATGCTCTCGGGATCCACGATGCCGCAGTTGCGAAGGACGATGCGCATCTGCCGGCTGGGGCGCTCGAACGCCAGCGCCGCGATCTTCTCGCCGTTGACGACCGTTTTGGCCACAATGTCGGCGATGTGCGCCCCCTGGACATTGATGTAAATGAACCCTTCGGGCAGCACCTTGACGACCATGCCCTTGTTGTGCACGCCGATATCCGACACCAGGACCACCTGTGCCTTGTCCGCAAGGCCGTTGTCGCGCAAATGGCTGTTGAAGGACACGTAAAGGTCACGCAATTCCTTCTTCAACGTGCCGCTGGTATCTTGCATGAGGATCTGTTTCATAGGCTTTCCTTTATTTCAGGGGCGGACCTGGCGGATGCGCGGTCCGGCATTAAATTTCGTAAATGTGGTTCTCGACAAGTTTCTTCTGGCAGACGTGTTCATCCATGATGCGATGGGCCACTTCCTTGTTGACCTTGCCGTAGAACACCCGCGGCACGCCCTCGATATTGACCTCGACCAGCGGTTCGGCCGAGCAAAGCCCCACACAGCCGCATTTCTTCACGAGCAGGTCCATGTTGCGGGCCTTCACCTCTTCGCTGAGGACATCGAAGACCTCTTTCGCGCCCGCCGCCACGCCGCAGGTGCTGTAGCCGACGCGGATCCAGTTCTTCGGCTCCTTCGCCTGTGTTTCCGCCTTCAAATTATTCAAGTCATCCCTGGTCATGGCCATAACGGCATTCTCCTGGATTAAATGGTCTTGGAATGTTCACCGATGATGCCCATCACGTCGCTTTTCTTGACGGCGCTGTAAACCTTCTGGTCGACCGTGATGACCGGGGCCAGGCCGCAGCAGCCCAGGCAACGGACGATCTGCAAATGGAACAACCCGTCCTTGGTCGTCTGCCCCTCGTCGACGTGGAGGATGTTGCGGACCTCCTCGATCAAAGCGGGCGCCCCTTTAAGGTAACAGGCGGTGCCCAGGCACACCGAAATGTTGAACTTCCCCGGCGCCTGCAATTTGAAGTAATTATAGAACGTCAGCACCTCATAGATCCGCGCCAGGGGCATGCCGCTCTGGTGGGACACTTCGAGCGCCGCCGCGCGCGGGACGTAGCCGTAACGGTCCTGGATGTCGTGCAGGACCATGATGAGATTGCCTTCCTTGCCCTTCCAGCGGTCGACGACAGCCTTGACGTCATCCTGCAGGTTCTCAACAACCATAAAGTGCTCCTTGTTAGATTGGAATATCCATCGATTATAGAGAGGGCATGAATTTCCCGCAAGAGAATAATCGTAATCGTGATAATTTTCTCGAAATCAAAATCGAGAAGTTTTCTCGATAAACCCGGATTTTTCATTAGAAAAATCCGCCCCGATATTATTTGGTATTTTAGGAAGGAAGCCTTCAGGTGTCGATTGAACCCGGGTACAATGCGAAAAGCGGGGCAAGTTGTCGTTAATATCAAACCAGAATCAGAGAATGTAGGTATTTCGTTCGTGTCCCCATTACTTTCAAGCCCTGGCATCCTTCTTCTCTAACTTGAATCCATCGATGGCCGTCTTTAATTTCCTTGCCAATTCACTCAAACTCGTCGCGGAAGCCGCCGCCTGTTTGGTCGACGCCGCGAACTGCCGCGTCACCGTGTTGATCTCCTGCATCGCCTGCACCGTCTGCTCGGAGGCCGACCTCTGCTGTTGGGTCGCGATCGATATTTCCTTCGCCGATCCGGCCGTTTCCCGGATCATCTCCACCCCGCGCGCCACCCACTTGAGGGAATCCTCGATGCCCATGATCGTCGCGTTGGTTTCCGTCTGAATTTCGGTAATAAGCAGCCGGATCTCTTCCGTTGACTCCGAAGACCGCTCGGCCAGCTTGCGCACTTCCTGCGCCACTACCGCGAATCCGCGCCCCGCTTCTCCCGCCCGCGCCGCCTCGATCGCCGCGTTCAACGCCAAAAGGTTCGTCTGCTCCGCGATATCGTCGATCAGCTTTGTGATGTTCCCGATAGACTGCGACTTCTCCCCCAGCGCCAGGATCTTCTTGGCGGTCGCGTCCACCCGGAGATTGATCTCCTGCATTCCCGCGGCCGTGCGCTCCGCGGTTTTGGACACATTCTCGGCATTCTGCGCGATCTGGAACGCGGTTACGGACAATTCCTTAACGGTCGTCGACGCTTCGTTGATGGCGGAGGCCTGCTCCGTAGCGCCCACGGACTGTTCCTGCGCGGCGGACTGGATCTGGGAGGCCGATGAGGTCATCTCCAGGCAAGCGTCCTGAATTTTCCCGACGATCCCTGACAATTTTTCTGAAACATTATCCATAACCCGGGCCACAACGCCGATCTCGTCATTACGGTCCAATCGCAAACGTTGCGTCAGGTCACCGTCGGACATCCCCAACAAAACATCCCGGATCCGCGCCACAATTCCCGTGATCGACAATGATTGCGCCAATACCCAGAACACAACCACGATCAGGACGATAACCACGATCCCTATCGCCGTTAAAAACTTGGTTCTTTGGTGAATGGTCACCGCCGCGAACTTCTGATCACTGTCAATACGATCGTTGGCCATCTGTACGACCTGGTCGATCGCCGCGCGCTGGGCCTTGTATTGCGCGTACAGCAAACCATACGCCAACTTTGCCGCTGTCTCCTTATCCCCTTTTTGGATCGCCGGAATAAATTGCTCGTTCAAAATACGATAAAACGCCATGGCCGCTTTATAGGAATCTTCGACTAAAACCGACCTCATTTTCCCGTCGTCCAGGCTTTTAACCCAGTAAGCATGGCGCGTCACATAATCATTCTGCAATGCTCCAAGTTTATCGATCATCTCCCCGGCAGTTTTTTGATCTGTTTCTCCCAAAACCTGCAACGTCACCATGTACGATTCCAGGATATATTCCGGAGGCGGTAAAATATCTCCCACCAACTCGTTGTTCAACGCGATCTTTTTATATAACGGACTGTTGATCTGCAACTCATTGAGTGTTTTGTGCGTATTTCGGTCAAGTATGACCACCCTTTCCGGTCAGGCATGACCAGCAATTCCGGTAAGGTGTGACCACCTTTTCCGGTCAGGTATGACCAGTCATTCCGGTCAAGTGTGACCACCCACCCTGGGAAGTTCTCAATC
>CAIUQE010000030.1 GCA_903901225.1 Candidatus Omnitrophota bacterium
AAGGCTTAAATCTGAAAGCTAAACTCGCTATGAGAAAAGCGTACGGTTTTCGGAAGTTTAGAACGATAGAACTTGCGTTATACCATCAACTTGGAAATTTGCCGACGCCAACATTAACCCACAGATTCTGCTGACGAGGCTAAAAAGATCATTGCCCGCGATCAGCCGCGGTGCATTAAATTTTTCCCGGATACGTTCAGCAATATATTGAGCCCCCTGCCCGCTTTCCAGATCATTCAAAAGAATAAGGAACTCATCCCCGCCGACACGCGCCATCATGTCTGTTTCCCTGATACAGGCGGCAAGACCCAGTGCCGTGTCTTTAAGAAGCTCATCGCCTACCGAATGCCCCAGCGTATCATTCACACTCTTGAAATGATCAAGATCAACAAACATGACCGCGCATTGCATGCCGGTACGTCTGGCGCGTGCGATCTCCCGACTGGCTTTCTCAAGAAACGCGGGGCGGTTAAGCGTACGCGTCAGCGTATCAACATGCGCCATGATCACCAACTCACTCTCCAGCATTTTACGCGCGGTTACATCGCTCAATGTAATGCGGCATACAGGGGCACCGCCTTCATCTTTCGCGGCCGCGATCTGCAGCTGAACCCAAAATACCGCCCCCTCTTTCTTCACCATCCGTAATTCCAGCGACTGCGTTTCACCGGTCGCAAAAAGCTGTTTACGTTGCTGATAATACCCATCCTGATCTTCTTTAAGAATAAACCGGGAGATCGGCTGTCCCGCCAACACACCCCGGATCACACCCAGCAAGGTGGCGGCAGTAAGGTTGGCCTCCATAATAAGCCCTTGTTCGTTCAATGTGCAATAACCCACGGGTGCAAGATCATAAAGATCAAAATACCGCGCCCGTGCCATATCAAGTTCCAACTGCGCCCGGCGCAATTCCTCATTTTGCATCTCCAGCTCGATCTGGTGTACATGCAATTCATTGAACGCCTGCCTTACAGCCATGGGCGTCAATTCATCGGGCTCGAAACGGTCGATCCACGCGTTCGTGGCCTTGGACCTTTTCTCGGCTTCCTTACGCAATACGGCGGCGTGTTCCGCGCTGCTGTCGATGTTTTCCATGGTGCGCCTCCAGCGTTCAACCAGGCTTGCCTTCTCTCGGTCGTTCCGTTGTTGCGATCGCGTACATTTGCCCGGCCTCATTCATTAAAGCTGTAGCTATGATCGAAACCTCCCTGACCGAACCATCTTTGCAAATCCGCTCGGTCTGATACGATTCCAAGACTTCAGCCTTGCTCAGTCGCACAACCTTGGCTAATGCCTCATCGCGCCGCTCCTCGGGGATCCGATCCTGGATATTCATCGCCAGCACTTCGACTTCACTCCAGCCATACATTCTGACCGCGCCCGGGTTCCAGGCAATGATACGTCCCTCCAGATCCTGCACAGTAATAGCATCATGGGCATCGCGGACGACCACGGCCAAACGGAGCATTTCATTGGCTTTGCGCAAGGATTCCTCCGCCTGCTTGCGCTCGGCGATGTCCTCGATCATACAAAAATGACGCCCATTCTTTTTACCTTCAACCATCATCGGCGCAATTGTCATGCTGATCCAGACAACGGCCCCATCAAGCCGAAGATATCGTTTTTCCATCTGGAATCCGTTTGTCTTGCCGGCATTCAACAGCGCCATATTATCAAGGTCTTTCTGAACATCCTCTGGATGCGTGATGCTCATCCAGTCAATTTTCATCATCTCTTCCCTTGTTCTGCCCGCGATCCTGGCAAACTTCGGATTAACTTCATAGATCTGTCCCGTCAATGAGTCGATCAAGGCAATGCCCAGTGGCGCCTCCACGAACAATTTCTTAAACAACTCCTGACTTTCTCGCGCCACTTCACGCGTCTTTACCGTCTCTGTGATATCCACAAACGTGATCACCGCACCTTCGATCACATTGTCGAGCGTGCGGTAAGGCTGAATATGCAGGGTGTACCACTGGCCCGCCGTGGTTTGAACTTCCACCTCTTTGAAACCCAGCGTATCGAGCACGGACTGTGTATCCGCGACCAATCGGTCATACCCCACCAGATTCGTGAGGATGTGACTCACGGGCCGCCCCATATCAGTCGCGATCAAATTGATGATCGTGCTGGCGCTAGCGGTAAAACGCAGGATCCGCATCTGATGATCCACAAAAATGGTCGCGATCCCTGTTCCGGCGAGAAGATTGTTCATATCGTTATTGGCGCGGGACAGATCGAGAACCTTGGTCTGCAATTCCGCATTGACCGTGGCCAACTCCTCATTGACCGACTGCAATTCTTCCTTGGACGTCTCCAGTTCCTCATTGGTCGATTGCATCTCCTCATTCACGCTCTGCATTTCCTCGTTGAAGGATTTAAGTTCTTCGTTGGAGGTCTCCAGTTCCTCATTAGCAGCTTGAAGGAACTCTTCCTTGGCCTGAAGTTCCTGATTAAGTGCCGCAATACGAGCATCGGTATCTGAAGTATGTTCCGTATCGCCGGGAAGCGGAATGCGACTCACCGGATCTGTTGCCAGCGCTTCCATCAAAATAACCAGATACGCCGGCGATTCCGGCGTGGCGACGGCCCCGCTCATCACCGGATGAACGCTCATATTGACCAAGGTATAGTGGCCGTTTGTTTTTACACGCAAACTTGAAGAGCGAACGGCCTCCTTGATCCTTACAGCTTTATGCAGGGCATTGGATAATTCATGCTTCAGGCCTTCGCGCGCCATCTTCAGGATATTGTTAACACCGCTCTCGCCTGTTGCCGGTTCAAGATACATCCCGGAGCGGCCGTGCAAATAAAGAATATCGCCATGCCCGTTCACTAGCGCTCCGACCGGAGCAACTTCCCGCAGGATCGCCTGTTCGGTCAACTCGCGCAGAGGTAATTTAACGGGAAAGGTCTTGCTTCCGGTGGGCCTTGGAAGCGCCGCATCAACCGCCGTCCCCGGTGACAGGTAACGGCTGAACACCGCGCGCGAAGCGCCTTGATGAGTCGCTTTGCCCTGATACACCTTTAATTTCCGGTCCAGCACAGTGAACAGATCATTAAACTCACCGATGGTCTCGGACGTGCCTAAAAAGAGCGTCCCCCCGGGATTAAGCGCATAGTGGAACAAGGGAATAAGTTTCTTCTGTAATTCCCCACCCAAGTAGATCATGAGATTACGGCAACTGATAAGCTCAAGCTTTGAGAATGGCGGGTCCTTGATCACATCCTGCTCGGAAAACACCAGCATATCGCGGATGCCTTTGTGGATACGGTACGCATTGCCACCGGCCTCAAGCGTGAAAAAACGGGCCAACCGCTCCGGTGAAACGTCGCTACTGATACTGGCCGGATAAATACCATGGCGGGCTGTTGCGATCGCCTGACTGTCAATGTCGGTCGCAAATACCTGTATCGAAAAACTCTGCTTCATCATTTCCTGCCGCTCGGCGAGCAGGATAGCCAGGGAATACGCCTCTTCCCCCGTAGAACACCCGGGCGACCAGACACGGATCGAGGCCCCGGCAGGCTTGCCGACAAAAAGTTTAGGGATAACCTGTTCCTCGATCAGTTTGAACGCCTCCGGATCACGAAAGAAATTGGTCACGCCGATCAACAGGTCGCGAAAAAGAGCCGACACCTCAGTGGGCGTTTGCTGCAAGAACTTGACGTAGCCATCCATGGTATCGATCTGATGGACGACCATCCGGCGTTCAATACGGCGGTTGATCGTGCTGGGCTTATAGAGTGAAAAGTCGTGACCCGTCCGGTCGCGCAGCAAAACAAAGATCTTCTTCAAAGCGCTTTCAGTCTTAGGTGAGGCGACTGTTCCCGGCTGATGGGGTTTCCCAAAAGCGTGAAGGGCGTAGGCCATCAACTGAGCAGCCATCTCTCCCGGTGGCAGTTCATAATCCACGAGGCCCGTGCCGATCGCACTGCGCGGCATGCCGTCGTACTCGGTGGATTCAGGATTCTGCGCCATCACCATGCCGCCCTCGCCTTTGATAGCCCTCAAGCCCAGCGTGCCATCAGATCCGGTACCCGACAGCACAATACCGATCGCCCGCTCGTGCTGATCCTGCGCGAGGGATCGGAAAAAGAAATCAATAGGCAGACGCATACCGCGCTGGGCGGACGGTTCCAGCAACTGAAGCGCACTGTTCAAAAAAGCCATGTCGCGATTGGGCGGAATTATGTAGGTGCAGTTAGGCTGGACAACCATGCCATCCTCAACCTCAAAAACCTGCATGCGGGTATAACGGCGAATAAGTTCGGTCAGGATACTCTTGTGGTCAGGGGCCAGATGCTGGACCAGCACAAAGGCCATGCCGGGATCCCGGTCGGCGGGCATACCCGAAAAGAACGCCTCAAATGCCGCCAATCCCCCGGCGGAAGCGCCGATGCCAACGATGGGAAATGTGCTTTCGGAAGGAATGTTCACGGGCATTTCTGTTTCAGCAATAACTCCTGTTCCCGCTAAAGAAACCGCGGCAACCAAGGGAATCTTTGCCGGAAACTTTGGCTCCGCCTTGACTCGAGCCTTTTCCTTCTTGGGAACCGGCATACTCTTCCGCTTGGGGGAAACTTTTGCTCTTTTCATGGTATCAGCCCTTTCAAAGGAAAAATGCGCAGAAACTTCCCGTGGTTTTATTCAAAGTAACAGCACCCATATATTCTACATTTTCCAAATGTGCTAGGTGGCCGCATGTTCATCTTACGGTTAAACCTCTTTAATAGATACTTAAATATTAGAGAGAGAGAGAGAGAGAGAGAAGAACAGCGACGAGGTTTTTAAGAATTTATCAGAATATAATACAATATTCCCGATAAATTTTCGGTCTAAGCCCACCGACATCCGGCACAACACCCGGATGCCGCTGACTAAGGCGAGTCAAATGCATCACCGGCACCACCCGGCCTCGGCTCAAAAACACAGCCTTAAAATATGCGAGGAACGCTTCCTCGATCTGATTCTGATGCTCAAGGCTCACCCCCAGGTTTTTCCACGCCTCCCATGAACCCGGACCCAACTTGATCGCCCAGCGGGACCACTCCCCGGCTCCCTTGAAATCTTGCCGATAGAGATTGCAGAACCCCAGCTTGGTCACGGTCGCAATATGCTGGTTCTTTGTCCTGATCGGGCAGGCAAGACTGCGGGCGTAATAGCCCGTAGCTTTATCATATTCATAGAGTCCCACGCTCATCTCCCCAGCCAAGAACAAAAGACGCGAACGATGCTCGGCCATGTCAGGATCACCGATCAGTTGGTCAATCGCGTTTAGTCCCTCCCAGAAACAGCCCTCCGCGCTGCATACCTTTAATAAGGTTTCCAGCGCGCGAATCTTCTCATCCCCGGTCATGGCCCTGCGCAGTGCCTTGACCGACCAATCATGAAGCCCGGCAGGAATGCAGTAAGTGACGCTTTCCCGCAGGGCGTCCATGTAAAGTTCTTCCTTCATGTTAAGTGGCATCGGCCTCGTCTTCATCATATGAATATGCCCATACAATTCGAGAGATAGCAAGTCACAATCCCGACGGAAGATATATCTCTGAACAGACTTGCTATTAGGTAAAACCTATGGCTACATTGGACTAATGAAAGGAGACAAACCGTGGCACAAACGACAAATAACAGCCTCATCACCGAGATCATGGCCCTGAAGAATGCCCCGTTGGAGGCTATAAAGGCCAAATACGCCGCACTGTACGGGCAAGACAGCCCCTCATCCAGCAACAAGGTCTTCCTGTGGCGCAAAATCGCTTACCGCCTTCAGGCGCTCGAATACGGCGGTTTACCTGATGACACGAAAAACAGGATCAACGAACTTATCAAACGATATGATCCGGTCAACAACAACACCCTGCGCCCTAAAAAGAATCCCGGTAAAGAAGGCAAAAACGGTCGGGATAAACGACTCCCCATTCCCGGCGCGATCATAAGGAAGGAATACAAGGATCAGCTCATTGAGGTCAAAGTGCTGGAGAATGGATTTGAATATCAGGGGAAAGGTTATAAAACACTCTCGTCGGTCGCCACGGCGGTGACCGGAGATCATGTAAATGGATATACTTTTTTCAAGCCATGACAAACGAACCCGAACAAAAAAGGCATCTTGTATGCGCCATTTACACCCGTAAATCCTCATCCGAAGGATTGGATCAGGAGTTCAGCTCTCTTGATAACCAACGCGAATCAGCCGCAAGCTACATCAAAAGCCAACAACATGAAGGCTGGACAGCCTCCAGTGAGCTTTACGATGACGGAGGCTTCACGGGAGCCAACGTTGAAAGGCCCGGCCTCCAGAAGCTCCTGAGTCATATCAAAGAAGGAAAGATCAATTGCGTGGTGGTCTACAAAGTGGACCGGCTGTCCCGATCACTGCTTGATTTCAGCCAGCTTCTTGAATTCTTTGATAAAAACAACGTCGTCTTTGTTTCCATTACCCAGCATTTCAATACCAATACGTCCATGGGACGGTTAACCCTCAACATCCTTCTTTCCTTCGCTCAGTTTGAGCGTGAAATAATCAGCGAACGCACGAAAGATAAACTTAGCGCTGCTCGCAAACGCGGCCAGTGGCTCGGCGGCCACCCGCCGTTCGGCTACATGCGTGACCCAAAAGAAAATCGCAAGATCATTATCAACCCAGCCGAAGTTGACATGGTCCGCAAAGTCTATGCCCTTTATCTGGAAAAGAATTCCGCGCTGGAAGTCGCGCAAGAAATCACCGCCACCGGCTACCGCACGCCCTCTTGGCCAACCAAGACCGGCAGAACCTTCGGAAACAAAAAATTCAGCATTACAACTATTGTTCGCATGCTCAAAAACCACACCTACATTGGCAAAGCCAACTATCAAGGAAAAATCTATGACGGCCTTCAAACTGCCATAATCGACGAGGAAACATTCAATAAGGTGCAAGATCGAATGTCTCATCACCGTCTGGACAGAAAGCCCTTCAAAAACAAGGACTGCTCCGGACTGCTATCCAAGGTCCTCAAATGCAAGGCCTGCGGCAGCGCCATGGTCCATACCTATACGCTAAAGAAAAACCGCTTCAAATACCGCTACTACCTTTGCTCGAACGCTCAGAAACGCGGCTACGCTGAATGTCCTGTCCGCTATGTTAACGCCCAGCTGATGGAGGAACGGATCGAACAGATCCTGCGAGGTGAAGTTAAGACCCTTAAGAATTCACCGCACAAGCCGGAGTCAGAAGCCATCCTCTCGCCAATCTGGGATTCGCTGTTCTTTGAAGAAAAGCGCAGGATCATCCGCACGCTCATCAAGGTAGCTGATTATGATTCCACCGCCAAAAAGATCGGCATGATCCTGAACGGAACCACCGAACGGATGGAATTCGATTCAAACATCAAAAGAATCCACGCCAACACAATTAAAGGAAAGCAGCGACAGCTTGATCATGAGCCAGCGATCAGAAAACAGCTTCTTCTGGCCCACCACCTAAACCGCAATCTTTCAGGTGGCAAAATAAAAGACCTGAATCAGGCCTCCGCTTGGCTGGGCTTCAGCCAAACCAGTCTAAGTCATATACTTGGGCTCTTAAACTTATCTCCGTCGATCCAGACAGAGATAATAACTGACAATGCACCAATCCTCGACTCGATCCCCGAATACAAACTCCGCGACATTTCCTCCGAAATGGACTGGACCAAACAGGCCGTCCTCTGGCAAACTATCAAAACCTCTCTCTCCTTTAAAAGTTCGATCTCTGAACTCCTCAAGCCCGAAAGCGCCATTCCTAGTAAATGGATTTTACAATCCTGAAAAATAGCGCCAATATCAGCACAATATTCCTTTACCAGGGCCCCTTTACTAAGCCGCCATTTGGAGATAAAGAGATAAAACACGAGGCAATTGAGGGAGAATATAGACGACCGTCGAAAGAGAGATAGTGAAAATTTCAGGAATACAAAATACCGTCGAGGAATTATCACGCAACCCTTTGACACGTGCGGACATAAAAAACCCCCTGAACAGCACCGCCATTCAGAGGATCTCTTATCTCCCGTCGATGTCCGACGGTATTATAGAAAACGGAGAAGGTGAGATTCGAACTCACGGACCTTTAGGGTCAACGGTTTTCAAGACCGCCGCATTAGGCCACTCTGCCACCTCTCCAAAATCTATATCTACATTACTCTTAATGAGTTACAGCATTCCGGCGTATCACCCACTTTTTCATCACTTGTCGTTTGTGCCTTAAGTGTGCCCATCTTACTACTGAGAGCCTCAACTGCCCTTCTCTTATGATCCGCCGACAAATGAGAATACCTTAGTGTCATTTCCATGGTCTTATGGCCTAAAAGTTCCTGTACGGTCTTAAGGTCAATCCCTGACATCACCAAATGTGAAGCGAAAGTATGGCGAAGATCATGGAAACGAAAATCAAATATACCACAATTCTTTTGAGCTGTTTCAAAAAATCCTTTCACATCTTTATACATGGTTCCATCAGCCCTACAGAAGACATACTCGCTCGTCGGATGATGCGCTAATGCCCGTATGATGAACGACAATTATAATTACCGAGCAACGACAATTAGAATTACCGATCTGTCTTAACCGCCGTTAGACTGCTCAGACCCAAAAAGGAGGGCTGGATGGTCACGGATGAACAGATCAGGAGATTGTTTATGCTCGTTAA
>CAIUQE010000031.1 GCA_903901225.1 Candidatus Omnitrophota bacterium
GAGAAATTTGGTTCATGATTTTTCGCCTCCTTGAGGAACAGAATAAACGTTTCTTTGGGGGGAGACAAGCGTAATAATCAGAACTGTCTGAAAAGACAGAAGATAAGAAAATCAAAAGCTAAAACTTTTGACAGAACGAGAGAACAACCAAGGAGATGATCTATGATCGACAGGTATACGCTTTCCAAAATGGGCCGTATTTGGTCGGAGCAGCACAAGCTTGAGATCATGCTGCAGATCGAGATATTTGCCTGCGAAGCCATGAGCGCTCTGGGCAAGATCCCCAAACCGGCGCTGGAGAAGATAAAAAAGAACGCGAAGTTCGACCTTGATGAGGTCAAGCGCATTGAAGAGCGCACCAAGCATGACGTTGTCGCGTTCATCCAGAATGTGGGCCAGAACCTCGGGCCCGAGGCGCAGTACCTGCACATGGGCATGACATCGTCCGATCTTCTGGATACGGCACTTTCTCTCCAGTGCGTTGAAGCCAGCGAACTGCTCATCGCGGACATAAAGAAACTTCTCGGTGTGCTGAGGATCAAGGCTAAAAAATACAAGGATACGGTCTGCATTGCCCGGACGCACGGTGTGCACGCGGAACCCATGACCTTCGGACTAAAACTGGCCATCTGGTTTGACGAGATGACCCGTAACCTGGCCCGCCTGGAAGCCGCCGCGGAAGATATCCGCGTCGGGAAGCTTTCCGGGGCGGTGGGCACGTACGCGAGCATTGACCCGCATGTCGAGGAATATGTCTGCGAGAAGCTCAAGCTCAAGCCCGCCAATATTGCCACCCAGGTCATCCAGCGCGACCACCACGCGAATTTCCTCAACGTCCTGGCTGTCACCGCCGCGTCGCTGAGCAAGTTCGCCACCGAGATACGCCTGCTCCAGAAGACCGAGGTCCTCGAAGTTGAGGAACCTTTCTTCAAGGGCCAGATCGGTTCTTCCGCCATGCCGCACAAGCGCAACCCCGTGACCTGCGAACGCATCTGCGGGCTGGCACGCATCATCAAGTCCAACGCCCAGGTCGGGATCGATAACATGGGGCTCTGGCACGAGCGTGACATCAGCCACTCATCCGCGGAGCGGGTGATCCTTCCTGATAGCACGATCGCGCTGGATTACATGCTCAACAAATTCATCCCGCTTGTCGAGGGGTTGCTGGTCTATCCGAAGAACATGATCGAGTCCCTGCAGAAGACCCGCGGCCTCATCTATTCGCAGCGCTGCCTGCTGGAGCTCATGAAAAAAGGCCTGCCGCGTTCGGACGCCTACGAGATCATCCAGAGCTGCGCGATGCAGGTTTGGCAGGAAACATCGGACTTCAAGGATGTCCTTTCCCGCGACCGCCGCGTGCGCAAGCACCTGTCGCAGGATGAGATCAATGCCTGTTTTGACATCAAATATTACATCAAGCACCGCGATCTTATCTTCAAGAAAGTTGGGCTGAAATAATGGAAAAGCGTGCCAACATCTACGAGGGCAAGGCCAAGATCCTTTACACGACGGACGACCAGGACCTGCTCATCCAGTATTTCAAGGACGATGCCACGGCGTTCAATGCCAAGAAAAAAGGCACGGTGGATGAAAAAGGGATCATGAACAACGCCATTTCCACGAAGGTGTTCGAATACCTTGGCCAGAACGGGGTCCCGACGCACTTCGTCAGGAAACTTTCCGACCGCGAGATGCTGGTCAAGAAAGTCGAGATCGTCAAGGTCGAGGTCATCATCCGCAACCGCGCGGCGGGGTCGTTGTGCCGCAATTACGGCGTCACGGAAGGCAAGACGCTGACATCCCCGATCCTGGAGTTCTGTTACAAGGAGGACGCGTTCAATGACCCGCTGATGAACGATTACCACATCACCGCGCTGGGCATCGCGACGGAGCAGGAGATCGCGAAGATCAAGGAGATCACTTTCAAGGTCAATGACCTGATGAAGAAGTTCTTCCTGGCGCTCAAGATCGAGCTGATTGATTTCAAGCTGGAGTTCGGCCGGTACAAGGGCGGGATCATCCTCGCGGACGAGGTCTCTCCGGATACCTGCCGTTTGTGGGAAGTGGGAACCGGGGTGCGTCTGGACAAGGATCGTTTCCGCCATGATCTTGGCAATATCAAGGAAGGCTATCAGGAAGTCCTGAAGAGAGTGACCGGATCGTGATCTGGCGGATCGAGGTAAAAGACAAAGATAACATGTTCGACGCGGCGGGGCATGGTGTCGCGCGTGACATCGCCGACCTGGGGATCGCCGCGGATGTGGACGTCCGTGTGGTCCAGGCCTATATGCTGGACGGGGACGTGGATGCGGCGGCGGCCGGGCGGGTCGCGCGGGAACTCCTGGTCGACCGTATCGTCCAGGATCATCGTATCGCTGACAAGCCTTTTGACAAGCCTTTCGCCGGCGGCGCGGATGCCCATGTCATCGAGGTTGCCTATAATCCCGGCGTGATGGATCCTGTTGAAGCGTCCACCCTCAAGGGCATACGCGATCTGGGTGTCACGGGTGTGACGTCGGTCCGCACGGCAAAGCAGTTCGTCATTGACGCCAAGCTTACGGCCGCGCAACTTGAGCTCATCAAGGATAAGGCCCTGATGAACAAGCTCATCCAGCACGCGGTCAAGGATCCGGGCGCGCCGTTCAAGCTGGTTGTCCTTGACAGCGGGGCCAAAGTCTCCGCCACCGTTCGTTCCATCCCTTTGAAGGGACTTTCCACCCGCAAACTTCTGGCGTTGTCACGGCAGGGGCAGTTGTACCTCAATGCCGGTGAGATGCAGGCCATCCAGGCGTATTTTGACGCGATCGGTCGCGCACCGACGGATATCGAGCTGGAGACCATCGCCCAGACCTGGAGCGAACATTGCCACCACAAGACCTTCCGCGGCAATATCCGTTATACGGTCAAGGATAAGGGGCGCGTTAAGACCGAGGTCATTAACAATCTTCTCAAGAATACCATCGTCAAAGCCACGATGACGCTCAAGAAACCGTGGTGCGTTTCCGTGTTCCACGATAACGCGGGCATCGTCCGTTTCGACGGGGAATACAATATCTGTTTCAAGGCGGAAACGCACAACCACCCTTCGGCCCTTGAGCCTTTCGGCGGGGCGAATACGGGCGTGGGCGGCGTGATCCGCGATATCCTGGGGACCGGCCTTGGCGCCAAGCCCATCTGCAACACGGATGTTTTCTGTTTCGCGCCTCCGGATTTTCCGGCGGATAAAGTCCCTGCCGGTGCCTTGCATCCGCGGCGCGTCATGAAGGGTGTCATCAGCGGTGTGCGCGATTACGGCAACAAGATGGGCATCCCCACGGTGAACGGGGCTATCTGTTTCCATGAACATTTTGTGGGCAATCCTCTCGTGTTTTGCGGCACCATCGGCCTGATCCCCCGCGGCATGGAGAAGAAGGCGGCCCGCAAGGGCGATCTGGTCGTCGTGATGGGCGGGCGCACGGGCCGCGACGGGATCCACGGGGCGACCTTTTCGTCCGGTGAACTGACCCATGAGTCTGAAGTTGTCTCGTCGGGCGCTGTCCAGATCGGCAACCCGATCGAGGAAAAGAAGGTCCTTGATGTCCTGATCCAGGCGCGTGATGAAGGGCTTTACAGCGCGGTCACGGATTGCGGCGCGGGTGGCCTTTCGAGCGCCGTGGGCGAGATGGGTGAAACGCTCGGCGCGCGTGTCGAGCTTGACAAAGTTCCTTTGAAATACCAGGGCTTGAATTATACCGAGATATGGATCAGCGAGTCGCAGGAGCGCATGGTCTTCGCGGTGCCACCGGAAAAGATCGAGCGCCTTAAAGAAGTGTGCGCGTCGGAGAACGTCGATATGGCGGTCATCGGCACGTATCCGGGGACCGGGAAACTTGAATTGCTGTTCCACGGGGCCAGCGTGGGCGAACTGGATATGGCGTTCATGCACGGGGGCATCCCGAAAACGGCGAAAGAGGCTTACTGGAGCGCTCCGGCGATCAAGGAACCGAAATTCGCCTGTCCCGCGGACCTAACAGCCCGGTTGAAGCAGGTTTTGGCCGATCACAATGTGTGTTCCAAGGAAGCCGTTATCCGTCGCTACGACCATGAAGTGCAGGGCGGTAGTGTGGTCAAGCCCCTGGTGGGCCCCGCGTGCGATGGCCCGTCGGACGCGAGCGTCCTGCAACCGCGCCTTTCCAGCAAACGCGGCATTGCCGTGTCTAACGGCATCAATCCCCGTTTCGGGATCATCGATCCCTACTGGATGGCCGGCAGTGTCATTGATGAGGCGGTGCGCCAGATCGTGGCCGTCGGGGGGGATATTGCCACCATCGCGATACTCGATAATTTTTGCTGGGGCAACCCGGACAAGCCGGACCGCCTTGGCGGGCTCGTGCGCGCGGCCAAAGGCTGTCACGATTTCGCCATCGCTTACGGGACACCGTTCATTTCAGGTAAGGACAGTTTTTATAACGAGTACACGGATAAGGGCCGGTCGATCGCGATACCGGGCACGCTCCTCCTTTCGGCCGTGGCCATTGTCAGGGATGTTGAGAAAGCCGTCACCATGGACTTCAAACGTCCGGGAAGTTTTATTTATGTCATCGGCAACACGTATCCCGAGTGGGGCGGATCGGTTTATCTGAAGACATGGGGCGCCCTCGGGAGTGACGTGCCCCAGGTCAGGCCCGGCGACGCGCTGACGGCCTACGCGGCGCTTTCCGCCGCGATCCGCCGGAAGATGGTGCTGGCGGCGCATGATTGCTCCGAAGGCGGGCTGGCGGTGGCGCTGGCGGAGATGGCCTTCGCGGGCGGTTTTGGGGCCACGGCGATCCTCAAGTCGGTCCCGTTCCTGGCCCGGCAGAAAAGCAGCACGCGCGATGACATGGTCCTGTTCTCGGAATCTAATTCGCGGCTTATCGTTGAGGTCGCGCCGGGGCACCAGAAAGCCTTTGAGAAGGTCATGGCCGGCGTGCCGATGGGGATGATCGGGCGTGTCCAGCAGGATACCGGCCTTTTTGTTTATGGCCTCAAGGATAACCTTTGCCTCAAAGCGGACGTCAGGGAATTGAAGGAAGTTTGGAAGAAACCGTTGCAGTTCTAATCCGGCAAGGAGAACATACATGGGCAGGCAGCAGGTACAGCATGATTTCTACGAAATGGACCAGTGGCGCATTTTTCGCATCATGGCGGAATTTGTGGAAGGGTTCGACCGGCTCCATACGGTGAATAACGCGGTGACGATGTTCGGTTCCGCCCGCCTGAAACCGGACCATGCGATGTACCAGATGGCCGAAAAGACGGCGGAACTCCTCGTAAAAAAAGGTTACGCGGTCATTACCGGCGGAGGGCCGGGGATCATGGAAGCCGGCAACCGCGGCGCCTTCCTGGCCAAGGGCGAATCGATCGGCTTGAACATCGAGCTTCCTTTTGAACAGAAGCCCAACCCGTTCATCCGCACGCTCATCAATTTTCATTATTTCTTCTGCCGCAAGGTCATGTTCGTCAAATACGCGAAAGCGGTGATCGTGTTCCCGGGCGGGTACGGCACGCTTGACGAGCTTTTTGAAAGCCTGACGCTCGTCCAGACCGGGCGCATGTCGAAGGTCCCGGTCATCCTTTTCGGGAGTTATTACTGGAAGGGGCTTGAGGCCTGGATGCGCCAGCAGTTGCTCGGGGAAAAGTGCATTGACGACGGGGATCTTTACCTTTATCACATTGTGGACCATCCCGACGAAGTCGTTAAGGTCATTACGGATTTCTACAAGAAAAGCAAGGCGAAAAAATGAGCTCTGGAAAAGTCCGGGTCCTTGTCCTGCGCAGCGCAGGCACCAATTGCAACGTGGAAACCGCGTTCGCTTTTTCCCACAGCGGCGCCAGCGTGGATGAGGTGCACCTTGAACGGCTTTTTTCCGGCAAGGTTAAGATGGCGGATTACCATATCATGGCGCTTCCGGGAGGTTTCAGCTACGGTGACGACATCGCTTCGGGTCGCATCTTCGCGAATGAACTGCGCCTGCGCCTGGGCGCTGATATCGCGCGGTTCATCAAGGACAAGAAACTTATCATCGGCATTTGCAACGGTTTTCAGATCCTCGTGAAAGCGGGGATACTGCCGGGCCCGTTCGACGCGGCGGCGGCGGACCACCAGACGGTGACGTTGACCAACAATGACTCCGGGAAGTTCGAGGACCGCTGGACGCACCTGAAGGTCGAGGGGGCGAGTGTCTGGACCGAAGGCCTTAAAGATGTCATCCATGTCCCTGTGGCGCACGGGGAGGGAAAGTTCGTCCCGTTGAATGACACGCTCATGCGCTCGCTTGCCGCCAACGGGCAGGTCGCGTTCCGCTATGTCCGTCCTGACGGCGCGCGGGGCGTTTATCCCGACAACCCCAACGGTGCCGTGGATGATGTCGCCGGTATCACGGACGTGACGGGCCGTATCCTGGGGCTCATGCCGCACCCGGAACGGCATTTCCTTTTCACGCAGCACCCATTCTGGACGCGGTTGCCCAAACGGTCGGGCCTCGGCGACGGGGCGAGAATATTTGAGAACGGCATCAACTATGTGAAGAAAAACCTCCTCTGATGAAAAAACAACTTACGTATAAAGACAGCGGTGTTGATATTGACAAGGCTGACGCTTTTGTCGGCGCCATCAAAGGGCTCGTCCGCTCGACGCGCACGCCGGGCGTGATGGACCGTACCCGCGCTTTTGGTTCTCTGTTCGCCCCAGGCAAATACAAGGACCCTGTCCTTGTGTCTTCAACGGATGGCGTCGGGACGAAGCTTCTGGTCGCGTCGCGGTTGGGCAAGCATGATACCGTGGGGATCGACCTTGTGGCGATGAACGTCAATGATGTCCTGTGTGTTGGCGCCAAACCTCTTTTTTTCCTGGATTATGTGGCTTGCGGACGTATCAACACGCGAACTCTTGTTGATGTGATGAAGGGTATCAGCGAGGGTTGTCGCCAGGCGGGGTGTGCTCTTATCGGCGGTGAGACAGCTGAAATGCCCGGGATGTACAAGGGCGATGATTACGATCTCGCGGGATTCACGGTGGGTATCGTCGAGCGCGCGAAGATCATCGACGGTGCCAGGATCGCTCCGGGCGATGCCGTGATAGGGTTGCCTTCCAGCGGCGTGCATTCCAACGGGTATTCGCTGGTGCGCAAGGTATTCAGCCCCGTCCTCCTGAAACGCTACGCGGATCTTATTTTGGCCCCTACGCGCATTTATGTGAAGAATATCCTTCCTCTCCTGGGGAAGGTTGATATCCGCGGAATGGCCCATAACACGGGCGGCGCTTTTTACGCGAAGCTCACCAAATGCCTTCCGGATGAGTGCGCGTTCACGATCAGGAAAGGTTCCTGGCCTGAGCCTGAGGTGTTCCGCCTGATCCGCGCGAACGCGTGCATTCCCGAACGCGAGCTTTACCGCACGTTCAATATGGGCGTCGGGTATATCATCGTCGTGAAACAGAAAGACGTGAAAGCGGCACAGGCGGCGCTGCTGAAGACCGGGATGCCGTCTTATGTGATCGGCGAGGTTGTCCGCCGCGCGAAGAATGCCCGGGAAAAACTGGAATTGCTTTAACATGCGGATACTTGTCATTGGCTCAGGCGGACGGGAACACGCGCTGGTATGGAAACTGAAGCAAAGCCCGCACGTTGAGGAGCTCTTTTGCGCGCCTGGCAACGGCGGCATCGGGGCCCTGGCCCAGTGCGTTGATATCAAGGCCGACGATATTCCCGCCCTTCTGGGTTTTGTCCGGTCCAACAAGATCGACCTGACCGTTGTCGGCCCCGAGGTTCCCCTGGTGGCCGGGATCGTTGATGTTTTTGAGCAGGCCGGACTGAGGATATTCGGGCCATCCAAGGCCGCGGCGCGCCTGGAGGGGAGCAAGGTGTTCGCCAAGGATTTCATGGCGCGCCACTATATCCCTACGGCCAAATACGCGACGTACGACACGCTCGACGCGGCGCGCGCGGGTTTGAAGGGTTTTACCCTTCCTGTCGTCATCAAGGCCGACGGCCTGGCCGCGGGCAAAGGCGTCATTATTTGCGACAGCCTTGAAGAGGCCCAGTATGCCTTGAAATTGATGATGGCCGAACGGGTGTTCAAGGATGCCGGGGCGCGCGTGATCATCGAGGAGTTCCTTTCCGGTGAAGAAGCCTCGATCCTCGCGGTCGCCGACGGTAAAGATTTCATTGTCCTGGAATCCTCGCAGGACCATAAACGCATCTTTGATGATGATAAAGGGCCGAATACCGGCGGGATGGGCGCTTATTCTCCGGCACCGGTCGTCACGCCGGAGCTCATGGCGCAGATCGCCCAGGCCGTGATAAGGCCCGTTATCGACGGGATGAGCCGCGAAGGCGCCCCTTTCAAGGGGATCCTATACGCGGGCATCATGGTCACGCGGCATGGGCCCAAGGTCCTTGAATTCAATACGCGTTTCGGCGATCCGGAAACGCAGGCGGTGTTGCCGCGGCTGAGGTCCGACCTTGTGGAATTGATGCTGGCCTCCGTTGAGGGGCGTATTGCCGGCCTGTCGTTGAAATGGGATCCCCGCGCCTGTGTGTGTGTTGTCATGGCGGCGGGCGGTTACCCCGGGAATTATGAGGCGGGCAAGGACATCCACGGCCTTGACCGTGTTTCTGACAAGGCGGTTGTTTTTCATTCCGGGACGCGGCAGGACGCCGGCAGGACGCTGACCAGCGGCGGGAGGGTCCTGGGTGTGACAGCGCTGGGGCAAGGCATTGCTGAAGCTCTCGCTAATGTGTACGCCGCAGTCGCGAAGATATCGTTCGAAGGCGTTCATTTCCGCCGGGATATCGGCCGCAGGGCTTTGCAAAGGAGTTAGTATGGACAATATTCAGGTGGCGTTGATGATGGGTAGCCGCAATGACATGGCGGTGGTCGACGAGACGGTCAAGGTCCTTAAGGATTTTGGTGTCGGGCATGAGGTCAAGGTCCTTTCCGCCCACCGCACGCCCAAGCAGACGGCGGCTTACGCGGAGGGCCTGGCTGCCCGCGGCGTGAAAGTGGTCATTTGCGCGGCCGGAGGTTCGGCGGCGCTTTCCGGTGTCGTCGCGGCGCACACGCAACTGCCGGTGATCGGCATCCCGCTGGATTCCATGGGGTTCAACGGCCTCGACGCGCTCCTCTCGACGATCCAAATGCCGCCGGGTGTTCCCGTGGCCGGTGTCGGGATCGGCAAGCCCGGCGCGAAGAACGCGGCGCTGGTGGCGATCCGCATTCTGGCCTTGTCGGACATGGGGCTTTTGAAAAAGCTCGATGAGCACACCCGTGACCAGGCGGAAAAGGTTTTGAACAGTTAGGAAGGATGCGGCGTGAAAACCAGGGTCATTCATGTCAATCCCAAAGCTCCTGAAGCGGATCGCGTGCTGGAAGCGGCCCGCGTTGTGCATGACGGCGGCCTTGTTATTTTTCCGACCGAGACGGTTTACGGCATTGCCGCCGACAACGCGAACCCCCAGGCCATGGAGCGCCTGCGCGCGGTCAAGCGGCGTTCGGAAGGCAAACCTTTTTCGGTCATGGTGGCGCAGAAGGACCTCGTTCGTAATTACACCTCCTGCGCCGATCCCAGGCTTTTCAAGCTGATCGACCGTTACTGGCCCGGCCCTTTGACCGTGATCCTTCCGCTCGCGGCTGGCCTGGACCGGGGCACGGAAGGCACGATCGGCATCCGTATCCCGAACCACCCGGTGGCGTTGAAACTGGTCGAGAATACCCATTGCACCATTGCCGCGCCATCCGCGAATTTTGAGGGCAGCCTGCCGCCCACGACATGCGCCGAGGCGCTGGCGGAACTGGACGGGCTGGTCGACCTGGCCATCGACAGCGGCAAGGTCGAGATCGGGACCGCGTCGACGATCGTGGATTTTACGGGGTCGGACCCCAGGGTCGTGCGTGAAGGCGTGATCGTCCAGGATGATGTTGATGCCGTGACGCGGCGCAAGAACATCCTGTTCGTGTGCACCGGCAACAGCTGCCGTTCAGTGATGGCGGAATACCTTTTGAAGAAGGAACTCCAGGGCCGGGCGGATATCGAGATCGCTTCGGCGGGTACGGGCGTTTTCTTCCCGACATCGGCGAGCAGTGAAGCCGTCAAGGTGTTGCAGGAACAAGGCATTGACGCCCGGGGGCATCTTTCACGTCCGGTCACGAACATGATGTTGCAGAGGTCGGACTTGATCTTTGTCATGACGCGTTCGCATCTCAGCCAGGTCCTCGAGCGCGTCCCCGCGATCGAAAAGAGGACGTACCTGGTCGGTGATTTTTCAAGCCGCCCGGCGCTTCATGAACGGGACCTGGATATTCCCGATCCGATCGGCAAGGCGCACGCGGAATATCAGGAATGCATGCGGACGATCAAGGATTGCCTGGGGCGTATCAAACAACTGGTGTGAGGCTTATGAAAAAGAAATCTTACCCGATCTTTATTGGCGCGGACCATCGCGGATTTGAGCTAAAAGGGCGCCTTATCGCGTCGCTGAAAAAACAGGGCCATGAGGTGGTCGACGCCGGGTCGTATGACACCGAGCCCTGTGATTATCCGCCCATCGCCCTTGAAGTGGCTTCGAATGTGGCGCGGCTCAAGGGGAGCCGCGGCATCCTGGTGTGCATGAGCGGCATCGGGCATTCGATCACGGCCAACAAGGTGAAGGGCGCGTACGCGGCGCTGTGCTACAACGCGCAGGCGGCGGAACTTTCCCGGCGCCATAACAACGCGAACATCCTTGTCCTGGGTGCTGCTTTTGTCAAGGAACGTGACATCCTGAAGATCATCGAAGTCTGGCTTGCCACGGAATTTGAGGGAGGCCGGCATTTACGCCGGACGAACGAGATCAAGGCCATCGAAAAGAAACTCTTCAAAGAGAAGGATCCGATATGAAACACCTCAAGACCACAGACCACGAAGTTTTCAATGCCATCACCCAGGAACTGGAGCGGCAGAAAGAGAACCTGGAGCTCATTGCTTCCGAGAATATCGTATCCGCCGCTGTCATGGAGGCCATGGGTTCGGTGATGACGAACAAATACGCCGAAGGGTATCCCAAAGCGCGCTGGTATAACGGCTGTGAGCACGTGGACGAGGTCGAGCGCCTCGCCATTGACCGCCTCAAGCAGCTTTTCGGGGCGGAGCACGCCAATGTCCAGCCACATTCCGGTTCGCAGGCGAACACGGCCGTTTACATGTCCGTGCTCGAGCATGGTGATACCATCCTCGCGCTGGACCTGGCTTGCGGCGGGCATCTGACGCATGGGCTCAAGATCAATTATTCCGGGCGCACCTACACGGTGGTTTCCTACAAAGTCGACCCCAAGACGGAGAGGATCGACATGGATGAGGTTGAACGCCTGGCCCTGGAATCAAAGCCGCGCATGATCGTGGCCGGGTATTCGGCCTATTCGCGCATCCTGGATTTCAAACGTTTCCGTGAGATCGCCGACAAGGTCGGCGCTTATCTTTTTGTCGACATGGCGCATTTTGCAGGGCTTGTCGTCGGTGGGCAGCATCCCAACCCCGTCCTTTACGCTGATTTTGTGACTTCGACAACTCATAAGACACTGCGCGGCCCCCGCGGCGGCATCATCCTGTGCCGGGCCCAGTTCGCGAAAAAGATCGATGCGGCCATTTTTCCGGGTATTCAGGGCGGACCTTTGATGCACGTCATTGCGGCGAAAGCCGTCGCGTTCAAGGAAGCCCTCGCGCCGGAATTCAAGGTGTATCAGCAGCAGGTTGTTAACAACGCCAAAGTTTTCGCGCAAGCGCTGGAGCAGCGCGGGTTCCGCATTGTATCCGGTGGGACGGACAACCACCTTTTCATGGTCGATCTGCGCTCGAAGAATATCACGGGCAAAGACGCGGCCACGTTGCTGGATACGGTCAAGATCACGGTGAACAAGAACCTGATCCCGTTCGACCCCCAGTCGCCGGTTGTCACCAGCGGCGTGCGCATCGGCACGCCGGCTATTACCACCCGCGGCATGAAAGAGGCCGAAATGGTCCTGATCGCCGGGTTTATCGATGACGCGATCGTCCATCGCGCGGATACCGCGGCCCTGGACAAGGTGCGCGCTGGTGTGGCCGCGCTGACACGCCGGTTCCCGATCTACGAGGGCCTTGTTCTGTGAAATGCCCGACCTGCAATTACAAAGAGACCAAGGTCATTGATTCGCGCGAGAACGCGGAGGGCACGTCCATCCGCCGCCGGCGTGAATGCCTCAAGTGCGCCAAGCGTTTCACGACGCACGAGTATATCGAACACGTATCGCTCATGATCGTGAAGAAAGACGGACGCCGCCAGGCCTATGACCGCGCGCGCATCATCAACGGGATGATGAAGGCCTGTGAAAAACGCCCGGTGAGCGTTGTCCAGGTCGAGAATATTGCCCAGGAGATCGAACGGGAGCTGCAGAAGCGCTATGACCGCGAGGTCGCCGTCTCGGTGATCGGGGAGCTTATCATGGAAAAACTTTACGATCTTGATGAAGTGGCGTATGTGCGCTTCGCGTCAGTCTACCGGCAATTCCGCGATGTGAACCATTTCATGCGGGAGATCAAGGATATCCTGGAACGCGAAAAGGAAAAGGTCCGCAAATGATACGCGTCGAGCTGGTCAAGATCATCATTGATGAAAAGAACAATGACCAGGCCGTCGTCCTGCGCGAGAAAGATGGTTCGCGCCAGGTCCCTATTGTCATCGGTTTTGTCGAGGCGTCTAGCATTCAGATGCACATCGCCGGAGTGACCACGCCGCGGCCCCTGACGCATGATCTTCTCGTTGCTGTTATTCAGGCTTTGGGGGCTGAGATCGAGCATTTGCTCATCGATGACCTTGTGAACGGGACTTTTTTCGCGAAACTTCGCCTGAAAGCCTCTGAAGGGAAGCCCGTGTTCGTGGATTGCCGCCCCTCGGATGGGATCGCCATTGCCGTGCGGCGCAATGTCCCGATCTACGTCGAAGAAAAAATATTCCACCAGGTCATTGTTCCGGACATGTGACCCATGCCGCCGTTGCCTTTGTTGCGCCATCCTGAAATAGATGTCATCAAGAAGATAGCCCGTGAACGCGCGCAGCGCGTTTATCTGGTCGGTGGCTTCCTGCGCGACCGCCAGCTCGGCCATGCCGGCAAGGACCTTGATTTCGCTGTTTCCCGGGACGCGATCGGCCTGGCACGCCTGTTCGCGCGCGCGATCAAAGGTGCTTTTGTGCTCCTGGACGCGGAAAGCGGTTGCGCCCGGGTGGCCCGCAAGCGCCTGCCGGGGGACGGGATCTGGACGTATGATTTCGCGGATCTTCGTGCCGGCACCATCAAGGGCGATCTTGCCCGGCGAGATTTCACGGTCAACACGCTGGCCGTTGACCTGTCAGCCATTTCCGGAGGCGAGATACCATCCACGGCGGTCAAAAGCCATCGCATGGCCTCCGGTGACCTCCGGCGCAAGATCATCCGCATGGTCGGAAAAAAGGCGTTCGTGGATGACCCGTTGCGTTTGTTGCGCGCGTACAGCCTCAGGGCCCAGCTGGGCTTCGCGATCGAACCAGGCACGCGCGCCCGCATCAAGGCCGAACGCGCGTTGATCAGGAATGCTTCTCCCGAGCGCGTGCGTGAGGAATTCTTTAAGGTCCTGGCGAGCCCGCGTGCTGCTCTTGTCATCAGGGAGCTGGATCGTGACGGCCTGTTGTTCGAGATCATGCCCCAGGTGCGTGTCATGTACGGCGTGGTTCAGGGCGGGTATCATCATCTCGACGTGTGGAAGCACTCGCTGGAAACGCTGCGTCAGCTTGAAATGTTGTTGAAGGCGGTTGTGGATACGGACCTGAAGGGCTATCTGGATGAAGAGCTGGGTGGTGGGCATTCCCGCCGCGCGGTGCTCAAACTGGCGGCCCTGTTGCACGATATCGGGAAACCTGACACGAAAAAGAGAGAACCCGGCGGACGGACAAGTTTCCACGGCCATGAGCATACGGGGCGCCGTGTCGGGCGCATTATTGCGAAGAACTTCATCCTGTCCACCCGGGAGCGTTATGCTTTGGAGGACATGATCACCTTGCATTTACGCCCCGGTTATCTTTCCAATTTTAAGCGCCCGTCGGATAAGGCTGTTTTCCGTTTCTTCCGCGACGCGGGGGATGAGGCGGTCTCGATCTTTCTTTTGTCGATGGCCGATCAGCGCGCCACGCGGGGGCCTTTGACGACCGCGTATGACGTGGCGCATCACGAAGCGACCAGCCTGCCGCTCATCAGGAAATATTTCGAGAAGAAAAAAGAAAAACCTTTCGTGCGCCTGCTCACGGGCCACGACCTTATCAAGAAACTCGGCCTGAAGCCGGGGCCTCAGTTCACGGCCATCCTCGCGAAGGTTGAAGAGGCCCAGCACCTGGGGAAGGCCACGACACAGGATGAAGCCCTGGCCATTGCCAGAAAGGCGGCGCACCTATGATCACAGTCCGGCACACGCGTATTGCCATTGTAAAGACTTCGCCGGCGAAGCTGGAGGATGTGAATGACGCCCTGTGCCGCTCAGGACGGGTGGATGAACACACGGTCCGTGAGGCCTGTGCCAGGTCCATTGCCCGCGCGCAGGCGGATGGCCTTTCTTCCGTCACTTTGCCGGCCTTCGGTTGTGACGCGGGGTTCCCGCTCATCGGCTGCGCCAAGATCATGGCACAGGAATGCCTGCGTTTTTCCCGTGAAGCGGGCGACGCGAGCGTGTTGAAGGACATCCATATTTCTCTTCCTTCAGACGAAGCTTTTAACCTTTTTGAGAAACAGGTTTATGGTTATCTGCGCCATGTCATGGATGACCTTGCCTGGGGGCCGTATGTGACGACAGACATCATCATCGAGGTGGCCGGCGGCATTATTCTCATCGAGCGCACGAACCCGCCGTTCGGCCTCGCCCTTCCCGGTGGATTCGTTGACCGCGGTGAAAGTCTTGAGGCAGCGGCGTGCCGCGAGGCGAAAGAAGAGACTAACATGGATCTTGAGGATCTTCGACAGTTCCATACCTACTCTGACCCGGCGCGCGACCCTCGCTTCCACACGGTTACGACAGTTTTTACGGCCAAGGGTATCGGTCGGCCGCAGGCGGGGGATGATGCCAAAGGCCTGAAGATCGTGCCTTTGTCCGAATTGCGCCAACTGACCTACGCGTTCGACCATGCCAGGGTCATCGATGATTATCTCCGCTTCCGCCAGCTTTAGTTCAACGTTTTTCCTCTCTTGCCGCGCTTACTGGTATTCATATTAATTTAAATGTTATACTTTTCCTGTTAGTTGGTGTTCGTCTTTCAACAGGGGAAGATGGGAATGCGGCAAGTCATTGCGTTCATAACGTTGTTGTGTTTTTGCGTGACCGGGATATGTTCACCCGTGGTTCGCGCGCAGGGAGTGGTGTTGCCGCCGCCCGGGCAGATGCTGTCCTTGAGCGGCGCGTTCCAGCCGCCTGTCCTGAAAGGCATCAAGGTTTTTCGCGATGACCCGTTCCGCTTTGATTTTATCCTGGATAAAGGCGATGTCGCAGCCACGGACGGGGAGGTCAAAACAGATTCAACCCATCTGATCAAATATTTCCTCGCCGCGCTCACAGTCCCTGAAAAAGACTTGTGGGTCAATCTTTCGCCCTACGAAAAAGACCGCATCGTTCCCGAGGCTTTTGGCCGGACCGAAATGGGCCGTGATCTTCTGGCCCAGGATTATATTCTCAAGCAGATAACGGCAGCGCTCATTTTTCCGGATGCCAAGACCGGCAAAGAATTCTGGGCCAAGGTTTATGCCGAGGCCCAGCGTCGTTATGGCACAACCGATATCCCGGTGGACACGTTCAACAAGGTTTGGATCGTCCCGGAAAAAGCTACGGTTTATGAACATAAAGATGCGGCTTATGTTGTTGAGTCCCGGTTGAAGGTCATGTTGGAAACGGATTACATGGCGATGACGCGGGCGGACATCCCCTCAAGGGGGACTACCGCAAGGTCCGCCCCTACAACGCAAGGCGCTGACGCCATGAGCGTAGGGGAGGACCTTGTGTCCTCCCGTCATGAGATCGCTAAAAATGTTTTACGCGACGTCGTCATCCCCATCCTCGAAAAAGAGGTCAACGAAGGCAAAAATTTCGCCACGCTCCGGCAGGTCTACAATTCCCTCATCCTGGCCACCTGGTACAAACGCAAGATCAAGGCCAGCCTCATGGGCCAGGCGTATGTGGACCAGAAGAAGATCGCCGGTGTTGATATTGCTGACAGAGACGAGAAAGATAAAATTTGGCGGCAGTACGTTGAAGCCTTCAAGAAGGGGGCGTACAACTTCATTAAGGAAGAATACGACCCGGCGACGCAGACGATGATTCCAAGAAAGTATTTTTCAGGTGGCTTTGGCTTTCAAGAAATCAAAATAGATTTTGCGGAAGCAAATGATGCCAGTATTGATTTAAAGAAAGCTTCAATTATGCAACTCGAGGTTGAACTGCGCATCGCAAATTCATTAATGGGTTCTAGAAATATAACAACACATGGAGATTCGACCAAAAAAATAATAGCAGGCGGATTTGATAGAACGATCAGTGGCATTGCCAGGAAGATGTCAGAAGCCGAGGCGTATGATTTGATGCGTGAGGCGTCTCAGAAGTTGAGCGCCAGTTGGTATCGCTGGGGAGATTTGAATAAAGGTGTGTACGTGCCGCCATGGAGGTTTGCTCATAACGGCCGTGAGTTGTTCAGATTTGAAGTTATTTGTGAAAATAATGAAGGTGTAAATGAAGCTTTCATACGCATAGGGTCCTTATTTCTTTTTAGAAAAGATTTTTTTTATAAATTGAATGAGCAATTAAGAGATCGGCTGGTGCGTAATGTTATTTTTCTCGAGCCCGGCGCGCGGGGCAATATAGCCGGTACCATAGGTTTGGGTAATGCATCATTAAGTTTCTATGCAACAGCTACGATTTTTCAGATGCTTCAAGATGATATAGAGGAAGTGGATGGGATCGATGTAGGCGCTGGTGATGGTATCTTGTCGCTTGTACATCACAAGCTGACCGGAGGGGTTGTTGATTTGATCGAGAATGATGAAAGATCGATAGCTTTGGCCAGACGGCAAATGGCTCTAAATGGATTAGTGGAAGGTGAAGATTTCTTTATACATCAAATAGATATTACGCAAGAAAACTCGATCAAGAAGACGGCAGGGACAATCGAGGTCAGGCTGGAAAAGTCGAAAAGAAAAGTTGCTGTGATCAGCAATATTGGGAAATGGTCTATATACGGTGAGGCGTCTAATCAGGATTCAATGAGGTTTTTGCAGTATATTCCGTTGGCAGACAGGTTTATCGGAGGAGGATATCAGGCGGGGACGGGAATTGAACCTGGTCATAGCCATGTGATACACAATGATACGTTGAAATTGTCCGATCTGGGGTTCGCTGTCATGCCTGATGGCATTAATTCAAGAAGTTCTTACACCCAGGACCCTGTGACACTGATGGCAGTCCGAAAAAATAAGGTCACTAATATTGACGGGATTGATCCTGAGTTGGCAAGTACTACAAATGATATCAATGAAAGCAATGGTGCTGCTGGTGCGAATCCTTTAGCTCAGGCGGGAATCGACGCGTCGATGATGAGCGGCATGGACAGTCCGGACAAGGGGGGCAGACTGGTGGACAGGATAGCGGTGGCCCTGCTTGAAAAGGGCCCGGATCCTGCACGTTATGGAGAATACACGGCATTGTTAAGAGCCGGGAGCCGTATCCTTAATGGATATCAACACTACCAGACCAGGGAGGGCTATCGCAATTTTCTGAATCCTGACGGCGAGGCCGCGGCTAAGGCTTTGGACAATATGGTAGCACGCGTGCATGCGGATGGCTTCACATGGAACCGGGAGGCTTTTGACACTTTGCTGACTTTGTTAAGACGAGTTCCTACGGTCAAGGACCCGCATGGAGAATTGTTTATCGACGTCCTTGAAGGTTTTACACCGGAACAGTTGCGCGTCCTTGCGGTTGGTGCTGACGAAGGCGGATTTATGGTGAAGATCACGGAAGGATGTCGCAATCAGTGCGCGTGGTGTTTGTATCAGAAGGAAAAAGGTCCTGTAGTATCGATGCCATTTCCGATACTAAATAAAATCATGCAAAAAATCGATGGTTATGTGAAAACCAGGAGCATTTTTTCCTATTTAAACACGGAGCCTCTTGATTATTATGACCCTGGCGTCGGAGCGACGTTTGCTGATGTCGTCCGTATTTTTGTTTCTTTCCATTATGATAATGTTTATTGGTACACGCATGGGCTTAGCGATGACCTGTCAGCGTATGCCAGCAAGATCGTTAAAGATACGCCGCTCGATGCGGTAACGATAAGTTGGCATATGGGAGATATCCCGGTCGTGAAGTTGTTAACGAAAAAGTATCATGAAGGCGTCCGCCTGGAAGATGCCGTTGCCCAGGGAGATGTATGGTGGATGCCATATCTTGAACGTTACGAAGCTCTTATTAAAGGAGCTGTTGATTCTAATAAAACGATCATTCTTAAAGGTTTGATGATCGACAAAAGGACCGAAAAAACAGTGTCAGATGAGGGCGGCCCTTTGGCTGATTTTGTGCTGAAGGGGATCAGTTTGTTGACAAATAAACTTAAGCAAAAGCTTGAGTTGATCCTGGACGATCAACGGAGGCAGGGAAGCTCCCCAGTAGGGAAGTACAAATATAGGGGAACATCCTGGTATTCCAAATTTATCTTTGATCTTGTTTCTTTTAAGGGGGAGGGTGAAAAGATGTTGTCGGATCTGGGTGTCCCCGATCAGGTGATACAAAAGATACAGTCCGATCAGATGAAGATTGAAGCGCCGACATCTATGGATCCGATGGGTTCTTCGATGGCACATGTGTTATATATTGGCACGGATGGAGCGTTACATATTGTTTCACCGGAAAACGCCTTCGCGTTACGCAAGATCGGGGAGATCACCGCAGATCCGTTGTCGAAAAGATTCAGGAGGATCGTCGGGTTCCTAAGACTGGCGGACAAGTTGGGGGATGGGAAATTTGTGGATATCCGCGATATTCCGGATGGATTGCGGGATGAAATTTCCGGGTTCCTGTCAAAGGAGCAGATGGCCGTGTTCAACGTGGACCGTGTTGGTGTGGGGTCATTCGGTCCGGGATCTCCCGGGCAGTCGTCGTATTGGGAGGCTGTAAGGGTCTTTTTATTTACGCCTGCGTTGCGTGCCCTTCTCACGGATGGTTCCGACAAAGGTCTGGAAAGGCTCTATGATGCGGTCAAAGACATCCAGATCCCGATAAAAACAAAGCTGGAGATCTCTTTAAAGAAGAAATTGATGTGGAAGCTGCTCGATAAGTATATTTGGTCGCCGAAAAAGAAGGATGTTTTAAATTTAATGGTCGAAATTGACGTTGTCTCTGGTGGTGGCAAGTCTGTTGTCCTGCAAAAAGCCCTTCCGTTAAAATACTCAGTTCTTCCCGTAAAGGCGTATAACGCGCCACTTTCAACAGTGGCAGGGTCGGACAAGAAGGTGGTGGCGGATATGGCGGAAAAAGGCGGTATTGATCTCGACCCGGCGCAACTTGACCTGCAGACCAGGGTTGATGGCGAAAGTGCCAGCTTCGTGATCGATCCGGCCCTGCTTGAACGCGTGAAGAACGCCCCCGGCGTGACGCCTGTCATCGTGGGCATTCACGCGCTCGATAGCCTGCGACAGTTCCTGAATTGATAGCATTGTCGGTTACTTGAGGGAAATCAATTTTTGAAAGTTAATTTGCAAAATGTTATACTGAATTTGAACGTGGAATTAACAGGAGGAAATGGAATGACAACGGTTAAAGAAATTGAAATGGCCATCGCCGAGTTGCCCGCAGACAAATTTGCCGTATTAAAGACATGGTTTGAAGAGTTTGATGCGGCCCTTTGGGATAAACAGCTGGAGGTTGATGTCAAGGCGGGAAAACTCGACGTTATGGCCGGCAAAGCATTGACGCGTTACAAGAAGGGAAAGTGCAAAGAATTATGAAGCATTTTGCCGATGCTTCATTTTGGAGTTGTTATCACAAACTTCCTTTGGCTGTTCAAGAGGCAGCTGATAAAAATTTTCAACTGCTTAAACAAAGCCCCAATCACCGGTCGTTACATCTCAAGAGAATTAATGAGTTTTGGTCTGTTCGGGTTGGGATGAGTTATCGGGTCTTAGGGGTTTCGTCGAATGATGGCGATCTTGTTTGGTTTTGGATCGGCACGCACAGGGAGTACGAGAGATTGATAAAATAATTTTGAATATGAATCCCGGAGTTAAGAACGTCAAGTCCTGCGTTGATCATTCCATTCCCCTGCTTCTTTAGATCTCATCGTTCCCCAACGCAACAGAATACAACAAATGATAGACCGGCCCTTTGGGCAGGAGCTCGCTGCGAAAAAGCGCGATGCGTTCGACTTTTTGCGTTAGGCCCGCGGGAGCATGGGTATTATTGAGAAGATCTGTCAGGCGAGGGGCAGGGGTTTCGGCGCGGTTGCGGCCAAGGGTGATATGGGGTGTGAAGCCGCGTGATGCTTCACCGGTGATGAGGCTCCCAAGTTCTTCGGTCAGGCGGCTGGCCATTTCATGGAGGTAGTTGGCCCGTTTGGTGACGCTGGCCCAGATGACCCGGGGGTTGTTGGCATCGGGAAAGGCGCTCAACGCGCCGATGTCCATGTGAAAATGCGTGAAGCCGGCCGCGGTGCGGGCCATGGCCTGTTCAACATCATCGATGATCTCGGGCTGGATATCACCGAGGAATTTCAGGGTGAGGTGGATGTTGGCCGTCTCCGCCCAGCGGATGTCCGCTTCCGCTGTCTTGAGGCGGTCCTGGACGCGGGTGAGGGCGCGTTTGATGCGTTCGTCGAGCTCAATGGCAATGAAAGCACGGATAGGGGGGCGCATGATCGATCTCGCAAGGTAGTTCCGGCATTGCTATAGGGCTTGCAACGTTCCATTCGCCGATCGCTTGCCGGCCCCTGCGAGGCCGGCTGCACTCTGAGTTCGTCCTCGCTCTTTGGCTCACTTCGTTCGCCAAAACCATGCCCGCTCGGCCGAACAACGTCGGCTCAGGAACTCCGCAAGCTCCTGCGCAATGCTGGAGGTTAATATTATTTCTTGAATCGTGCTATCGACAACACGGCGTTCAATGTTTGTTTCTTGATCTGCAATCGTGATCCTTTGAAAATATATTTTTTGACGCTCGTTCCCCGGGTTGTTGCCAGACCGATGAATACTAGTCCCACGGGTTTTTCGGGTGTGCCGCCGGTTGGGCCGGCGATGCCGGTTGTGGCGATGGCCAGGTCGCTCTTGAAGCGCCGGCGCGCGCCTGCGGCCATGGCCCGGGCTGTCGGGGCGCTAACGGCGCCGTGTTCCCTGATGATCGCCTCCGGCACGCCCAAAATGTCAATTTTGGCCTGATCCGCGTAAGCGATGACCCCGCCTTTGAACCAGGTTGAAGCGCCCGGAATATTGGTCAGCGTGTGGCCGATGAACCCGCCTGTGCAGGATTCGGCAATGGCGAGGGTCTTGCGTGAGCGTATCAGGCGGTCTGCCAGGGTTTTTGCCATTTTCATAGGCGGCATTATACGGCGGGACAAAGCCCTTGACAAGGGGTATCCTTTTGATAAGATGACCGCCGACGCAGTTCTGGACAAGTTTTTACCTTATAAAAAGTATATATAAAGGATTGTCATGTTCCATTCCATTCCCGAGATCATTGAAGAACTTCGCCAGGGCCGCATGGTCATTGTCATGGATGACGAGGGCCGTGAGAATGAAGGTGATGTGCTGGTGGCCGCGGAGTTCGTGACCGCCGATACGATCAACTTCATGGCCAGGTACGCGCGCGGCCTTGTGTGCGTCCCGATGGAAGCGGCTCGCCTGGACCTGCTGGGGCTGTTCCCGATGAAGGATGCCACCAGTGATTTGCACCAGCCCTGCAATACGGGATGGGCGATATCTGTCGACGCGGCGCACGGCGTGACAACCGGTATTTCAGCGGCTGACCGCGCGTTCACGGTCAAGCTTCTCATTGATCCCAAGTCGACGCCGAAGGATCTTATCACGCCCGGGCATCTTTTCCCGCTGCGTGCCAAGAAGGGCGGTGTTCTTGTGCGCGCGGGGCATACGGAGGCGTCGGTCGACCTTACGCGCATGGCCGGACTTTATCCGGCCGGCGTCATTTGCGAGATCATGAACGATGACGGCACGATGGCCCGCACCAATGACCTCATTGAATTTTCTAAAAAACACGGCTTGAAGATCTGCACGATCGACAGCCTGATCGAATACCGCCGCAAGAATGAAAAATTCATCAAGCGGATGGCCGAGGGTGACCTTCCGACGAAGAACGGTGATTTCAGGATGGCGGTTTATGTGTCGCAGCTCGATGATTTCCAGCATGTGGCGCTCGTCAAGGGCAAGGTCGACGGGACCGCTCCCGTGCTGGTCCGGGTCCAGTCGGAATGCCTTACCGGGGATGTGTTCGGTTCCCTGCGCTGTGATTGCAATGGCCAGTTGCAAGAGGCCATGAAACGTATTGCCGATGAAGAGGCTGGTGTGCTCCTTTATATGCGCCAGGAAGGCCGCGGGATCGGCCTGGTCAACAAGATCAAGGCTTACGACCTGCAGGACAAGGGGATGGACACCGTCGAAGCGAATGAAGCGCTCGGGTTCGCCGCGGACCTGCGCGATTATGGTATCGGCGCGCAGATCCTTGTTGACCTGGGGGTGCGTCAGATCCGCCTGTTGACGAACAACCCGCGCAAGATCGTCGGGCTTGAAGGTTACGGCCTCAGTGTGGTCGAGCGCGTCCCTTTGAAGATCCCGCACAATGATGTGAACAAGAAGTATCTTGAAGCCAAGAAGCAGAAACTGGGGCACTGGCTGTAATATGGCGAAAAAGACCATTTCCGCGCGGGGCGCTTTCCGGCCAAAATTCGGTGTTGTTGTGGCGGCTTACCATAAGGCCATCACGGGGAGCTTGTTGAAAGCCTGCCTTGACGAATTTTCGCGGCATGGTGTTGGCGCAAGCGATGTCCAGGTGGTCGAGGTCCCGGGAGCTTTTGAACTGCCCCTGGCCGCGCTCAAACTGGCGCGGAAAAAAAATATTCAGGCGGTGATCTGCCTGGGTGCCGTCATCAAAGGGCAGACACTGCATTATGAACTTGTGGCGTTCGAAGCGGCGCGCGGGATCATGGACGTATCTTTGAGGACAGAAAAGCCGGTCATTTTTGAGGTGCTCGCCGCCGACACGATCAGGCTTTGCGAGGCGCGCGCCCTGGAAGGCGACCGCGACAATAAAGGGGCTTCCGCCGCGCGCGCGGCCCTTCACATGAGCGGGGTCCTGAGCGGCCTTTAAAAGGTTATCCCATGCGCAAACGCAGTGTTGCCAGAGAATGTGCGCTGAAAGTCCTCTACCAGATCGAAATGACATCCCGCACGCCGGACAAGGCGTTGGCCGCGTTCTGGGAGCAGGAGAGTGAACATCCCGAGGATGTGCGTGATTTCGCCTCCAGGCTTGTGGATGGCATTTACGCTCATTTGGCCGATATTGATGGAAAGCTCGGCGAGTACGCCACGAATTGGCAGCTGAACCGCATGGCTGTCATTGACCGCAATGTGCTGCGGATGGGGCTTTACGAGCTCAAGTATTCATCGGATATCCCTCCGAAAGTCGCTATCAACGAAGCTGTTGAACTCGCGAAGAAGTACGGTGACCTTGATTCCAGCAAATTCGTCAACGGTATTCTCGACAAGGTCCACAAGAAAGAGATAGCTCCCGCCGGTCCCTCGTCATGAGCGAACGTTTCGCCGATCTGCACATCCATACGAATTTCTCCGACAGCACCGCGTCACCTGAAGAAGTCGTCGCGGAAGCGCATCGTTTCGGGCTTTGCTGCATTGCCATCGCGGACCATGACACGGTTGACAGCTTGCCGTATGCTGTGGCGGCCGCGGCCCCTCTAGGTCTTGAAGTTATCACCGGGGTGGAGTTGTCGTCGGATCACAAGGGGAAGGACATCCATATCCTGGGCTATGGTTTTGACAGTGTTGACAGTCCTTTGGTGCGTCAGTTGCGCGGTATGCAGGGCGCGCGCGTGGAGCGGATGAAGCAAATGATCGTCCGGTTGCGGGAACTTGGCAAGGGGGACATTCCTCTCGAGGAGGTATCCCGTCAGACCCGTTCAGACTCGTTGAGCCGTTTGCACCTGGCGAAAGTGCTTGTCGCCCGGGGGCACGTGAAGTCCACGGATGAGGCGTTTGACAAATATCTTGGCGAGGGGGCGGCCGCGTATTATCCTAAATTCCGCCAGACGCCGTTCGAGGCGATCAGGCTGATCAATGATTCGGGTGGGGTGGCGGTCATGGCGCATCCGGTCCTGACACAACGCGATGACCTTATTCCCGCGCTCGTTGAGGCGGGGCTGGGCGGGATCGAGGCGTATTATCCCAACTGCATGATGTTGGTGGTCAACGCGTACCTGCGTGTCGCGGAAAAATATGACCTGGTCGTGACCGGCGGATCGGACGCGCACGGGACGGCCAAGACCAGCACATTCATCGGAAAATCAAGAGTCCCGTATCACTGGGTCGAGAAGCTGAAAGCCAGGACGGGGAAGCGCCCATGACAGACGAAAAATTCATGCAGCGCGCGATCACTCTGGCCCGGCGGGGCGAAGGCCGCACGTCGCCTAACCCGCTGGTGGGGAGTGTCATTGCCCGCGAAGGAAAGGTCATCGCTGAAGGGTGGCACAAGGTTTGCGGCGGCGATCACGCGGAGGTCGACGCGTTGAAAAAGGCCGGGGCACGGGCTAAAGGCGCCACGATGTACGTGACGCTTGAGCCTTGCGCCCACTGGGGCCGTACGCCGCCCTGCGTGGATGCCGTCCTGGCCGCGGGGATCAAGAGGATCGTTATCGCGATGCAGGACCCGAATCCGCTCACCCGGGGCAAGTCCATCCGGAAATTGCGCGCGCGCGGGGTTGACGTTGTTGTTGGCGTCGGCCAGGCAGATGCCAAGGCCATTAATCTTGCTTTTATCAAGTACATCCGTTGCGCTATGCCCTATGTCGTGGCCAAGGTCGCGCAGACCATGGACGGCAAGGCTGGTACGCGTTCGGGCCGCGTCCGCTGGATCACATCGGAAGCAACGCGCGCCCGGGCCAGGCAGCGGCGGTGTTCTTTTGATGCCATTGTTGTCGGTGTCAATACCATCCTGGCTGATGATCCGGGGCTTGACGCGCCGGGACGCACAATAACCAAGGTCATTGTGGATTCACGGTTGAGGACCCCGCCGGATGCCGCGTGTTTCAAAGGCATGGGGCGGGGGCAGGTCATTTTGGCCACGACCAGGAAAGCGTCGCCGGACAAGGTTGCGGCTTTTCAGGAGAAAGGCGTCCGCGTGATGGTGTGCCCGTCCCGTAACGCCAAGGTCGATCTCAAGGCATTGTTCAAAGGGCTTGCAAAAAACGGGTTTATCCGTATCTTGGTAGAAGGCGGGCCCACGCTCGTCGCCGCGGCGTTGAAGGCCGGGGTTGTTGACCGGATGCATATTTATATCGCGCCCAGGATATTGAAGGCTAACGACGCGGTCGCGGGGGTGGATGTTGCCCGGTATTTGGATACGTCACAGTTAAAGGTCGCGGCGGTTGAACGAACGGGAAAAGACATTTTTATTGAGGCGGACTATGTTCACAGGGATCGTTGAAGCGGTTGCCACGGTCACGTCGCTCATCAGGAAAAAGAACCTTTATGTCCTGACGGTCGCGAAACCCGCGTTATTTGATGACGTCAAGGTCGGCGACAGCATTGCCAATGACGGGGTTTGCCTCACGGTTACATCGTTGCGCGCGGGGGCGCTGCAGTTCGACCTGATGAAAGAAACGCTGGAAGCGACGACCCTCAAACACGCGGCTACCGGTGGGAAGCTCAATCTTGAGCGGGCCATGAAGGCGGACGCGCGCCTCGGAGGGCATTTTGTGACCGGCCATGTGGATGCCGTCGCCTGTATCACGAAAGTCAGGACCCTGGCGAATTACGTGGAATATCGCATCACACCGGACAAGGCCCTTATGCGTTACCTTGTCCCCAAGGGGTCGGTGGCTGTTGACGGCATCAGCTTGACCGTGGGTGAGGTCACGAAAAAATGGTTCGCGGTCTATTTCATCCCGCATACCCTTGAGGTCACGACCATCGGCGCCAAGAAAGCGGGCGATCATGTCAATATCGAGACGGACCTGCTGGCCAAATACATCCTGAAATCGAAAGGCTGATATGCAACTGAATATCGAAGAGATCCAGAAAGTCATCCCGCATCGTTTTCCTTTCATCATGATTGACCGGGTCATCGAGTTGGTCCCGAATGAAAAGCTTGTCGCGATCAAGAACGTCTCGATCAACGAGGCGCAGTTCCAGGGGCATTTTCCCGGTGAAAAAGTGATGCCGGGCGTCCTCATGGTCGAGGCCATGGCCCAGGCCGGCTGTATTTATTTTTATTATTCGAAAAATCTGCAGGGCAAGAACCTCGTGTACTACCTGGCCAAGACCACGGCGAAATTCCACAGGATCGTGGTCCCGGGTGACCAGCTGCGCATCGAGGTCAGGACGGTCAAGCTCATGGCCAAGGCCGGCTTCCTGGAATGCAAGTGCTTTGTCGGCGATGAGATCGCTGTTGAAGCCGAGATCGGGTTCGGGATCAAGGAAGTCTAGTCCCCGTCATCAACGGAAAGCCATTTGACAGGCAAGCGTCTTTGTAGTACATTGTCTTACAGGAGGATGGCCTATGCCTGTGTCCAAATTGATCAATATTCGTGTTCCTGTCCCGCTCCAGAAAGAACTGGAATATATCAGCCGCAGTGAACATGTTTCTGTCAGTGATCTTGTCCGCGATTCCTTGCGCGAATTCCTGGCTGTGCGTAAATTTCGCAGTTTGAGCCAGCGGACACGCGGCTATGCGCGTAAAGCGGGTTTTGTTACCGATGACGAGATCCTTGGGCTCAAGACATGAGGGTCGTTTTTGACTCAAATGTTCTTGTGGCGGCGTTTGCGACACATGGTGTTTGCCATGAACTTTTTGAATATTGTTTGAGAAATACAACAATTTGCTGCAGTGATTTTATTGCCGCCGAAGTTGAGCGGATACTGGTCTCAAAGATCAAAACCCCTGCTCCTGCCGTATCAGAGATCATTCAGTATTTAAGGGCCCAGACCGAATGGATCACCCCTGCGCATAAATCTGTTGAAGCCCTGCGCGATCCCGATGATCGCATGATCATCGCCACAGCCCTGTCCGCAGAGGCTGATTTTCTGATCACTGGTGACAAAGACCTTCTTGTTTTGAAACGTGTTAAGAAAACAGTAATGATCTTGCCCAGGGATTTTTGGGTTAAATTCCAGGTGGTTTAACAGTAAGTTGTCCTTGCGTTAATTCAGAAGTGCCATGTCTCCCAGTAGCCCCATCCTGACTTGCTGCTAATAAGACATATATGTTATCTTTACCCTTAGTGGACGAAGTCTGTTCCAACAGGGAGAGATGAATTGGATTTAAGGCGGATTATACACAGATTTCTTGCGTGTATGCTGATCCTGACATTTGTGATGTCGGATGTCAGAGTTTATGCGCAAGGTATAATTCAATTGCCAGCTCCTGGCACGCGTGTGGCCTTAAGTCCGATGTTTGCCCCGCCCTTGCTCAAAGGCATCAAGGTTTATCGCAATGAGCCATTCCGGTTTGATTTTATCCTCGATAAAGGTGATGCACAGGCGACGGATGAGCAGGTCAAGGCCGATTCCACGCGCTTGATCAAATATTTCCTCGCCTCGCTGACTGTCCCCGAAAAAGACCTTTGGGTGAATCTCAGCCCGTATGAAAAAGATCGTATTGTCCCGGAAGCGTTCGGACAGACGGAAATGGGGCGTGACCTGCTGGCGCAAGATTATATTTTGAAACAGATCACGGCGTCTGTGATCTATCCTGAAGAGAAAGTGGGTAAGGAATTCTGGGACAAGGTTTACGCCGAAGCTTTGAAGCGTTACGGCACAACTGATATCCCGGTGGACACGTTCAACAAGGTCTGGATCGTCCCGCAGACGGCCACCGTCTACGAAAACAAGGACGCCGCCTTTGTGGTCGAGAGTAAATTAAAGGTCATGCTGGAATCAGATTACGTAGCCATGTCCCGGGCGGACACAAGGTCCGCCCCTACAACGCAGGGTGCTGACTTCATAAGCGTAGGGGAGGACCTTGTGTCCTCCCGCAATGAGATCGCCAAAAATGTACTCCGTGAGATCATCATCCCCGCCTTGGAAAAAGAAGTCAACGAAGGCCAGAACTTCGCCACGCTTCGTCAGGTCTACAGTTCCCTCATCTTGGCCACCTGGTACAAGCGCAAGGTCAAGGCCAGCATCCTCGGCCAGGCGTATGTTGATAAACAAAAGACGGGTGGCATTGATATTACTGACAAGAACGAGAAGAACAGGATCTGGCAGAAGTACGTCGAAGCCTTCAAAAAAGGCGCGTACAACTACATCAAGGATGAATACGACCCGGCCACCGGGCAGACGATCCCGAGGAAGTATTTTTCGGGTGGGATGGTGTGTGATATGTCCATGATGAAAATTGTATCAGTGCCAGATACCGGAAAGGCTTCTCTTGATCTCTTGTTAAAAGATCGATCTTCTTGCAGGAAATTGCTGGTCCAAATAAAAAACAGTGGCCCGAGTGATGCGTCTATGACGGAGGTTGGCGTTGATACGGGAGGAGATCTGGTCCCGGATGTGAGGCTGGACTTTGAGCAAAAACCGTTTCTTAATTTCCCTTTCTATCAGGATCGTATTACGAGATTACTTACAAAACTCAATTATATGATGCATGGTGAAGATTTGAGCACACAAGAGAAAATGTATCAGCGTCTGCTCGGCCGGGAGGATAATCGCGACATACTCTATGAGTTGAGTTCTCTGTTGAGGGATAATTTCCCTTATATGCTAAGCCAGGCAGAAAATTTTTCAAATCTTGAGTTTGCTATCAAGAAAGGAATTTACTATAAGATAGCGCCGCATGTCTATTTAACACCCGTTACAGGCTCATTTAAAAGACATTTAATATTTTGGGCCGATGATCAAGGTGTCATTAAGTTTGCCGGAGAATTTATGATCCCTGGACAGAATCAGACGAGGAGATCGTTTAACGCTCTCGAGCGTAAAACCTTCGCGGAGCGTATCGGGGCTCCTTTTGATTATCGCTATTCTGTAAGGGTATTGCATCAGAGATCTATTCGTTATGTTGGTCCTTTATATGATAGTTATTTCGCAGGACCTACAGATGTTCTGTTTTATGACTACCCATTTGACGGCAAGAGGGTAGAAATGTTGACCAGATCTTGCCGGGAGGCCTGGGCCAGTAAAATGGGGATTACATTATTGGATTTTGACAGGGACCTTGTACGGCAATCAATGGAATGTTTTTGGGTATTGAAGGTTCTTGGGATTTATACCAATGAAAGTCATAGCGGCAATTTGAGGGCAGGTCTTGTGAAGGATAGTGACGGGCGATACTCTTTGAAGGTTGTGTGGGTTGCTGATTTTCAAATAATGAGGACAAGTTTAGGAGAGCAGATTCTGGATTGCATAGCCATACCCATTTTGTTCCAAGAATCCCCCTTGTATTATGTGGGCACCTGGGGGCAATTATTCCTTCCAACATATCCTAGCAGGAGATTTGCCCATAAACCCGATTCAAGGGCATATCAGGGGTTCATGCCCGAATTGATAGAGAGCGGTATAATGCGCTCGGGTCGATTCGGTTGGAAACCTGCATATTACCTGGCAGATAAGATCAATGTAGAAGAGTTGAAAAAAATTACAGGAGACCTTTACTGGCGGGTGCAGGGAGAGCTGGCAATACAAACTTCGTTCGGATTAAGTCAGTTTACTGTTCCCTGGAAAGAAATGATGCGTATGTATTTTGAGACCAAAAAGAAGGTAAAAGCTGTTTGGCAGTCGAAGAATGCTCGCCCATACAGTGATCCCTCTATGTTGACACAAAAGCCCGTAGAAAATCATACTGGCGGTATCGACCTCAACGCGAGCCAGATCGACCTCAAGACCCAGAGTGCCGACGGTGGAACGATATCGTTCAACATCGACCCGGCCATGCTGAGGCAGGTGGAAGAAGCGTCGGGCATGACGCCGGTCATTGTTGGCATTCGATCCCTCGATAGCCTTCAGCAGTTTATGGGGATCGTTCAGTAGTGTGTTTTTCCTGGACTTTAAAGAGAATCCAAGAGAATTTGACGCGCGCGGGCTTCGATGCTAGAATGGCGAATTCTTGAAGCGTATTTGACGGGAGATAGCGCAGGTGGCTAGCGCGCAACGTTCGGGACGTTGAGGTCGGGGGTTCAAATCCCCCTCTCCCGATAAATTTCCAGGGATTCCTGGAAATTTACCCCTACAGCCGCGAGATGGCCCAACAGGCCATCCGGGCTGTAGGGGTAAATCAGATTTTCCTGTTGTAAGTTTTCCTACAGCCGCGAGATGGCCCAACAGGCCATCCGGGCTGCAGGGGTAAATGTTCATCCTGCCAGACAGGTGCCGTGGTAACGTATGAGCGACCATGCCGCAGATCCAAATCAAAAAGTTTCTTTTCATGTGATGTTCTCCGGTGAAGTCCAGGGGGTAGGTTTTCGTTTCACGGCGGTGCGCCTGGCGACGGCACTTGGCCTGGCCGGATGGGTCAGGAATCTCTCCGATGGCCGCGTGGAACTTTCTGCCGAAGGGGCGCGCGCGGTGTGCCGGGAACTGGTTGAACGGCTCAAGCGGCAATTTATGGTTGATGACGTCGTTGTCAGTGAGGGCCCGGCATCAGGCGTTCTAACGTCGTTCGATGTGAAATACTAAAGCTATGGACAGACAAACCGCACGTGCAAAGATCAAGCAGCTGAGCGAGGCAATCACGCGCCACGACCATGCTTATTATGTGATGGATGATCCGGTCGTTTCCGACAGTGAATACGATGCCTTGATGAAAACCCTGGCCGGGCTTGAGGCTGAATTTCCGGAATATGTGGCCCTTGATTCGCCGACGCAGCGGGTGGGGGCCGGGGTGGCGTCGGGCGTCAGGACTTTCACCCACGCGGTGAAAATGTTGTCGCTGGACAATACGTATTCTGCCGATGAGCTGCGCGCCTGGTTTGCCAGGGTCTACAAGATCCTGGGCCGGGACGATGTCGAGTTCATCGTTGAATTGAAGATAGACGGCGTCAGTGCCGCGCTGGTGTATGAGGCGGGGATGTTTGCCGTTGGCGCCACGCGCGGGGACGGGGCGACGGGAGAGGACGTGACGCACAATATCCGCGCCATGCGTTCCGTGCCGCTCCGTTTGCGCGCCGCGGGGCCAAAGCTTGTTGAGATACGCGGCGAGGTCTATATTGACAAGGCTGATTTTGACACGGTCAACGCGCGCCGCCGGGAGGCGGGTGAAGACGCCTTCATCAACGCGCGCAATGCCGCGAGCGGGTCTTTGAAATTGCTGGATCCCGCCGCATCAGCCGGGAGGCGCCTGCGATTTTTTGTGCATTCATTTGGACGGATGGAGGGCGGGCGTTCCCTGCGGTCACAGTCTGATTTCCTGTCGTTGGCCCGTACCTGGGGTTTCGCGGTCAATCCTCATACGCGCCTGTGCCGCGGCGCTGATGACACGCTCAAGGCCTGCGCTGCTTTTGAGGCCATGCGCGATGAGCTGCCTTATGATGTGGACGGTGTTGTCATCAAGGTGAACCATTTCGACGACCAGCTGGTCCTGGGCGAGACGATGAAAAGCCCGCGCTGGGCGGTCGCTTTCAAGTTCGCCGCGTACCAGGCGACGACGTTGGTGCGCGCGATCGTTGTCCAGGTGGGGCGGACCGGTGTCCTGACGCCCGTGGCGGAACTCGAACCTGTGTTTTGCGGCGGCGTGACGATCAGCCGCGCCACACTCCATAATTTCGATGAAATTGCCCGCCTCGGGGTTGCTCCGGGTGACAGGGTCCTTATCGAGCGGGCGGGCGATGTCATCCCGAAGGTCGTTAAAGTTGTTGAAAAGAGCCTTGAACGCGTTACGCTGAAGAAAGTCCCGGCGGATTGTCCCGCGTGCCGGGAAGAATTTGTCATCGAGGATGAGGGTGGCGTGGCGCGCCGTTGCATCAATCCTTCCTGCCCCAAGCAGCTGGAGCGGCGCATCCTGCATTTCGCTGCGCGCGACGCGATGGATATCGAGGGCATGGGGGAAGCCTTTGTCCAACAGCTTCTGGAAAAAAGCCTCGTGCATAATGTGGCGGACGTTTATACTTTGAAGAAAGAAGACCTGCTGGCGCTTGAGCTTTTCGGAGAAAAGAAAGCGGACAATATCCTGGCCGCGGTCCTGAAAAGCAAGCACCAGCCGCTGAGCCGCTTGATCTTTGGTTTGGGCATTCCCCATATAGGTTCCCGGGCGTCGCAGCTTCTGGCGCGGCGGTTCACGGATATGGACGCCCTGGCGCGCGCCGGTGAGGATGAGCTGAAAGCTGTCGAGGACATGGGTGAGGTGATGGCGCGCTCTGTCAGGGATTATTTCGCGAAGGACGTGACGCACCAGCTTGTCGGGCAGTTGAGGGCCGCCGGTGTTAACATGGCCGAGCCGCAGGTGCCGTCGACCGGAAAGTTGGCCGGAAAAGTTTTTGTGTTTACGGGAGAGATGGTCCGTTATGCCCGCTCCGAGGCGGGGGCCAGGGTTAAGGTCCTCGGGGCGGATGTGGGCGCGGCGGTGACAAAGGCCACGGATTTTGTCGTGGCCGGGGACCGCGCGGGGTCCAAACTGGAAAAGGCCCGCAAACTGGGCGTGAAGGTCATCAATGAACAGGAATTTGAGGAGCTGATCTCATGACAATGCTGATGGCGTCGAGAAAATTTATGCTGGTCGTTATGGCGGTTTCTTTGTGCGTATTATCCGTGTCCGGTTGTTCTTCCCTGCGCAAGAAGTTCACCCGTACGCCCAAAGGCGCGAAGACGGAAGATGTGTTCATTCCTGTCCTTGAGCCGGTGGAATACAAAAAGACCGAAGAAACACCGCAACAGATCTATCAGATCCATTATTCAACGCTCCAGGCTTATTTCAAGGATCTTTGGGATGCGCTGGGCAAGTCCAGCGGCGGTGAAAAGAGGGAAAAATATATTTTGACGGAGATGTTGTCGCATTTTGATTTCATGGCCGGCCAACTTTCACAGGTCAAGAAAGCTGAGCTTGACGCTGTGCGCGCGCATATCATCAAAGTCCTGAAAGAATATGACAAGCCGCAGGGCATGCGCCGTTATGACCGGATGAGCTCGGACATGCGCGCTGTCGAGAGGGAGATCAACAGGGAGTTCAAACCCGGAATTGTTGCCAGCGCGCTCGTGGTGGCGGGGAAGTGAAAGCCCTGATCGCGGAATTCCTCAACTATCTTTCTGTTGAGCGGGGCCTCGCGAAGAATACCCTGATGGCCTATGGGCGCGACCTGAAAGTTTATTGCGGATATCTGGAAAAAACGGCCGGGATCACAACACCGGATGCCATCAGGCATCAGGATATCAGCGCGTACATGATGGCCCGCAAGAAGGCCGGTATCGAGGCCGTGTCGATCTCCCGCGGCCTGGCCGCGGTAAGGATGTTCCACAGGTTCCTCGTCCGCGAGTCGTTCGCCAAAGAGGATCCGACGGGACTCGTGGATACGCCCAAGCTGTGGCAGCGCATCCCCGATGTCCTGACCCAGGCCGAGGTTGAGGCCATGATCAACGCGGCGTCCGGGAATGACGCCCAGAGCGTCCGCGACCGCGCCATGCTGGAACTTTTTTACGCGTCAGGGCTGCGCGTGTCCGAGCTGGTGGCGTTGCGGCTGGAAGATGTCAATCTTGAGGGCGGCACGGTCATTTGCATGGGCAAAGGCAGCAAGGAGCGCATCATTCCCGTCGGCGGGAAGGCGCGTGAAACGCTCGAAAAATACCTGGCCAAAGCACGGCTCAAGATCCTTAACGGGCGCAGGGAACCGGCCATTTTTATCAGCCGCCTCGGCAAGTCCTTGTCGCGCCAGAGCGCCTGGAAGATCATCAAGTTTTATGCCCGTAAAGCGGGGGTCAAGAAAAATATCATGCCGCATACGTTAAGGCATACGTTCGCCACGCATCTTCTGGAACATGGCGCTGATCTGCGCAGTGTCCAGGAAATGCTGGGGCATTCCGATATTTCAACGACGCAGATCTACACGCATGTGGACAAGGGCCGCCTGCGCGCGATCCATCAAAAATTTCATCCGAGAGGTTGAATTGAAACGGCTTAACTTTTCATTATATCCTGAGAGTATCCGCCGGATCTTGCGGGAGGCTGGCGCTGAAGCCGACGCGGCGGGTGTGCGCGCTTATCTGGTCGGCGGGGCGGTGCGCGACCTTATTTTGGGGGCCGTCAGCACGGATATCGACGTGGTGGTAGAGGGTGACGGGATTGCTTTCGCCCGCAGGCTGGAGGCGGTATGGAAAGCCAAAGCCCTCTTTCATGAGAAATTCAGGACCGCGGCGCTTACGTTGAAGGAGGGGATGGTGGTGGATGTGGTCACCGCGCGCCGCGAGACGTACGCGCGTAGCGGCGCCTTGCCGGATGTTGTGCCCGCGACTCTGAAAGAGGACCTCGCGCGCCGGGATTTTACGATCAATGCCATGGCGCTCGCGCTCAATACCCCGGAGGCGGGGAAATTACGCGATGATCTCGGGGGGGCCAGGGACCTTGACGCGAAGCTTATCCGCATCATGCATGAGAAAAGTTTTACGGATGACCCTACGCGCATCCTGCGCGCCGCGCGTTACGCGGTGCGTTTCGGGTTCCAGTTCGAGGCCCTGACGCAGGATTGCCTTGACCAGGCCGTGATCGCGGATGTTTTCAAGACGATAACTCCGGCAAGGTATTTCCTTGAACTGCGCCGCATCCTTGAAGAAAAGGACCCTGTGCCCGCGATGGACCTTCTGGCGTCGTGGGGCGCGGTGCGTTATGTCCCGTATGAGGCCGAAGATCGCGCCAGGCTTGCGGCTTCGGCCGGGGACTGGACGGACCGCCTGGGAGGCCTTCTTGATAAGACACCGGTTGATGCGGCCCGCGAGATCCTGACGGCATTCAATGTATCCCGTTCCGCGCAGAAAAAGATCGTTCAAAAGAACACATAGCCTTTGCAAGAGCGGGTTGTTCTGATATGCTTGGGTGCGCCTTTGCTGTGCCGAAGGTGCCTAAAAGGGGTGGACCATGGACCGGATGGACAAGATCAACCAATTTTTCAAGCGTGAGATCAGCAGCATGCTGCTGCTCGGCGAGATCAGGGACCCGCGCGTCAAATCCGTCACCATTACCTATGTGGATGTCAGCAAGGATCTCAGCTGGGCGCATGTCGGTTTCAGCATCCTCTCGGATGACCCAAAAGATATCAGGGATGTCCAGGCCGGGCTTGACTCGGCTCGCGGCGCCGTGCGCCGGCTTTTGGGCCAGCGGGTAACGCTGCGCCATGTTCCCGAGGTCAAGTTCGTTCACGACAATACCATTGCCCAGAGCGTGCACATGGCTAAAATGTTCGATGATCTTCAGCGGGAGCGTGTTGCGCGCGATGGTGTTGAGCCAGGCGAGGCCGGGAGCGACGGGACAGAGGAGGCGGCGGCATGATAGAACGCGCGATCGTCCGTCTTATCAAGAAACACACGACGTTTTTGGTGACCATGCACGTCAACCCCGACCCTGACGCGCTGGGTGCGGCTTTGGCCATGGCCCTGTTCCTGCGCGCGTCGGGGAAAAAGGTAAAGGTCGTTAACGACGGGATATGCCCGGAATGGCTCAAGTTCATGCCGCAAAGCCGGCTTTACGAGGTCTTTGACGAAGCCATGAAGTTTGCTCCTGATGTCGTTATCGTGATGGACAGTGGCGATATCAAGCGCATCGGACGTGTCGCCCGGTTCATCCGCCCCGGGGTCACGGTCGTCAACATCGACCACCATGTCACCAACAATAATTTCGGCGACCATAATCTTGTGCGGACGGAGCTTTCCTCAACGTCCGAGAATCTTTATCTACTCCTCAAGGCTGCCGGGGCCAGGTTCACGCGGGACATCGCCACCCTGCTGTATCTTGGCATCCTGACGGACACCGGTTCTTTTGGTTTTGATTGCACCAGTTCCCACACGCACCAGGTCATCGCCGAGCTTTTGAAATTCAAGCTCCCGGTGAGCGACCTGTACCGGCAGGTGTACGAGACCATGCCGGAAAAAGACCTCAAGATATTCCTGTCGCTCATCAATACGCTCAGCCTTCACCACGGGGGGCAGGTCGCGTGCCTGACGCTGACCAAAAGGCAGGCGGCACGGTTTTCGGATGAGTTCGACCTCAAGGACAAGGTTTTCACCTTCCTGCGCGCCGTCAAGGGGATCGAGGTCATCATGATCCTCACGCAGCAGGACGCTAAGAAAACGCGCCTGAACCTGCGCAGTCGCGGTATGGTGGATGTGGCGCGTTTTGTCCTGCCGTTCAACGGCGGCGGGCACAAGAAGGCGAGCGGAGGTTTTGTGGAGTTGCCGTTGTTCCGGTCCAAGGCGCTTATTCTGGAAAAACTCGGGAAAATCCTGCCCCGTCGGGGCAAGGGGGCATGATGGATGGCATTATCGTTGTTGACAAGCCTTCGGGGATGACCTCGCACGATGTCGTGGCGATCGTGCGCCGCAGCCTCAGGTTCAAGCGCGTCGGGCATGCCGGCACCCTCGATCCTCTGGCCACGGGCGTCCTGGTGATCCTCGTCGGAAAGTCAACCCAGCTTTTTAACAAGTTCGTCGCCTTCGACAAGGCTTATGACGCCACGCTGAAGCTTGGCGTGAAGACCCACAGCGCCGACATCCAGGGTGATGTGCTTCAGGAGCGGCCTTTTGACGGTGTCACGCGCGCCATGGTGGAAGCCTCTTTCAGGAAATTCACCGGCGTGATCGACCAGGTCCCGCCCATGGTCTCGGCCGTCAAGCACAAGGGCGAACGGCTGTACAAGCTCGCGCGCAAGGGGGTGGCGGTCGAGCGCGCCCCGCGGCAGATAAGGATCGATTCACTGCAGCTTTTGGAATTCGCCCCGCCTCTGGTAAAATTCAGCCTGGCGTGTTCGAAGGGGACGTATGTTCGTCAGGTGGCCGATGATGTGGGCGAGGATCTGGGGTGCGGCGCGTGCATTACCGAGATCCGCCGCACGCTGGTTGGCCCTTTTACGATCAAGGAAGCAGTCAGGCTTGATGATGTCAATGCGACGCATATTCACCACTGGAACCCTGGCGCATAAGCTGCGCGGGTCTGTTGCGGCGATCGGTGTTTTCGACGGGGTCCATCGCGGCCATCAGAAGGTCATTGCCCGCGCTGTCGCCGAAGCCCGGCGCCTGAAGCTCCTTTCTGTCGTGGTCACCTTTGATCCGCATCCCGTCCATGTGCTTTCTCCCGGGAAATTCCTGCCCCAAATAACGACGCTGGAACATCGCCTGCGCCTGATAGAAGGCCTCGGGGCCGATGTGTGCGTCGTGGTGAGGTTCAACCGCCGTTTCGCGGCGCAAAAGCCTGAAAAATTCGTACGGGAATTCCTGATCAAACAGCTGGGCGTTAAAAAAGTCGTCATCGGCCGTGATTTCCATTTTGGCCAAGCCGGCCAGGGGTCGGTGGACCTGTTGCGTTCGATGGAGGCCGCGGATGGTTTTGTTGTCGAGCATTTGGGCATAGCCCGCTGTGCCGGTAAAAGCATAAAATCCACGTATATCCGAGAGCTTATCACCGCCGGGGATCTCGCCGCCGCGCGGCGGTTCCTGGCGCGGCCGCATGCTTTTCTGGGCAAGGTTGTCGGTGGCGATGCCCGCGGCCGGAAGCTCGGATACCGGACCGCGAATTTCGAAAAAGAAAACGTTATCATTCTGCCTTCCGGGATTTACCTGGTACGCGCGTCATGGGATAGAAGGACGGCGCATGGCCTCTGTTATATCGGCTGCCGGCCGACCTTCAAACGCAGGGATGCCCGCATTATCCAGGAGCTGCATTTGCTTGATCATCAGGGTGATCTGTATGGCAAAATGATCTGCATGGAGTTCATCCGCAAGCTGCGGGATGACAGGAAGTTTCCCGACGAGAATTCTCTTACCGCGCAGATCGGGAAAGACGTGCGCAAGGCACGATCTTTCTTCAAAATAGCACGCTGAACCGCGCGCGTTGTTTTCGGCGATTTCCCGCCTCTTTTTTATTCCCGTCTTGTGTTATTTTCAGGTTTGCAAAGCCTCCGGTGGAGGGATTTGCGCGTTAATTTTTGTGTTTTTTACAATCTTTGAACCGCACAACTCTTTCTCCCGCCCTGAACGCGTTACCTTCCTGTAGATACCGTTCCCGACGATAAAAGTGGTTATTTTCCTTCCCGAAAAGGTATAAAAAAAAGAGCTTTTTATTTTATTGACAGCCACTTGGGGCATCACTATACTTGTGGATGTCGGTGGAGGAAAGTGGTGTAAAGTGGTTTATACCGGTTTACAGGAAAAAGGCCCCGGTCCTATGTTTTACGGTGAATACACACATACTCTCGATGATAAAGGACGGCTGATCTTGCCGGCGCGGTTCCGTGAGGTTGCCGAGCAGAACAGTGTCGGGAAATTCTTTGTCACCCGGGGTTTTGAGTCGTGCGTGTTCATGTTCGCCGAGGCGGAGTGGAAGCATTACGAGCAGAAATTCCGTGATGTGCCATTTACCAAGCACGACGGGCGCACGTTCAACCGCATGTTCTTCTCGGGCGCTGTCGATGTCCTGCCCGATAAACAGGGCCGGTTCATTATCCCTCAGTACCTCAAGGATTTCGCCGGCATCAAGGACAAGAGCATCATCATCGGTGTTTCCAACCGCATCGAGATATGGGCGCAGGATCGCTGGCAGGAATATTTCGAGAAGTCCAGCAAGCTTTTTGAACAGACGGCGGAAAACATTTTAAACCTGTAAGGGCTGGTAAAACCAATTTCAAGGAGGGGACATGGATACGACAACGCATCAGAAACTGATCTTCAGGCACATGATCGAACTGCCGCACTGCGAATGTGTTTTCTGCTCGACCCAGGAAGAGCAGACCGGGCGCACGCGCCTGTTCCTTGTTTTCAAGGAACGCCAGAAAGTCTACATGCGCAACGGCATCAAGGGCAACTGGGAAGAGGTTTCGAATCCCGAAGAGCACAATGCCGTGTGGGACGGTTTCGAGCAGGCGGTCATGGAACGTAAAGTCCCGAGTTTTGTCGCTTCGTCGAATGACCTGGCGCAGCTTTGATCACGCATATATTTCAACCCTATGACAGATAAAGCGCGGCATATTCCTGTGATGCTTCAGGAAGTGGAGGCATTGCTGGGGCTCAAAGCGGGCGCGGTGGCAGTGGATGGCACGCTGGGTTTGGGCGGGCACGCGGCCATGATGGCCGGCAGGATCGGCACTGAGGGGCGGTTGATCGGGATCGATCAGGACGCGGCGGCGATCAAAATAGCGCGCGCGGGATTATCCGGCTTCAAGGGCCGCCTGGATATCGTTAAAAGCAATTTCAGCAGGCTGGATGAGGTCCTGGCGGGGTTGGACGCGGGGGCGGTCGATGCCATCTTGTTCGACCTGGGGGTTTCGAGTCTTCAATTGGATGAGCCTTCAAGGGGTTTCAGTTTTCGTCATGACGGGCCGTTGGATATGCGCATGGATGCCGACGCGCCTGTATCCGCGGAAGAGATCGTGAACGACTTCTCTGAGGAAGAGCTGGCTGACCTGATATTTGATTACGGTGAAGAAAGGTTCTCGCGACGGATTGCGCGGCATATCGTCGCGGCCCGCGCGGGCGAGCGGATCACGCGGACGGGCCAGCTGGCCGACATTGTCCTGAGGGCTTTGCCCGGCGGTGCCCGCCACGCGCACAAGCGCCTGCATCCCGCCACGCGGACGTTCCAGGCGCTGCGGATCGCGGTGAACCGTGAACTTGATGTGCTCAACGAGGTCCTTGGTCAGGGGTTAAAGAATTTGAAGGTCGGCGGGCGCATGGCGGTGATCTCCTTCCATTCACTGGAGGACAGGATCGTCAAGACCAGGTTCAAGGCATGGGCGGTTGAAGGCGCCGTCAGGTTATTAACAAAAAAACCGTTGCAACCGGCAGATGCTGAGGCCGCGGATAATCCACGGGCCCGCAGCGCCCGGTTAAGGGTTTGCGAAAGGATAAGTTAGGATGGGGCATTTTCTCAAAGGCATGGCCGTTGTCACCGTGATGGCGCTGCTTTACATCCATCTGCAGATGAATATCTATACCCTGGCTTACCAGGGCAAGAAGAAAGAGGCCCATATCGAAAAACTGGCGGAAAGCAACGCGGCCGTTAAGAATGACATCCTTCGCCTGAAATCGTCGGACAATATCGGCCGGGCCCTCCTGGCCAAGGAAAAAACATATCAGTTCGCCAGTCGCAGCAATGTGATCGAGGTTGAAGCGCAGGGGCCCGTGGCAACGATCCTTTCCCGCGTGCAGAGCGGGCAGGGAGCGCTGAGCCGCGCGATGACCCTGGCGTTCTCGGCACATTAACCCGGATTTTGCTTAGGCAAAATTCCGGTGAAATTTAAATGTTTTTACTTCTCATCCTTCCGAATTAAATTAGAATTATTTTAATAAGTATAAATAACAATTAAAAAAGTTTTGCGGCCTTGCACTTCCAAAAACATCCCACACGTGTCGCGTTCATTTTTTTCACATTCCTGTTATGTATTATCCTGTTCTTTATCAAACTTGCCCTGATCCAGATATTTCGCGTTGATTATCTCGCGGAAAAGGCGGAGAAACAGCATAATCATATTGTTGAACTTGAGCCGTTGCGGGGGTCAATTTTTGACCGTAATATGCGCCCTCTGGCGATCAATGTCGGGGCGTATTCTCTCTTTGCCAATCCGCGCATGATGACCGACGCGCAGAAGGCCGCGGCTGTCAGCGCGATCGTCAAGGTCATGGGCGGCGATCCTTCGGCTTATGCCAGGGATCTCGCGAAAGAAAAACATTTCGTGTGGGTGGCCCGCAAGATCTCGACCGCGCAATATGAACAGCTCAAGGGCCTCAAGGCGCAGGGGCTGGGTTTTGTGAAGGAGAGCAAGAGATTCTACCCGGATAATGACCTTGCGGCGCATCTGATGGGATTCGTGAACATCGATAACGCGGGACTTCAGGGGATTGAACTTGAATATGACAAGCATTTGCGCGGAGCCAAGGGAATGGCGCAGTTCCTGCGCGACGCGCGCATGCGGGACCTGATGATCGAAAAAGATTTTGTGGCGCCCCGGGACGGGGGCCAGGTCGTCCTGACCATCGATGAAACGATCCAGTTCATTGCCGAGAAGGCCCTGGACAAGGCTTTCCAAAAATATCACGCGGCGAGCGCGTCGGTCATTGTGCTTGACCCTAAGACCGGCGAGGTGCTGGCTTTTGCCAACCGCCCTGATTTTGACCTGGAGCATCCCAATGCCACGCCACCGGAGAACATGACGAACAGGGCGGTGGCCTTCACCTATGAACCGGGTTCCGTGTTCAAGATCGTCACCGCGTCGGCAGGCCTTGAAGAAAAAGCTTTTAAGGAGGAAGACACCATATTTTGTGAGAATGGCGCGTACAGGGTTGCCAATCATACCCTTCACGACCATGAGCCTTTGGGGCTGCTGACGTACCGCCAGGTCGTGGAGCATTCGAGCAACATCGGTGTGACCAAGATCGCCCAGAGGCTAGGGCCTGAAAAGGTGTATGCCTATGCCCGCCGGTTCCATTTCGGGGTCAAGACCGGCATAGGCATGGTGGGTGAGGTTGGAGGGATGCTCAAGCCCGTGTCACGCTGGTCGAAAACATCGATCGGCGCGATCCCCATCGGGCAGGAAGTGACCGTGACCCCGCTGCAGCTGGTTTGCGCCATTGCGGCGATCGCCAATGACGGACGCTATATGAAGCCGTATTATGTGAAGGCGGTCAAGGACCCTTCGGGGCGGGTGATCAGGGAATTTCAGCCCCAGCCCGGAGACCAGGTCATTAGCGAGGATACCGCGCGCCGCATGAAAAGTATCCTGCAGGGCGTTGTCGACGAGGGGACCGCGACAGCCGCTAAAATGAAGGATATCACGGCGGGCGGGAAGACCGGGACGGCGCAGAAGGTCGAGAACGGCACTTATTCGCATAGCAAATTCGTGGCGTCATTCATCGGGTTCGCCCCCGTCGATGACCCCAAGCTGGCCATTGTGGTGACGGTAGACACGCCGCATCCTGTTTATTACGGCGGCCTTGTTTCGGCTCCGGTTTTCAAAGAGATCGTCGAGAATTCTCTCAGGTATCTCGCGAGCCTTTCAAGCATGGCGAGCGCAGCGAACACAGCGAACGCGGCCGGAAAACCGGTCCAACAGATAAAGAAACCGTAAAATGACCCTTGAATACCTGCTCGATGGAGTGTTATGTTCCGGAAGTCTTGGCGGCGCGGCCGGGCAAGAAATACCTGCGGTATGGGATGATTCCCGCCGCGTGACCCCGGGGAGCCTGTTCGCCGCTTTGTCGCCGGTCAGTGACGCGACCCGTGATGGCGCGGCGTTCATTCCCGATGCCGTGGCCCGGGGGGCCGTGGCGGTCATTGTTGCCGATGGCCATGCCGATACCTTGCGGGGCCGTTTTCCGGGGGTGGCTTTTATTCCCGCGCAAGATCCGCGCGCCGCGTTCCGCCGTGTCGCGGAGCGTTTTTACGGGAAACCGTCGCGCAACGTGCGCGTGCTCGGCGTGACCGGGACCAACGGCAAGACGACGATCACCTATTTCCTGGAATCGATCATCAAAGCGGCAGGCCGGCGCAGTGGCGTGCTGGGGACGGTCAATCAACGCGTGGGCGAGAGGGTGCTCCCTTCCAAGAACACGACCCCCGGCTTGCTGGACAACCAGATATTTCTCGCCGGGCTCGCGCGTGAGGGTGTTGATTACGCGGTCATGGAGGTGTCATCTCACGCGCTGGCCCAGCAACGCGTGGATCTTATCGATTTCCGCTGTGCCGTGTTCACGAACCTGACCGGGGATCATCTTGATTTTCACGGGACCATGGAAGCGTATTTTCAGGCCAAGGCCGGATTGTTCGCCGGGCTGTCGCCGGAGGCGTGCGCGGTGATCAACGTGGATGATGCTTATGGCCGTCGCCTGGCGGCTATGACACGGGCCAGGGTCATTACCTGCGGGATGTCCCCTTCGGCGGATGTCAGCGCCCATATCGAGGAGGTTTCACTGGCCGGCACGCGTTTCAGGGTGCGGTTCTTCGGCCGGGAGATCACCCTCACGACGCATTTCATCGGCACGCATAATATCCATAATATCCTCGGCGCGTTCGCGGCCGGGATCGGCGAGGGCTTTTCTCCCGAGATTATCCGTGACGGTATCGGATCGCTCACGTGTGTTCCGGGCCGGCTGGAGAGGGTCGACGCGGGGCAGGATTTTTGCGTGTTCATCGACTACGCGCATACCGATGACGGGTTGAAGAATGTCCTCGCGTGCCTCAAGACGGTCCCGCACAACAGGCTCATTGTGGTGTTCGGCTGCGGCGGTGATCGTGACCGCACCAAGCGCCCGCGGATGGGCAGGATCGCTTCTGAACTCGCGGACCATGCGATCCTCACGTCGGATAATCCGCGCTCTGAAGACCCGCGGGCCATCATTGATGAGATCGTGCCGGGGTTTACGGGCAGCACGTATGAGATCGTCCCTGACCGCGCGGCGGCTATCGCCCGCGCGCTCGCGCTGGCGGGCAAGGATGACATCGTGCTCCTGGCGGGGAAAGGCCATGAGACCACGCAGGTGCTCAAGGACCGGACCGTTGAATTTGTGGAAAAGGATATTGTCTTCAAACTTCTGAAAGGGAAGTGACGCCGGAATATGCCGTCTTTTACGCTGGATGAGATATTGGAATGCACGGGGGGGATGCTCCTGACGGGCCGTGGCGGGCGTTGCCGGGTGTCAGGCGTGTCGACGGACACCCGCACCATCCGGCCCAACCAGCTTTTCATTGCCATCAAGGGGGAGAATTTTGACGGGCATGATTTTCTGTTCAAAGCCGTGAAGCTGGGCGCCACCATGCTGCTGGTCAGCCGCGCGGATGCGCCCAGGCCGCGGGGTGCTGTGATCGTCCTCGTCAAGGACACGGTCGACGCGCTGGGCGCTGTTGCCCGGCATCACCGCTTGCGCTTTCCGATCCCGCTCATCGCCATTACAGGCAGCGCGGGCAAGACATCGACCAAGGAACTTGTCGCCGCGGTCCTGCGCCGGAAATACCGGGTGCTTTTTAACAAAGGCACGTTCAACAACCAGATCGGGGTCCCGTCGACCTTGCTCAAGCTGACCCGCCGCCATGAGATGGCGGTCGTTGAGCTGGGGACGAACCATCCGGGTGAGATCGCGTGGCTCGCGCGCCATGCCTGTCCGACGGTGGCTGTTTTTACCAATGTCGGCGCGTCGCATCTCGAGGGACTGGGGAGCCTTGCAGGGGTTTATAAGGAAAAAGCCGCTTTGCTTGCATTCCTCCCCGACAACGGCGGTGTTATCCTCAACGCGGATGATCTTTATTGGCGAAAACTTTTAGGCAGGCGATCCAGCCGCAAGATGGTCTCTTACGGTATGCATGCGAAGGCCGACATCAGGGCCTTGTCCGTTATTCCGGGTCCGGCAGGCCTTCATTTCAGGACCGGCCACGGCCATCATTTTTCGGTGAAAAGTTTTTCACCCGGTGGGGTGTATAATGCCCTGGCCGCGATCGCGTGCGGAAGGTTCTTTGGTGTTCCTGAAGGTCAGATCGTTGACGCGGTCCGGTCCACGAGACCCGCGAAGGGGCGGCAATGTTCCTTCAAGGCTGGCGGTGTCACCGTGATCGATGACACGTATAACGCGAATCCGGTCTCTTACATGAACGCCCTGCAGTTATTTCACGCGCCCCGACGTGGAAAGGCCATCCTTGTGGCCGGGGACATGCTCGAACTGGGGGCGTCTTCCGATGCACTGCACGCCGATGTGGGTAAAGCCGCGGCGGCGGCAGGGGTCGATGTCCTTTTGACCTATGGCCGCGGGGCGAAGCTGATCGGCGAGGCTTCCCGGCGGATCAGGCCGCGGAGCGAGTGGCGGCATGCCGGGGATCAGGACGCGTTGACAGCGGCGCTCAAAAAGATATTGCGCCCGGGCGATGTCCTGCTGGTCAAAGGGTCGCGCGGGATGCGGATGGAAAAAGTTGTCCGGGATATCACGGTTTTCTTGAAAGGGTAAAACGATGTTCTATTATCTGTCGCTCTTGCGGTATGAATTTTTCCCGTTGAACATTTTCAAATACATCACGTTCAGGGCCGGCATGGCCGCGGTGACGACATTCCTGATCTGCATCATTGTCGGTCCCTGGTTCATCCGCAAGCTGCGGGAATGGGGGATGGGTGAGAAGCCGGTGCTGGGCGCGGGGCGCGGGCAGGTGCTGGGGGAAGAATTGAAGTCCAAGCACGGGACGCCCACGATGGGCGGGATCCTTATCATCGGCAGCATCCTTGTGTCGGTCTTTTTATGGGCTGACTTGCAGAACCCTTTTGTCCTGTTGACGATGTTGACCGCGGTGTGGCTGGCGGTGCTCGGGTTCTTCGATGATTACCTGAAACTTTCGGGACGGTGCAAGAACGGATTAAGGGCGCGCACGAAAATGATGTGGCAGGTCTTACTTGCCGCTCTTGTGGGTTTTTTCATGTATACCCAGTTGCACGTGGCGACCACGCTGGACGTGCCATTCTTCAAGAATATCGTCATAGACCTGGGGGCGTTCTATACGCTTTTTGTCATGGTCATTGTGGTTGGCACGTCGAACGCGGTGAACCTGACGGACGGCCTGGATGGCCTGGCCATTGGCGCGACGCTCATGGTGGCCATAACCTTAGGGATACTGTGTTATATCAGCGGCAACATTAATTTCAGCCAATACCTCTTCATCCCTTACTTGCCCGGTACCGGTGAATTGATGGTATTTTGTTCGGCCATCGTGGGGGCCAGCCTGGGGTTCCTGTGGTTCAACGCGCATCCGGCTGATATTTTCATGGGCGATGTGGGGGCCTTGTCGCTCGGCGGGACGCTCGGCATCATCGCGGTGTTCATCAAGAAGGAACTGCTCCTGGGTATCGTCGGCGGGGTGTTTGTGTGGGAGGCCTTGTCCGTCATCCTGCAGGTGGCGTCCTACAAATTCACGGGCAAGAGGATATTCCTGTGTTCGCCGTATCACCATCACCTGCAGAAGTTGAATTGGAAGGAATCAAAGATCGTGATCCGTTTCTGGATCGTGGGGATCATCCTCGCGCTGTTGACGCTCACGACATTGAAAATTCGCTAGTTTTTGGTTGGGATCGTTGGGGGAGAGGTCGTATGGATCTTGTCGGAAAAAAAATCACTATCGTCGGAGCCGCGCGCAGCGGCATCGCGGCGGCTGAACTTGTTATCCGGTCCGGCGGTGTGGCGCAGATCACGGATACCAAGCCCGCGGCCGATATCGAACGGGCCCTGGCCGGGTTGCAGGACCGGGCCAGTGTCAGGGTTGAGGCCGGCGCGCACACGCGGGAATTCCTTGAAGGGTCGGACCTTGTTGTGGCCAGTCCCGGTGTCTGGAAGGACGCCTTGCCCCTGCAGTCGGCGAGGGAGATGGGTATCCCTGTCTGGGGTGAGATCGAATTTGCCTGGCGCTTCTGCACAAAGCCGGTCATCGCGGTGACGGGGTCTAACGGCAAGACGACCACGGTCACGCTCATCGCGCATGTCCTTAATGCCGCCGGCAAGAAGGCGGTCCTGTGCGGTAATGTGGGCACCCCCTTTGCCCGGCATGTCCTTACGCCTGATGTGGATTATTTCGTGGTTGAGATCAGCTCTTTCCAGCTTGAACTGATCGAAACGTTCCGCCCGCATATCGCCGTGCTGACGAACTTCAGCCAGAACCACCTGGACCGTCATCCGGACATGCAGGATTATTTTAACGCCAAGCAGCGCCTTTTCATGAACCAGGCGCCGTCGGATTTCGCCGTGCTCAATGCCCGTGATCCGTGGGCGCGCAAGATCAGGGGGCGGGGCAGGGTGGTATTGTTCAACAAAGAAGGGGAAACAGAGAATCCCAATTATCTCGCGGTGCTTGAAGTTGCCCGGATCGCCGGTATTCCCGATGATGTGGCGTTCAAGGTTTTTGAAGCGTTCCAGGGTGTGGAGCATCGCACGGAGAAAGTCCGTGTCGTTAACGGTGTTGAATATATCAATGACTCGAAATCGACCAATGTCGAGGCCGGGTTGTGGGCCCTGACGCGCGTGCAGGGGCCTTTGATCATGATCTGCGGCGGGCACGACAAGGGGAAATTCGATTTCTCCGGCGTTCAAGAGCTTGTCAGGGAGAAGGTCACGAAAATGATCGTTCTGACGCGTGAGGATGTGGTGCGCGCGAAATTGCACGCGGCGTTCGATGGCGTGGTCCCTCTTGAGGATCACACCGATATGGGCGAGGCCGTGCGCGCGGCCGCGGGCCAGGCGAGGCAGGGTGACAGGGTCTTGCTCAGTCCCATGTTCCCCAGTTTTGACATGTTCAATGATTTCGAGCACCGGGGGCGGGTTTTTAAGGAGGCGGTCAGGAGCTTATGAGGGATATTCGCGGGATATTTTTTGCGTCGTATGTGATGCTGGTATGCCTTGGCGCGGTGATGATCTACAGTTCCAGCGGCGTTTATGCCCTGGAGGTCATGGGCAACAGCGCGTATTTTCTCATCCGTCATTTGATGTTCCTGGTGATCGGGGCTGTCATGATGTGGTGGGTCATGGCCATCGATTACCGTGACATCCAGAAATACGCCAAGTGGTGCCTTACGGCCGCGTTCATCATGCTGGTCCTGGTGCTGGTCCCGCACATCGGCAAGATATCTTCCGGGGCGAGGCGGTGGTTCAGCGTTGGCCCGATCAATTTCCAGCCGTCGGAATACGCGAAGATCGCCATGATCATTTATTGCGCGGATTTCTTCGCGCGCAAACGGGCATTGATCCGTTCGGTCAATCTGGGGTTTATGCCCGTGGCGCTGGTGATGGGCGCGATGTGCCTGCTCATCGTCAAACAGCCGGATCTGGGCAATACCGTCCTGGTGGCGGTGATCACCATGTCCATGTACTTTGTGGCCGGAGGGCACAAGGTCCTTTTCGGCCTCATTGCGGCGATAGCGGTCCCTGTCCTGACGCTTTTGATCATCGCGGCGCCCTACCGCATGCGCCGCATCGTTTCGTTCATGAACCCGTGGGATGATGCCAGGGGTGCCGGGTTCCAGCTGTCGCAGTCGCAGATCGCTTTTGCTTCCGGAGGCTTCTGGGGGGTGGGGCTGGGCAAGAGCGTCCAAAAGCTGTTTTACCTTCCGGCCGCGCACACGGATTTCATTTTTTCCATCATCGGCGAGGAGCTTGGGTTCCTCGGCGCGCTCGCTGTCGTTTTTCTTTTCGGTGTTTTTATCTGGCAGGGCACGCGCATCATCCGCAATACGGCCGACCCTTTCGGGTATTTCCTGGCGGCGGGGATCATGGTGATGCTCAGCATCCAGGTCGTGGTCAATATCGGGGTCAGCATTGGCGCTCTTCCGACGAAGGGGTTGCCCCTGCCTTTCATCAGCTACGGCGGGTCGGCACTTATTTTCAACATGATGGCCGTTGGGCTTTTACTTAATATTTCCAGAACCCAGGATATCGGCGGTTAGGCATGCGCAAGGTATTGATCGCCACAGGCGGGACGGGAGGGCATATTTATCCCGGGCTGGTCACGGCCCAGGAGCTTCACCGCCGGGGATGTTCCGTCACGTTCATCGGTTTTTTCGGGCACGCGCAAAAAAAGATTACTGACGCGGGGTTCCCGTGCGTCACTATCGCGGTGAAAGGGTTCGTGGCCAAGGGGTGGCGTGAGAAGGCGGCGGCGCTTGTGGCGATGGTCAGGGCGTTCGTGGCCTGCCTGGGGATCATCCGGCGAGAGCGTCCGTCCGTGGTCCTTGGTTTTGGAGGGTACAGTTCTTTTCCGGTCATTATGGCCAGTGTTTGTTCGGGCATCCCCGTGGTGCTTCACGAACAGAACGCGGTGCCGGGGCTGGCCAATAAGGTTCTGGCGTTTTTCGCCCGCCGGGTGGCCGTCGGGTTCAGGGATACGGTCCGTTCTTTTTCGCAAGGCAAGGCTGTCTGGACCGGGAATCCCCTGCGGCTTTTTGACGCGTTACCGATCCGTGAAAAGGCGCGCGAAGAGCTTGGTCTTGACCCGCGGACCCTGACCGTCCTTGTTTTCGGAGGAAGCCAGGGGAGCCGCGCGCTGAACACGTGCGTTGTCGATGTTTTCTGTGCGATCCCTTCCGGGATGAAAGTTCAGGTGATCCACATGACGGGTAAGGATGATCCCGTTGCGGTGAAGGCCCGTTACGACGCGCAGGGCGTGTCGGCGATGGTAGACGGGTATATGGAAAATATGGCGCTCGCGTATGCCGCGGCCAACGTCGTGGTGGGGCGTGCCGGCGCGGGAACGGTGACCGAGCTCGGGCTTTTGGGCATTCCTTCTGTCCTGATCCCGTATCCAGGTGCCAATGATCATCAAAAGTACAACGCGCGGGTCTTGGAACGGCTGGGGATGGCGTCAATAATTGAGGAAAAGTTGTTGCGGCAGGATATCCTTCGCGATAAGATTTTTTCGGCGTTACAACGGGCGGCGGCTCCTTCGGGAGCGTCGCCATTGAAAAGTGAATTTATTCCGGATGGCGCGCAACGTCTTTGTGACGAGCTGTTAAGGGGGGTCGATGCGTAGGGGCTTCGCGTGCGTGTGCTTTTTGCTGTCGGCCGGCATGGCGTGTGCCGAGCCTGCCGCCTGGCAGGAGCAGAAGAGCGAGCATTTTATTGTCGCGTACCAGAACGTGCCGGACAGCTTTGCCCAGCAGGTGGTTGATTCGGCCGAGGAATATTACCAGGACACCATGACGACGCTGGGGTTCACGCGTTACAAAGGATGGGCCTGGGACCGGCGGGTCAAGATCCGCGTTTATGATTCGCGCCGCACGTATACCGGGTCCTCCCATTACGCGTGGTCCGCCGGGCAGGTGGATCCGTCCGCCAGGGAGATAGCAACGTTCCCGTCACAGAACGGTTTTTTTGATGCCACCCTGCCGCATGAGCTGGGGCACATTATTTTCCATGAGGCCGTGGGTTTCGGCGACAATATCCCGTTGTGGCTTGATGAGGGTGTCGCCATGTACCAGGAGAAAGCCAGGCGCCTGGGCGCGGATGATGATGTGCGCGCGATGATCGCGAACGGGACCTTTATCCCGCTGGCCGAGCTTGACCGCAACGGCCTTGGCGCGGGGACGGACCAGGCCCTTGTGCAGGCGTTCTACACCGAAGCCGCGAGTCTCGTCGGGTTCATGATCAACAAGTACGAGACGTACCGCTTTGAGCGCCTTTGCCGTGAACTGAAAGTGGGCACGCCTTTCGCGTGGGCCCTGAAAAAAGCGTATATGGAGTTTGATGATCTTGAGGCACTCGAAAAGGCATGGAAAGGCTACCTGAATGAAACAGCGGGCTAAGACAAAGAGTGAGGTGCGGCGTTATCATTTCATCGGCGTCGGCGGGATGGGCATGGGCAACCTTGCTTTGCTCATGCTGGCCAAGGGGTTCGAGGTGAGCGGTTCCGACGAAAAAGAGAGTGAGCTGACGCGCCGCCTGCGCGACAATGGTGCCAGCATCTTCATCGGCCATGACATCCGCAATATGGCGGGGGCGGATCGCGTTGTTTATTCTTCGGCCATCAAGGAGTCGAATCCCGAGATGTTCGAGGCGTTCAGCCGGCATATTCCTGTCCTGCGGCGTGCTGAACTCCTGGCCCAGCTGCTGAACAAGGAAGTGGGCATCACGGTCGCGGGCGCGCACGGGAAGACCACCACCTCGTCCATGGCGGCCTATCTGCTCATCAACGCGGGGCTCAAGCCGACCACCGCGGTGGGAGGCATCGTCAACCAGGGTGATTATAACGCCAATCTCGGCATCGGGCGCCATATGGTCGCCGAAGTTGATGAAAGCGATGGTTCGTTCCTGTATTTTTCGCCGCATTTTTCCATCATCACCAATATGGACCGCGAGCACCTGGATCATTACGGCACATGGGAGAAGGTGCAGGAAGCTTTTGTGAAATTCGTGGGCCGCACCGTTCCTGACGGCATGCTGATCGTCTGTGGCGACGACAGGACCCTTAAAATGGTCGTTGAAGCCAGCGGGCGGCGTTTTACGACCTACGGGTTCGGCAGTGAGAATGACTGGGTTGCCAGGAATATCCAACTCGACGCGATGGGATCTTCGTATGATTGCTTTCACAAAGGCAAGCTTGTGGGGCGTTTTTCACTTACTATCCCCGGCAAGCATAATGTCCTGAATTCCGTGGCGATCGTGGCGCTCGGCCATGCGTTGAAGATCGATCTTGCCGTGATCCAGGAAACTCTCAGGACGTTCCAGGGGGTCAAGCGCCGTTTCGAGCGCAAAGGTGAGGTCGGCGGGGTGCTTGTGGTCGATGACTATGGCCATCATCCTACCGAGATCGCGGCCACGCTTCAGACCGCAAAAACACTTGACCGCAAACGGCTGATCGTTGTTTTTCAGCCGCACCGTTTTACACGGACCAGGGATCTGATGAATGATTTCGCGATAAGTTTTAACCTTGTCGACCAGCTGGTCCTTATGGATATTTACCCCGCCAGTGAAAAGCCGATCGAAGGGGTCAGCGCCGAAGTCCTGATGGAAAAAATGCGTGAAAAGCGGCCGCAAGAGATCCTGCATCTTGCTAAAGGCGACGTGGTCGGGCATCTCATGGAGATCGTCAGGCCCGGCGATATCGTCCTGACGCTGGGTGCGGGTGATGTGACACATCTTTCCGATGATCTTGTCCGGTGCTTGCGACAGCGTCAGGGCGCGGGCCGCGACCGCGGGGTTATCGGCGTGATCATGGGCGGCTGTTCTTCCGAGCGCGAGGTGTCGTTGCGTTCAGGGGCCGCGGTCATTAAGGCGCTTGAAGAAGCGGGATGCCGGGCCAAAGGCCTGGACCTCCAGAGTGAAGATCCGGTCACGGTCAGGGAGTGGTTGAAAGAACAGAAGATCGATGCCGCGTTCATCGCCCTGCACGGTCGTTTCGGCGAAGATGGCGGTATCCAGAAATTGCTTGATGAACTGGACATCCCTTATAACGGATGCGGGCCGGCGGCCAGCGCCGCGGCGTTCAATAAATGCGTCGCCCAGAAGCTGTTCGAGGCCGCTCACGTCCTGACGCCGGTGACGGTCATCCCCGGCGGGGCGCAGGAACTCGATCTTCATGATGTGGTCCTGAACCTCGGCGGGTTCCCCGTCGTGGTCAAGCCCGCCTGTGAGGGGTCGAGCATCGGGGTCAGCCTTGCCGCGGACCACGCTTCATTCAAGGCCGCGATGGACAAGGCTTACGGGTATGGCCGGGATATCCTGATCCAGCAGTACATCAGGGGGCGCGAACTTACGGTCGGCGTCCTTGGTGATAAAACTTTGCCTGTCGTCGAAGTGTGCGCCGGCGCGGAAAATCCCGTTTTTGATTTTCAGGCCAAGTATCAGAGCGACACGACCCGTTACATCGTTCCGGCGCAGCTTCCGCCGGAAACCGCCGGCCGCGTCCAGGCCGAAGCGCTCAAGGCGTATCACGCTCTGGGGTGCGAGGGATACGGGCGCGTGGACGTGCTGCTCAAGGATGACGGCGAATTGTTCGTCCTTGAGGTCAATACCATCCCCGGGTTCACGTCGAAGAGCCTTTTTCCCAAGGCGGCCCGGGAGTCGGGGATAGATTTTAGCCAACTTTGTTTAACACTTCTTGATATGGCGTATGGCAAAAAAAAGACAAAACATCTCGCCTGATCCCGTTCTGGTCCGTACGATCGGGTTCGCGTGCATCTTTATTTTTACGATCGCCCTGGCGGCCATGGCCGTGACCTCGTTCTTGCGCGCGTCGCCATTCTTTACCGTCAAGGAGGTCGCGCTCGCTGATAATATCCATGCGCTGGACCTTTCCGAATTCCTGAAGTTCAGGGGGCAGAATATTTTCAGCGTTGATCTTGCCCGCATGGAGGCAAAGATCCGGGCGAAGTATCCCCAGTTGGCCGAGTTGTGCGTGATGCGCCGGTTGCCGGATCAGATATTTGTCACGGCCCTCAAGCGCGAACCTTTTGCTTTCGCGTCATTGGACGGGAAGGCTTGCGTGATCGACCGTGATGGATTCATCATTGGCCCGTCCCAGCCGGGGCAGGCCCTGTTGCCTTTGGTCAAAGGGTTGAAACATCAGAAGATCCTTTCCGGTGACCGGGTGCAGGATGAGCGTGTGAGGGTGGCTTGCCAGCTCATTGCCCTGGTCCAGCAGGACGCGCGCCTTGTCACGGCGGGCCTGCAGGCCGTTAACGTGGAGGATCTGGAGCGGGTCGTGTGCGCGTTCACGGAGGGGGATGGTTTTGATGTTATAGTGGACAAGACCAATATTCCGGCGCGCGTGAAGATGCTTTCGGACGTGTTATCAAGGGGTGGATTGGATCTGTCCCGGATAAAATACATGGATCTTCGTTTTGGCGAACCTGTCATCGGACAGAAAAAGGCAAAGAAATGAAAGGTTTTCAGAGGTTCATCCGTCAGTTCCGCGGGGATCAATTTTACTGTGGTCTGGACATCGGCTCCCACAAGGTGAAGGCGAGCTTGAACAGGGTCGTTGACGCCCAGACCCTTGAGCTGCTGGCTGTGAACGAGGCCGAGACCCGCGGCCTTGCCGCGGCGTCGATCAATGATATCAGCGAATTCTCTTCGTCAGTCAGCGCCGCGGTCGGCGGTGTCATTCGCAAGACAAAAGTCAAGGTGCGCGACGTGCATCTGGGGCTCGGGGGCGAGTTCATCGAGACCCGGCCGGGCCGCGCGTTGCTGCCTCTGGTCGAGCGCGGGAACAAGATCGTGACACCGCGCGACCTGGACCTTGCCCGCCGGCAGGCCAGGATGCTGGGGGTGCGCCTTGACGAGGAGGTCATCTGCGACCTTGTCCAGCAGTTCAAGGTGGATGATGTGAACATCGCGTTCAATCCCGTGGGGCTTTACGGCCGCAAGCTTGAGGTGGAAACGCTCCTGGTCCTGGCCGGTATCACGCGCCTGCGCAATCTTACCAAGGCCGTGCAGCAGGCCGGCTTCGAGGTGAATGACGTTCATTTCAACGGCTGGACCGCGACGGAACTCATGCTTGACAAGCGCCAACGCCATGACGGGTGCGTGTTTGTTGACCTCGGCGCGCGGACCACCATGATCCTGGTTTTCAAGGAAGGACTTTTAAAACATTTCCGCAAGGTGCCTGTCGGGGGTGAATGCTTGACCCAGCACATCGCGGCGCGCCTCAATATCCCTTTCCCTTTGGCGGAAGATATCAAGAGATCTTACGGCCGCGCTTTTGACGGTGTGTCGGGCGAAAATACGGAAGAGATACTGATCAAGAAGGACCAGGGTTTTGTCCCACTCAAACGCCAGGAATTGATCATGGCGGTGGAAGAGGACATCCGGGCGATCACGGACAATATCAGTGCGGCGGCCGTTGCTTCGGGCCATGAAGCGCAGTTGAAAGCCGGTGTTGTCGTGGTCGGCGGGGGCGCCTTGCTGTCAGGCCTGATGGAACGCATCGAGCACGACACGCGCATGCCCGTGGCGCTGGGGCGCAATATCTCGGGCTTGAACACGGCGGCGATCTATTGCGTGTCAACGAGCCTCGCGGAGATGGGTTATAAGGGCACGTTCCGTTATAAGATCGATTCCCAGAAACCCTCGGACTGGTTGTCCGCGCTCCGGGCCAAGGCCCAGGAACTCAGCAACGAATATTTTTGATCCTTCACGGAGAGCCTATGGCCAAGAAGATACTGATCGTTGATGATGACCGGGTGGGCGAGACATTGATCCGCCTGGCGTTGCAGCAGCAGGGATTCGAGGTTGTTTCCGCCGCGGACGGCCTGCAGGCGCTGGCGGAAGTCCGCCGGTCAAGGCCGGATCTTATTGTCCTTGATGTGCAGATGCCCAATATGTCGGGGTTTGAATTTATGGACGAGCTCAAGACGACGCCCGGCGGTGGCACGATCGCGGTCATCATGCTCACGGCCAACGACAATATGCAGGAGATGTTCCTTGCTGAAGGCGTGAAGGGGTATTTTGTAAAGCCGGTCGATCCGCGCAAGCTCGGCGATAAGATCCGCGCGGTCCTTGGCGCGCAGGCCTTTCATGCACCTGCGTGATTTCGATTATGACCTTCCCGTTGAGCGCATCGCGCAATATCCTTCATCTTCCCGCGATGAAGCCCGTTTGCTGGTGGTCGACCGCCAAACCCGCGGGATCACGCATGACATTTTTCGGAATATAGGCCGTTATCTTCCTTCGTCCAGCCTTCTGGTCATCAACGACAGCCGGGTGATCCCCGCGCGCCTGTTGGGGACAAAACTTCGTTCGGGCGGTCAGGTGGAGGTTTTCCTTTTGAAAAGAACAGGGGCACGGTCCTTTGAGGCCATGCTGAGGCCTTTCAAGAAGATCAGGGAGAACGAGACCCTGGTTTTTCCGGGCGGCGTGAACGCGATGCTGACCGACCGTGAGAGGCGCGTCGTTGAATTTGACCGGGATGACGTGCTCGGCTATCTCGCGAAGCACGGGCATATCCCCCTTCCGCCGTATATCAGGCGGCCCGATGCCCCTTCGGACAGGATCGATTACCAGACAGTTTATGCCAGGGTGCCGGGGTCGGTGGCGGCGCCTACGGCCGGACTGCATTTCACCGAAGGGCTTATGGCGTCGCTCCAGTCCGCGGGGCATGTTTTTGCCGGCGTAACGCTCCATGTCAATTACGGCACGTTCAAGCCCGTCGAGGTTGAAGATGTCGTGTCCCACCGCATGCATCTGGAACACTACGAGATCCCCGCTGCCTCACGCGATGCGTTGTCCACGGTCCGGGGACGGGGAGGCAAGGTCGTTGCCGTCGGGACAACAAGTTGCCGCACCCTTGAGGCCTTTGCCCGGACAGGACGCCCTGAGGACGACACGGACATTTTTCTTTATCCCGGGGCCGTGTTCAGGATGACGGATGTCCTTGTCACGAACTTCCATCTTCCCCGCAGTACCCTGCTGATGCTTGTCAGCGCTTTCGGCGGGCCGGAACTTATACGCCAGGCGTATCATGAGGCCATTCTGGAAAAGTATAGATTTTACAGTTACGGGGATGCTATGATTGTGACCTGAACGCGCGGTCATTTTTCGGCAAGATATTTTCAGAGAGGGGGGCGCTTATGTTCTACTTTGCTTACGGGTCGAACATGGACCATCATCAGATGATGGTGGAACGTTGTCCGGGAGCAAAATTCATCGGGCCGGCCATCCTCGACGAGTATTGCATTTTCTTTGACGGTTTTTCGGCCTCATGGGGCGGGGCTGTGGCCAATATTGACAAAGCTGACGAAGATGAGGTCTGGGGCGGGGTGTTTGAGATCACCGAGGATCACCTGACGGACCTTGACCGGTATGAGGGGTATCCGCGGTATTATTCCCGCCGGCAGGTCGCGGTGAAGATGGAAGATCACAGCATGTTGCAGGCATGGGTTTATTACCGTGAACCGCATCCCACGGGACGCCCTTCCGGCAAATATATCCACGCGGTCATTAAAGGCGCGCGGGAGTGCCGTTTGCCTGAAGATTATATTGCCGGAGAGTTCGATCACTATGTCCAGGGGAAGGGATAAGGTAATGGCGGTTTTCTTCAGAAGCATCACGGCGAAGGTCACGGCGGCCCTTATTGGCACGCTCTTGTTCGTTGTCCTTGTCAACGCGCTGCTCGTCCAGCGGTTCATGCTCAGGGCCCAGTTCCAGACGCTGCGCAGTGAACTTATGCTGGCGGCCCAGCTGGCGACCATTTCGATCGATGTCGACGCGCTCATGGCCATTCCCCTGAAGCCCGAGGGCGCGCAGACGCCCCAGTACCAGCTTGTCGCCGCGAAGCTGAACCGTATCAAGCGGGAAGACCCCAGGATATCCTTTGTTTATATCCTTACAAAAACGAGCCGTCCCGGCATATGGCAGTTCATCGTCGACGCGGATCCTTTGGTGAAAAGGGATGAAGGGATCACGTCACGGCCGGGGGACAAATATGACGCGTTCCGGTTCTCCGAGATGATCAAAGCCTGGGACGGGCCAGGCGCGGACAGGAAACTTGAGAAAGACCAGTGGGGGGTGTTGTTGTCGGGGTATGCGCCCCTGCGCGACAAGTCAGGGCGGACCGTCGCGGTGCTGGGGGTCGATATGCAGGCGAAGGATGTTTACGCGGCCCGCTGGAATGCCAATATGCGCATCCTTTACGTGTTCTTCGCCGGGATATTTTTGGCGGTCATCCTGGGGATGGCGGTTTCGCGCCGTATCACGCAACCGGTGGAGGGCCTGGCCGAAGGGGTGCGCCGTATCAGCCAGGGAGACTTGACGCACAAAGTCACGGTGATCGGGCATGACGAGATCGCGGAGCTTTCCGCCGAGTTCAATAAAATGATCCGTGAACTCATCGAGGCCAGGAAAAAGAGCAGCGAATATTTCTACGGGGTCATCCAGGCCATGGTCCGTATTGTTGAGGCCAAGGACCCATATACCCGCGGGCATTCCGAGCGTGTTGCTGAATACGCGGTGAAGATCGCGCGCCGGATGGGAGTTCCGGCGGGAGACCTGGAAATGCTCAAGCAGATCGCGGTCCTCCACGATATCGGCAAGCTCGGCATCCGGGACATGGTCCTGAACAAACCGGGGCAGTTGACGCCCGAGGAATGGGATATGATGCGCCTGCATCCGGTCACGGGCGAGGAGATACTCAAGCCGGTATTCCTTGACCCTCGCATGCTGGAGATCGTGCGCAGCCATCATGAGCGTTATGACGGCAAGGGTTATCCCGACGGTTTGAGCCGGGACCAGATCAACATCCTGGCCCATATCCTGTCTGTGGCCGACGCCTACGATGCCATGACGTCCTCGCGCGCCTACCGTCCTTCTTGTATGCGCATGGAAGAAGCGGTCCAGGAATTGAACAAAGGCAAAGGCTCCCAGTTCGATCCCCGCGTGGTTGATGTTTTTAGTAAAATACTTAACGAGGAAAATAATTGACAGTGCCATTTTATACTTTGATATCAAAAGATCCGCGCACGCAGGCCCGCCGGGGAGTTGTTCATACGGCCCATGGCGATATCCAGGCGCCGTTCTTCATGCCCGTCGGTACGCGCGCGACCGTCAAGACACTTTCCCAGGAAGACCTCCGCGCCATTGGCGCCGAGATCGAGTTGTCCAATACCTACCATCTTTTCCTGCGACCGGGCCTTGAGATCATCGGCGCTGCCGGAGGCCTGCACAAGTTCATGAGCTGGGAGAGGCCCATCCTGACCGACAGCGGGGGATACCAGGTCTTCAGCCTCACCGACTGGCGCAAGCTGACGGACGAGGGGGTGGAATTTCAGTCGCACATCGACGGGCTTAAGCATTTTCTGACGCCGGAACGCGTCATGGATATCCAGGCGGTCTTTGGCTCTGACATGGTCATGCCCCTCGATGAATGTTCGCCCCACCCCTGCGCGAAGGACGACGCGGCCGGGGCGGTTCGGCGCACGAGCGCGTGGATGCGGCGGACAAAAGATCATTTTCACAAGACAGGGATGGATGCCAGGGGCCAGAAGCTTTTTTGCATTGTTCAGGGCTCGTGTTACCGCGACCTGCGCGAACAATCGGCGCGGGAATTGACCGCGATGGACACTGACGGCTGCGCCATAGGCGGGGTTTCCGTGGGGGAGTCGGTCGCTGAAATGTTTGAGGTCCTCGGCTGGACCATCGGCATGCTCCCCGAGCACAAACCGCGCTATTTCATGGGCATCGGCATGCCCGACCAGATCGTCAAGGCGGTCGGCATGGGCATCGATATGTTCGACACCGTGGTCCCGACTCGTTACGGCCGCTACGGCACCTGCTTCACTGATAAAGGGACGATCGTTATCCGTAACGGGAAGTACAAGGCGGACTTCAGCCCCCTGGACCCGGAATGCGCGTGCCCGACCTGCAAGAATTATTCCCGCGCTTATGTCCGCCATCTTTTTAACACCAGCGAAACGCTCGGCCTGCGCCTGGCCGCTTATCATAATGTCCACTATTACGTCAATCTGATGCGCCGCATACGCGCCGCCATCGATGCGGGCCGCTACGCGGAGTTCCAGCAGGAATTCCTGCAGAATTACGGCTCAGGGTTGATATAAAATATTGTCAAGGACGGGAACCAGATCAAGGAGTTGAAACATTATGAAAACAGGATTATTTGGACAAGAACTGACGATCGCGGAACAGCTCAAGGCGGCGACCTTTGTCGCGCATGCCCGCATCCAGACCTCGCCTTTTTCACAGGCGCTGGTGGATTGCCAATTGCCGCTGGAATCATATGTCGCGCAATTGCGCGCTTTGTTCGTGATCCATGAAGAATTGGAACGGGCGCTCGATAATTGCCGTGATGAACGGGTCGCGTCGGTCTGGAGGGGCGATATGCGCCGGTTGCCGCGGCTGCAGAAGGACCTTGAGTATTTCCAGCCGCGCATGGTCGCGGACTTGAAAGAGGCGGCGGACGCGGCGCAGCAAGTGGCCGGGTTCATCCGGACGAAGTCGGCCGAACAGCCGCTGAACCTTTTGGGATATCTTTATGTTCTGGAAGGTTCCACCATTGGGGCTGTTGTGCTCAAGCCGATATTCGCGCGGGCATTCTTGCTCGTGGGCCAGGAAGGCTTGTCGTATCTCCATAGCGAGGTCCCCGCGGTCCATGTCCGCTGGGGGCAGTACCAGCAACGCATGAACGCGCTGCGCCTGAATAAAGAGGAAAGCGCGCTTGTTGTCCACGCGGCCAAAGAGTTCTTTGCTTACGTCGAGACGCTTTTTCAGGTCTTGTACCCGTTCAAGCCGGAGTCCAGGGTCTTTCAGGCGACTTCGATCAATCCCGACGCGGGGCAGTATCCTGTGCCGAAGGATCCCCGTGAAGTTGAGGCGGCGGTCAAAGCGGGCGATATTTGCTGGGAGAGGTTCCCTTATTTGAAACAGCGCTATGGGGAACGCGGGTTGCGCTTTACCCGCAGTGACGCCGCCTGGCTGACCACACTGGCCGGGTGCGACCCGTCGCTGATCATCGGGCAGGTGCGGTGGTTGAACCGGGTCCTGGCGGGCCGCGGGATGCCGTCCATCGTGATGCAGGTCCAGCTGGAAATGCTCGTCGACACCCTTGTGGACGCCATTCCCGAGCGGAGATCCCAATACGAAAAGTTGCTGCTGGCTTCTGCAGATCTCCTTAAACTACGCCGGCAACATCTTTCTGATGAGGCGTTGTTGACGTTGTCGGCGTCGTTCGACAGTGCCGTCGGCCCTGAGTTGGCCGCGAAGTTTCCCCGTATGGGTGAACTGATCGTTTGTGCTGTCATCGATGACCAGGCGGGGATCGAGACAGTCGCTGAGAACGTCCGTCAATGGATGACCGATGCCGCGCGTTTTCCGTCGGAATGGATCCGCGCGGTTGAGTCAACGCTGGCCCAGGCGCGCCAGCAGGCGCACCCCGCGAAAAGCGCGCCGTCTGAGCACGTTTAGAAGAAAGGAGCATCACCCATGTCTAAAGATATCAAAGAGGCACCGGCCTTCCTTTTTGTTTTGTTCCTTGTGACTGTTTTTTTGTCGGAGGCAGTGGTTATCCTCCTGTTGCGTCATTTTGGCCGCGCGTTGCCCGACCCGGTGGCGATCGCCGTGGGCAGCGCCTTATTTGCGGGTGCCGTTGGGCTGGTCCTTTACATGTTTGTTTTTCGCCTTCTCGTGCGCGAGGCGGAACAACGCGCGCAGGCACAACAGTTATTGCTGGAGAAAGATCAGGGGTTGAAGGCGGCCCTTCACCGGGCTGATGCGCTTCACCAGCAATTGAATACGGCTAACCAGCGGCTTGATGCCGTTAACCAGGAATTGGAAACTTCCCGTCAGAAAGCCAATGCCGCCGACCAGAAATTGAATGCCGTTGGCCGGCAATTGGCCGCCTATGAGCAGGAAATTGCGGGGTTGAACCAGAAACTCTCGGCCAGTGAACAGAAGTTGAAGGCGGCGAAGACGGGGCTGGAGGAGAAAGCCAAAGAACATGCCAAAGAATTGAATGATGCCAGGGCTTCTTTCGAAGCTGAGGCCGAGAAAATGGCACAGAAGTTGCAGGTGAAAAAGAAGGAAGATGAGAAAGTGAACGCTCAGATGGGTGAACGCGAATACAGGGTCATAGAACTCAAAAAAGAAGTGAACAAGTTATCCAAAGAGCTCGGGCAGCCGGAGCCGTATTTTGGGGGCGTGTGAAACCGGGGGACACACATTTATTTCCGGGAGAGTTAATTTCCAGAGGGTCGATCGACTTTGGCGGTATAATACAGGTAACCGACCAGGGGGGATGTATGGAAAACCGTAACCATGCGCTTAGAATTTTTAGGACGTTCCTGGTCGCGCTAGGGATGACCAGTTGTGTGACGAATGTGGGGGCGGCCATGAATGATAAAGATCTTTCTACGTGTGATCTGAAGTCGCGCCTGACGCCTGAGCAATATCAGGTGACCCAGGAAAGCGGGACAGAAGTGCCTTTTCATAATGCCTATTGGCAGGAACATCGCGAGGGGATTTACGTGGATGTCGTGACGGGCAAGGTTCTTTTCAGTTCCAAAGACAAGTTTGATTCCGGTACGGGTTGGCCAAGTTTTACCCAGCCTGTGCAGGCGGATGTCGTGAGCGAGAAAACTGATGCCGCGCATGGCATGGCCCGCACGGAAGTCCGTAACGCGGACGGGTCAGCGCACTTGGGCCATGTTTTTGATGACGGCCCGGCGCCGACGCGACGGCGTTATTGCATCAACTCAGCCGCGCTTAAATTCATCCCGCGGCAGGACCTTGAAAAAGAAGGTTACGGACAATATCGCCGGCTGTTTGAATGAGGTTGCGGATGAAGGCGCTGGGGATTCTATTAATACTAGGGGTTCTTATGACAAGCGTCAGCCTGGCGGAGAATGTGCCCGCGACATCGAAGAAAGCCGTATTCGCCGGAGGTTGTTTCTGGTGCCTCCAGCCCGGGTTTGATCACACGCAGGGGGTCCTTGCCACTACGGTGGGGTATACCGGCGGGCAGGTATCGACGCCAACGTATGAACAGGTTTGCGCCGGCTCAACAGGGCACCTGGAGGCCATTGAGGTCGTTTATGACCCGGCGGTCGTGGCGTACGAAAAACTGGTGGATATTTTTTGGCGCTCAGTTGACCCCACGGACGATGGTGGCCAGTTCGCTGACCGGGGGAGCCAGTACCGGACCGCGATCTTTTACGCGGATGATGGACAGAAGCGCCTCGCCGAAGAGGCCGTGCGCCGCCTGGCCGCGTCAGGAAAGTTCACGAAGCCCATTATGACAAGGGTCCTGCCTGCCGCGGTGTTCTATCCCGCCGAGACATATCACCAGAAATATTACCTGAAACAGTCCGGACGTTACAATGATTACAAGAACGGTTCCGGGCGCGCGGATTTCCTGAAGAAGGCCTGGTGAGGCAGATCGCTTTTCCACATATCCCTTGACACATTGATTAGCGATGCTAAAGTTTAGTGACGCTAATGATGTTGGCGTATTCATCCACCTTAAGATCGAAAGCCACCCGATGAAGACCATTCACGCCATTGCCGAAGAAGTCGCGATGATCGGCCCCCAGATAGGGCGCCGTATCATGGCTGACCTCGCCCAGGTCGCGGATATACCGCATGCCCAGCTGTGCGTGGTGATGCTGTTGTTCCACCAGGGCCCCAAGCACCTTTCGGATATCTGCCAGCAGATGAAGGTTTCCGCGCCCACGGCCACCGGTATCGTGACCCGCCTGGAGAAGTCGGGGTTTGTCAGCCGTACGGCTGACATCAAGGATCGCCGCGCGGTTGTCGTCTGCCTTACCGCGGATGGGCGCAAACTTACGCAAAAGATGCGCGCGGTCGTCGTCAAACGCTGGACCGATATTTTCCTGAAGATATCCCGTGAAGATGCCCAGAAATACCTTGAGATATTAAAGAAGATCAGTGAGGCCATATGACAAAGAAACTCTGGTTGGTGGTGTTGTTCTCTTTCATGACAGTCGCGGCGTCGGCCGACGCGCCGCCGGTGCCAACGGCCGGAGACGGATTGACGCTGCGGGAGTGCTACGCGCTGGCCCTCAAGCGCAGCGAGACCATTGCTATTCAGAAGGAATATGTCAAGGAAACGGAAGGCCAGCTCCTGCAGGCGTTCAGCGCGGCGTTGCCGAGGGTGGCATTCGCGTATTCGGAAAAATGGCAGGATATCACGCATAACAACACTTTCGGCGGGGCTTCGCCGGAGGGAAAGTTCACCTTCACCCAGCCATTATTCTCCGGCTTCAAGGAGTTCGCGGCCATTGCGGCGACCCGGCATCTTGGCAAGCAGCGCCAGCTTGAGCTCAAGCGCGCCCGTGAATTGCTGTTCACGGATGTGGCCGATGCGTTCTATCTCTATGCCAGTTATCAGGACAGCCTGGATGTTCTGGAACTGACCCACAAGGCATTGTTGGATCGTGTGGACGAACTCAAGCGGCGCGAAGCCATCGGCCGCTCGCGTTCCAGCGAGGTGGCCAGCGCCCTGGCCAAGCTTTATAGCAATGAAGCGGCCATGGAAGGTGTGCGCGGCCAGAAAAGCCTGACGGGTGAGCTGGTGGAATTCCTTATCGGAAGAACTTTTGAGAAACTCAGTCCGGAAGACCTGCCGTCGAAGGATGTCCCGGCCGAAGAGCTTTACCCGAAGGCCGCGGCGCGTGCCGATGTGCAGGCGGCCCGGGAGAACCTGGAGCTTTTCAGGAATAATGTCACGGTCATGCGCGCGCAATTTTTTCCGACCGTTACCCTTTCCGGCAATTCCTACACCAAACGCCTTGACGCGAATGAAGGCAATGACTGGGATGCCACGCTCGCGGTCAATGTGCCTTTGTTCAACGGGTTGAACGATTTTGGCCAGGTCAACCAGGCCAGGGCCCAGTTCCATGAAGCGGACTTCCAGCTGTCCCGGGCGACGCGCCAGGCCCTGCTGGAGATCCGAAACGCGTATACCCGTTTGTTGTCGGCACGTGAAAGGTTCAAGGCCCTTGACCGGGCGGTTGATGGTTACGAGAAAAATTATGAGCTCCAGGCGCAGGATTTCCAGAAGAGCCTGGTGAGCAACCTTGATGTCCTTCAGGCGATCCAGGACCTTCAGGGCGCGCGCAGCGACCGTGTCACGGGTAAGACCGATGAACAGCGGGCGTACTGGAACCTGAAAGTCGCCACGGGAGAGGTTGAGTTATGACATTAGCCGATATTTCGATCAAACGCCCCGTTTTTGCCTGGATGGTCATGCTGGGGCTTATGGCCTTTGGCCTTTTTTCCTTTTACCAGATGGGTGTCAGCCAGTTGCCGAACGTGGATTTCCCCGTTGTTTCCGTGAACCTGACGTGGCAGGGCGCGGCACCGGAGGTCATGGAAACGGACGTGGTCGACCAGGTCGAGCAGGCGGTCATGGGCGTGCAGGGGATCAAGGATATCTCTTCTTCCGTCAGGGTGGGTTCGGCGACGATCACGCTCGAGTTCGAGTTGGGCCGCAATATTGATTTTGCGGTCCAGGAAGTGCAGAACAAGATCATGCAGGTCCAGCGGTTGCTGCCCCAGGATATGGACCCGCCCACGATCACCAAGGTGAATCCGGCGGAACAGCCGATCATCTGGATCGCGGTCACGGGGGAGCGCCCCCTGCGCGAGCTGATGGAATATGTCCAGAACCGCCTGTCGGACAAGTTTTCCTCGTTAACGGGTGTGGGCGAGGTCGTGCTTGGTGGTTATGTCGACCCTAATCTGCGCGTGTGGATCGACACCAAGAAGCTCCAGGCATACGAGCTGACGGCGCATGATGTGATCAACGCGATCAGCCAGGAGCACGCGGAGCTGCCCGCGGGCCGCATTGAGACTTCGCTGCGTGAACAGGATGTCCGGGTCATGGGTGAGGCCAGGAATCCGCAGGAGTTCGGCGACCTTCTTATCGCCCAGCGCAACGGCCAGTCCAATTATCGTCCGATCTACATCAAGGATGTGGCGACGGTCGAGGACGGCCTGGCCGATATCCGCCGCATTTCGCGTTTCAACGGCGTGCAGTCGATCGGTCTTGGCATCAAGAAACAGCCCGGCACCAACGAGGTCGAGATAGCGCACAAGGTCAAGGAGCGCCTGGCCCAGATCCAGAAGGAATTGCCCGAGGGCATGCATGCCGGCATTGTCGTGGACCGCACCAAATTCATCGAGGATTCGATCCACGAGCTGATGTTCACGTTGATGTTATCGGCGCTGGTGACATCCCTTGTTTGCTGGATATTCCTGGGGTCATGGAGCGCCACGGTGAACATCCTGCTGGCTATCCCGACATCGATCCTGGGGACGTTTTTAGTCGCGAAGTTCTTTCATTTCACGCTCAACACGTTCACGGTCCTTGGGCTGTCTTTGGCCATCGGCATTGTGGTCGATGACTCGATCATGGTCCTGGAGAATATTGTCCGTTACAGGGAGAACGGTTACCCGCGGCTGGAGGGGGCGCAGGAAGGGGCCCGCCAGATAACCGGCGCCGCCATGGCCACGACGCTGGCCATGATCGCGATCTTTATCCCTGTCATTTTCATGTCCGGCATCATGGGGAAATTCTTTTATGAATTCGGCGTGACCATTTCCGTGGCTGTGGCGCTTTCGCTTCTCGAAGCGCTCATGCTGACACCCATGCGCTGTTCACAATTTTTGACGATCCATGAACGGACTACCTTTTTCGGGAAGGGTGTCGATCATATTTTCAAGGTGTTGGCCAAGATCTACCGCGCGGGACTGGGTTGGGCACTGCGTTTCCGCTGGCTGGTCATCCTTGTGTCGGTGCTGATATTCGCGGGTTCGCTCAAGCTGGTGGGGCTCATGCGCAGTGAATTTGTGCCCGCGCAGGACCAAAGCATGTTCATGGCGTCGATCAAGACACCGCCGGGATCATCCATCGATTATACCAATGGCCGCTTTCGTGAGCTCGAGAAGGTCATTGCCAGCCATCCCGAGGTATTGCGGTATTTTGAGGCGATCGGCGGGTTTTCCGGCGGCGATGTCAATCAGGGGATATTTTTTATCACCTTGAAAGAACCCGCGGCGCGTCCTGTTGTCAACGGGCATCATATCAAGCAGGGCGAGGTCATGGCGGCGTTCCGCAAGGAATTCAACAAGGTCAAGGATGTGAAGGCGTTCATGCAGGATCTTTCGCTCAGCGGGTTCTCCGCCAAGCGCGGGTTTCCCATTGAATTGACCGTGGCAGGCCCCGACTGGGACAAGCTGGTAGATTATTCCATGCAGATCAAGGACCGCATGGCCAAGAGCGGGCTGATGCTCGACGTGGACACGGATTACCTGGTCGGGGCTTCCGAGATCCAGGTGGTCCCCAACCGTCAGAAAGCTGACGAACATGGTGTTTCTGTCGGAACGATCGGCGAAGCGGTCAATCTGCTGATCGGTGGTGACCGTGTCGCGAAATACACCAGTGGCGGGCGCCGGTATGACGTGCGCGTGCGCCTCGTCCCTGATCAGCGCAGCAAGATGGAACATATCGAGGACCTTTGGGTCTGGAACAACCGCGGTGAGCGGGTCCAGTTGAAGGATGTCGTGGATGTGACTGAAAAACCGACGGCACTGTCGATCACCCGTCGTATGCGCGAACGCGCGGTGTCGCTTTTTGCCAATGTGGCTCCCGGCCAGTCGCAGACCGACGCGATCGCCTTCACCCTTAAGGCTTCCAAAGAAGTCCTTCCCGAAGGGTATCATATGTCCCTGAGCGGCAGCGCCCAGACGTATAAAGAATCTTCCGGCGGGATGGCCCTGGTCTTTGTGATGGGGTTGATCGTGGCGTACATGGTGCTGGGGTCGCAGTTCAACAGTTTCCTGCACCCTCTGATCATCATGATCGCGTTGCCCTTCAGTATCTCCGGGGCGGTTGTCGCGCTCCTGGCGGGCGGGCAGTCGATGAACATGTACAGCATCATCGGTGTTATCCTGCTCATGGGGATCGTCAAGAAGAACTCGATCCTTCTGGTTGATTTCACCAACCAGGTGAGGGCCGAGGGCAAGGGCGTGGAAGAAGCGCTCGTGACCGCGTGCCCGATCCGTTTACGGCCGATCCTGATGACATCCATCGCCACCATCGTGGCGGCTATCCCTCCGGCCATGGCGATGGGGCCGGGCGCGGAGATCCGCATCCCCATGGCCATCGCGGTCATCGGGGGCGTCATCGTGTCAACGTTCTTCACGCTGTTCGTGGTCCCGTGCGTTTACCGCGTGACCGCGCGTGACGCGGCCGGGAAAAAATAATGTTCCGTTCGCTGAGGCATGTCAATTTCCGTCTTTTCTTTATCGGGCAAAGCGTCTCGCTGGTGGGGACGTGGATGCAGATCGTGGCCCTGGGGTGGTTGTCGTACCGCCTGACGCATTCGCCTTTTCTCCTGGGGTGCGTCGCTTTTGCCGCCCAGATCCCCAGCCTTTTCCTGTCGCCCTTCGCCGGGGTCCTGGCCGACCGTTATGACCGGCGCAACATCCTCATCCTGGCCCAGGCGTTGTGCATGGTGCAGGCTTCGGTGCTGGCGTTCCTGGTGCTGAGCCATACCATCACGATCGGGCATATCCTCTGGCTGAGCCTTTTCCTGGGGATCGTCGGCGCTTTCGAGATGACCGTGCGCCAGTCTTTTCTCGTCGAGCTTGTGGATGACAAGACGAACCTCGCGAACGCCATCGCGCTCAATTCCATGATGTTCAACGCCTCGCGCCTCGTGGGCCCGGGCATCGCGGGTTTGCTCATTGCCTCGTTTGGTGAGGGGATATGTTTTTTGGTCAACGCGGCCTCTTACATCGCGATCATCGCGGCGTTAGCGTTCGTGACCGTTGTCCGTCCGGGCGTCGAACGGCCGGCCGGCTTTAAAATAGGGCGTGAATTCAAGGAAGGTTTCCTGTACGCGTTCAGGTCGCTGCCTATCCGGCTTATGCTAGTATCCGTCGCCGTGTTCAGCATCGCGGGCGCGGTGCTGCAGACGCTCCTGCCGGTCTTTGTGCAGGAAGTTTTCAAGGGAGGGTCGGGCATGTTCGCTTTCCTGTTGAGCGTTTCCGGTGCCGGGGCTTTGGCGGGGACGATGTTCCTTGCCAGCAAAAGGTCGGTCGACGGGCTGGCGGGGAATATGGCCATTTGCACGGCGCTCATGGGGGTGGGGCTTGTTGTTTTCGGGGTGATGAAGGTATACTGGGTCGTATGCGCCGCGGCCTTTTTTCTGGGCGTGGCGATGATGGTCGGCATCGGCGGGGGGAATATCCTCCTGCAGACGCTGGTCGAGGATGGCAAGCGCGGGCGGGTCATGAGCCTTTACGCGATGGCGCTCATGGGGACCGCGCCGTTCGCGAGCCTTGGCGCCGGCGTGTTCGCCGCGCGCTTCGGTGCTGACGCGGCCTTCGCGGCCATCGGCGTGCTTTCCATTATTGGCGCGTTCCTTTTTTCACGGGAACGCGGGCGGTTCCGTCACACCGCGGGAGGAGCCTATGCTTCGATTTGATATCATCAGTATTTTTCCGGGTGCCTTTACCGCGGTGCTGGATGAGTCCATCATGAAGCGCGCGCAGGCCAAGAAGAAAGTTTCCTTCCATGTCCACGACCTGCGTTCGTTCTCAAAGGACCCGCACCGCAAGGTCGACGACCGTCCCTTCGGCGGGGGGCCGGGGATGGTCATGACGCCACAGCCGCTGGTCGACGCGGTCAGGAAGGTCAAGGGCCGGCGCAAGGCGAAGGTCATTTACATGTGTCCCGGCGGCACGCCCCTGACCCAGGCGAAAGCCAAAGAGCTCGCGCGCGAAAAAAATATCATCCTGGTCTGCGGCCATTATGAGGGTATCGACGAGCGCGTTCGCGCGCTTGTTGTGGATGAGAGCCTGTCCATCGGTGACTATGTGCTCACGGGCGGCGAGCTGCCGGCCATGGTGGTGGTGGATGCCCTCACGCGCCTTGTGCCCGGAGTGCTGGGCAAGGAAGCCTCGCTGGAAGATGAATCGTTCGAGCGGGGGTTGCTGGAATACCCCCAGTACACACGCCCCGCAGATTTTTGTGGAAATAAAGTACCGCCTGTGTTATTATCCGGCAATCATCAGGCGGTAAAAGAATGGCGGACAGCCCAGGCGCAGGCGCGCACGAAGAGATTTCGCCCTGATCTGATGGAAAGATAAGGGCATTCCCGTCTTGGGGTCTTTCGAAGAATAATTCAAAGGAGAACATATGGCAGGTCGTTTAGCGAAACTTAAACTTATCGAAGACAAACAGCTCCGCAAGGACCTTCCGGAATTCAAGGTCGGCGATACCATCAAGATGAAGATCAAGGTTATGGAAGCGGATAAGATCCGCCTGCATTCCTGGGAAGGCATCGTGATCGCGAGGACCGGTTCCGGCAACAAGGCGGTGTTCACGGTCCGCAAGATCTCCTTCGGTGAAGGCGTGGAGAAGATGTTCCCGCTCCATTCACCCGTCATCGCGAGCCTCAAGGTCGTCAGCCGCGGCACGGTCGGCCGCGCGAAGCTGTTTTATCTGCGCGACAAGACAGGTAAAGCGGCGCGTGTTGAAACGGACGCGGTTTCTGAAGCTGATCAGTTGGCGCAGGAAGCTGCGTCGGCGGCAGCTGCGGAATAAGTGATATCGGGACACACTGAATTATCGGGATTCGACAAAGCGAAAGCCGTTGGCTTTCGCTTTCTTTTTGGGGTGGATGAGGCGGGGCGCGGCCCGCTCGCCGGCCCTGTTGTCGCGGCGGCGGTCTGCGTCAGGGACCACGCGCTTGGCTGCCGCATCGGCGATTCAAAGCTTTTGACGCATACCCAGCGGGAAAAAGCGTTCCCCCTGATCCATGCCAAGGCGTTCGTCGGCGTGGGTGTCGTGAGTGAGAAGGTCATTGACGAGATCAATATCCTGCGCGCCGCGCATCTGGCCATGACGATCGCGGTCAGGGACCTGTCCGCGCGCTTGACAGCCGCACAGGCCGATGTCAAGGTTTTGGTCGACGGGAATTCGTACCGCGGCGAGATCCCGTACGAGGTCGAATGCGTGGTCAAGGGTGACAGCAAAAGTTTTGCCATTGCCTGTGCCAGCATCATCGCCAAAGTCACGCGTGACCGCATGATGGATGAATACGACGCGCTTTACCCCCAGTACGGATTCGCCGCGCACAAGGGATACCCCGTCCCCGCGCACTATGACGCGTTAAGGAAATGTGGCCCAGCCCCCATCCACAGGCGGTCGTTCCGTTTGGTTTGATCCGTAACAAGAAAAGGAAGACCCATGCGTTCACACAAGCTTGGCAAGGATGGCGAAGCGTTCGCCCTTGAATTCCTGGCGCGTGAGGGCTATGAGATCATCGAGGCTAATTACCGCTGCAAGACGGGCGAGATCGACCTTGTGGCCCAAGATCATGGGGTGGTGTGCTTTATCGAGGTGAAATCCCGGCAGGAGGACGGCTGGGACGCGTTCGAAGCGGTCGACCGGCGCAAGCAACGCAAGATAAGGCAAGTGGCGCTGTATTATCTCCTGGATAAATTCCATACCGAAGATGTCGTCGCCCGGTTCGACGTGCTGGGAGTCCGCCTGACCCGTGAGGGCGCCTTTGAGGCCGAGCTTTTGAAGGACGCGTTCGGGATATGACCCCGGCGCTCGGCGTCTTTTTTCCTTGAGCCTTAATTCTTTACAGCCCTCCAGAAAATCATTATAATCTCTATGCCAATGCGTATTAAAAAGAATATTCCTATATATAGTATTTTGTTTGTATCTCTATTTATTCTACCTGCGAAGGCCATGGCGTACCGCATGGGCGATTTCGAGGTACTGCCTTTCTTTTCCGGGGCCGGGAAGTACGACACCAACGTCCTTCAGACGAACACCGGCCGGATCAGGGATTATGCCACGGACCTGACCGCCGCTGTCAGCGTTACGCATGAAAGCAAACAGCAGATGTTCGGGCTGACCGGGTCGCTGTCAGAGGAAATATATGCCCGTGAAAGGTCCTTGAACAATACCTCTGAAAATATCGATCTTTCCTATGCCCGGCAATTTGACCGCAACACCACGTTCAACGCCGCCAACACGTTCAACCATACCGACACGCCCACGAACTTCGCGGACCAGTTCGGCCGCACGTCGGGCCGCTACCAGTATTTTTTGAACCGTTTCGGGATGGGGTACGGCTTTGACGTGAGCCGGCAGTTCAGTGTGGCCGCCAATTATGCCAGCGAGATCTATGACCCGGCCCTCCGCGGCCTTGCGTCGTCCCTGCAGAATGCCATCAGCCTGCGCGGCGATTACGTCGTGACCTCGACCACCAGCCTGGTGGGTGTTTACGGATTTTCCCGCCGAAGCTTTGATCCGGGCGGCAAGGTGACGGCGAACACGTTCGATGGCGGTGTCCGCGAATATTTTTCGTCGAAAACCTACGTTGACCTGCTCGGGGGGGCAAGCGCCAGCAGCGGGGTTGACGGGAAGAGATCCACCACGCCCCGCTATGAGGCGACGTTGAGCCATGAGATCACCGGCAAGACCCGGGCGAGCGCTTCATTGACGTGGCGCACGGACACGAATTACAGCAGCAGCGACCTGTTCCGCTCTTCCCGCGCGAGCGTGTCCTTGTCCCATCGTTTTTACAGCCGCTTGTCGGGCGGCGCGGAGCTGTTCCACGGGCAGGGCAAATACACCGACCTGGGCATCCAGGACAAGTTCAACGGCGCCAGCGGCAATGTTGAGTATGCCCTTACCCCGGATGCGGATATTTTTGGGAGCAGTACTTATTCAAGGACCAGCTCGAACCTCGCGTCCCGCGCTTACGCGCGCGCCATCGTGTCGTTCTTTACGAACATCGCGAGTGGCGAGTCAGGCGACCAATGAAGACAAGGGTAATAATGTCAAGGTGAGTCCGCGGACGTTCACGGTGCCTTCGGCGACGTTTGAGTTTATGTTCGAACCTCATTCATTGACGGCGATCGAGCTGGATCGGATGAAATAGAAGTATCATTCATCGCTACAAAATTGCGCGGAGCCACGATTGTCGCCAGGCTTTCCCATGGTTCACCAAGTGGGATGACAATAAATAATGCTTTATTAAGGTTCATGGATGGTATACTTTACCTCAAGTGGTCCTTTGATCGTGGTGTTTATCAAAATGGCTTGACAAGATGAGTATGGTTTCGATAGGATTATGCCCTTAAAAGGTAAGGAATCCCGCATATGATGAATTTAGGAAATGTTGTATTAGGTGCTGTGCCGCGAATCGTTATTGCTGTTACGGATCAGGATCAGAACAGCACCATTGATCGTTCATGCGCGGATATTCTTGAAGTGCGTGCTGATGAATTTCAAGACAGCAGCTTGCCATACGCGCAGGCTCAAATTAAGAGAATTAGTGACGCTGGATTGCCCATGATCTTGACGATAAGAAATGATGCCAAAGAGGGTGGGCGTAGTGCCGCCATTACAGATGAGCAAAAATATAAAATCTTTGAGTCAGCCATATCGCTGGTTGACGCTCTAGATATTGAGTTGTCGTCCAGGATCATTGCCAGGGTGATCAAGTTGGCCAGGGATAACGGTAAAGTTATAATCGTTTCATCTCATGATTTTAAGCAAACAGTTTCAGATGATCAGCTGGAAGATTATTTTCAGCGATCCAGAAATGTCGGGGCTGATATTGTTAAGATCGCCATGCAGGCGCATACTAAAGATGACGTTAAGCGTTTAATGGCATTTACTTTGAAGCATGATGCGGATAATGTTGTAACGGTGTCTTTAGGTAGTGTTGGGTCGATGTCGCGCTTAATGCTACCTGCGATGGGTTCTTTGCTGACGTACAGTTATCTCGGTAAAGAATCTGCGCCTGGGCAGATCCATCTTTCCAGATTGCAAGAGGACCTTCGATTTTATTATCCTGAGTACAATGAGTATTTTATCGGGAAGAATAGTATCCTGGAATGCGTTTAATTTGAGTTGTGAGTTTGAAAGAAATTAAAGCCCCATTTCTGAAAAGAGATGGGGCTTTTTTAATTGACGGCGATCGAGCTGGATCGATATCGCGCTTGATGCTACCTGCGATGGGTCCTTTGTTAACGTACAGTGATCCCGGATACACGGATAAGTTTCTTGACAACAATAGTTTATCCGGATAAACTTTATTTACTATGGAAATCATCCAACGGCAGTTTAAGCTAGATCTTCCCAACGGTAAGTCCGCGTTCCTTTGGGGGCCGCGTAAGACAGGCAAAAGTTACTGGATCAAACATCATTTGCCGCAAGCCAAAGTCATCGATCTTTTGAAGACCGATGTGTTTGCGGATTATTCTTCGCGGCCAGCTTTGCTTAGAGAAAGGTACTACGATCACAAGGGCTTGATCGTGATCGACGAGGTGCAGAAGGTCCCTGCTTTGCTGGATGAGGTCCACTGGATGATCGAGAACCGGGGGGCCTCTTTTCTTTTGACCGGATCAAGCGCGCGCAAGCTTAAACGTGGCCATGCCAATATGCTTGGGGGACGGGCCTGGCGCAGGTCCATGTGTCCTTTGTCCTGGAGTGAAATACAGGGGTTTGATCTTGAACGTGTGATGAGGTCCGGGCTTTTGCCCCCGCATATCCTTTCGACAGCTCCGGCCGAGGACCTGAGGGCTTATATTGCTGACTACCTTAAAGAGGAGATCGCGGCTGAAGCTTTGACGCAAAACATCCCGGCGTTCAATGAATTTTTACGGGTGGCGGCTTTGACATCGAGCGAACTGATCAATTATGTCAATATGGCCCGTGAGACGGGGGTCAAACATAATATCGTGCGCAATTATTTCAGTGTTCTTGAAGATACGCATCTTGGCCGGAGGCTGGCGCCCTGGAAGAAGTCGGCGAACCGCCGGATGATCCAAACGGAAAAATTTTATCTTTTTGATGTTGGCGTTGCCAACCATCTGGCCGGCCGGCATCCGCGGCTGGGCAATGCTGACTTTGGAAAATCATTCGAACATTTTATTTTCATGGAGCTTTGCGCTTTTCAGGCTTATCGTTACCCCGATCTGCCATTGAGCTATTGGCGCACAAGTTCAGGGCAGGAAGTTGATTTTATCCTGGGGGATAAAGAACTTGCCGTCGAGGTCAAGTCTTCCGCGCGGGTACATGAAGGCGATACGCGCGTTCTTTCGACGCTTCTTCAAGACGGGCCCGTAAGGCGCGCCTGCATTGTTTCACTGGAAAAGGAGCCGCGGCGGATCTCTCCCGAAATAACCGCGTTGCCATGGGAGACCTTTCTTGAGAAGCTTTGGGGCAATGAGTTCTTTAAGCAGTGAGTTAATTGGCTTAGATCAGGCGCATTTTTTAACCTGCGTTTCAACGGAGTAAATGAAAGCATCCTTTATGGCTACAAAATTGCACGGATCGGTCATTGTCACGTATCGCTGTAACGCCAGATGCAACATGTGCGATGTCTGGAAGTTCCCGAGCAAGCCTGAAGAAGAGATCGGGCTGGATGTTTACGCGAAGCTGCCGCCGATGTTCTTCACGAACATCACGGGCGGCGAGCCGTTCGTCCGCCAGGACCTGCCCGAGATCGTGGCCCTCCTGCGCCAGAAATCCAAACGGATCGTGATCAGCACCAACGGGTTCTTCACCGACCGCATCATCGCGCTGTTCGAGAAATACCCTGATCTTGGCATCCGCATCAGCATCGAGGGAAGCCAGGCGACCAATGATGCCATCCGCGGTATTCCTGATGGTGCCGCGCGCACGGAACGCACCCTGCTGAAACTGCGCGAGATGGGGATCAAGGATATCGGGTTCGCCATGACCGTGCAGGACATGAATGCCCAAGACCTGGTCGGGCTTTACGAAAAGGCCGAGGGCCTGGGGTATGAGTTCGCGACGGCGACACTGCATAACTCGCATTATTTCTGCAAGACCACGAACCGCATCCAGGACAAGGCGATGGTCATCGCCGAGTTTGAGCGCCTGATCGGCCGGCTGATACGTTCCGCCAAGGTCAAGCAGTGGTTCCGCGCGTATTTTAATTACGGGCTGATCAATTACATCCGGGGCAACAGGCGGTTCTTGCCCTGCGAGATGGGGCAGGACGGTTTTTTCATGGACCCGTTCGGCGACATCCTCGCGTGCAACGGCATGGACGTGAAAATGCCCATGGGCAATTTGAAGTCCCAGTCGTGGGATGAGATCTGGCATGGCGCCGGGGCAAAGAAAGTGCGGGCTGCCGTCAAGGCGTGCGGGAAGAATTGCTGGATGATCGGTTCCGCCGCGCCCGCGATATGGCATCGCCCCCTGAAGCCCATGATGTGGGTGGCGCGCAACAAGCTGCGGGCGATGTTAACCAGGTCTGGGGAACAACAAGGATGAAGGTCGTTGTCATCGGCACACGCGGGTTTCCGGACGTCCAGGGCGGGATCGAAAAGCACTGCGAACAGCTTTATCCGGTCCTTGTGAGTGACGGGGTAGATGTCACGGTGCTGACGCGCAAGCCGTATGTTGATCCCGCGCTCACGCAATATCTCGGCGTTAAACTTGTCCCCATCGCTTGCCCCCGGCAGAAATTTCTCGAAGCCATTGTCCATTCCTTCCGGGCGGTGCTTTACGCCAAGAAACTCAAGCCGGACATCGTGCATATCCACGCCATCGGCCCCGCCCTGGTGGCGCCGCTCGCGCGGTTGCTGGGCCTCAAGGTCGTCATCACGCATCACGGGCCTGATTACGAGCGCAAGAAATGGAATTGGATCGCCAGGGCCGTCCTGCGTGCCGGCGAGGCGGGGGGATGCCTGTGCGCGAACAGGATCATCACGATCGCCGATAATATCGCGCGGTCGGTCAAAGCGAAATTCGGGCGGGATGCCGTCGTGATCCCCAACGGGGTTATTGTGCCGCGGCTCCTGCCGCCGGGCGAGGCCCTGAAGAAATTCGGCCTAGAGCCCGGGAAATATTTTCTTGCCGTCGGGAGGTTCGTTCCTGAAAAGGGGTTTCACGACCTTGTCAGGGCTTACGCGCAAATGGGGGATATGGACTGGAAACTTGTTATCGCGGGCGACGCGGACCATCCAGACCGCTACAGCCGTTCCCTGAAGAGTGCCGCGGGCAGGGTGGCGGGTGTCGTGTTGACCGGGTTTATTTCAGGGGCGCCGTTGCGGGAGATCTATTCCAGCGCGGGGCTTTTTGTCCTGCCGTCGTATCATGAGGGCCTGCCGATCGTCCTTCTGGAGGCCATGAGTTTCGGCCTTGCGTGTCTTGCTTCCGATATACCGGCGAACAGGGCGGTGCCCTTGGCCCCGGCGCGTTATTTCCCGGCGGGCGACGCGGGTGTCATGGCCGGGAAACTTTCGGGTTACAAGGGGATGCCGTGGCCCGCGGGGCAGGGTACCCGTGACGCGCAGATCGCCCTGATCAGCGACACGTATAACTGGACAAGGATCGCGCGAGAAACAAAGAACGTTTACGACCAGCTCTGATGTTATAATCCCAACCATATGTCAAAGGCTACGCCAACCTCTTACCGCGTCATTATTCTCCATGCCCTTCTGTGGGGGGCGTTCATCCTGCTATATTTCTCGACCTTTGTTGACCTTTATCAAAGCCGCTGGGAGAACATTGATTATACCCATGCCTATATCGTCCTGCCGGTCGCGCTGTTTTTGGCGTGGCTCAGGCGCGCCGAGGTCAAAGCCGTGCTGGGGATCGCGGTGTCCGCGGCTGATACGGCCCGCGGCCTCGCGCTCATTGTTCTTGCCGCGCTGATGTTTTTGCTGGGGACGCGCATGGGTTTTTTGATGATCACCACGCTGTCGCTCGTCCCGATGATCTTTGGCATCATCTTTTACCGTTACAATGGCCGGCTCGCCCGCGTCCTGATGTTCCCGATACTTTATTTACTCCTGCTGGTCCCGCCGCCGCTGGGGATACTGGACGCGATCACGCTGCCGATGCGCCATATCACGTCGGCCGCGGCCGCGGCTATCCTGGGGACGTTCCTGCCGGTGCACCGCGAAGGCATGATGATCTATATCCAGGACACGCAGATCTTCGTGGGCGCGCCGTGCAGCGGGTTCCGGTCGCTGGTCACGATGTTCGCCCTGGCGCTGGTGTATGTGCATGTCATCAGGATGGAAGGCGCCCGGAGGCTTGTCCTGCTTGCCTCGGTCGTGCCGCTGGCCATGTTCGGGAACATGGTCCGCGTGGTCGTGCTCAGCCTGATCACGTGTTTTTTCGGGAAAGAGGCGGGCGAGGGGTTCTTTCATAATTTCAGCGGGTTCGTGATATTCACGATCATGATGAGCGGGTTATTGCTGGTCGCGAAGCTGATCGATGTGGAGGCCCCCGATGATGCTTAAAGACCGTTCCTTCCATATCCTGGCCATCCTCGCGGTGGCCTTCGCCCTTGCCTTTGGCCTGCCGCAGACCAAGTACAAGAGCACGGATGTCCTCCAGCAGCTTCATGTCCCCATGGCGTTCGCGGGGTGGAGCGGGCACGATTATGACAGCGGCCAGAAGCTGATGGACGAGAGGTACAATTTCATGAACGCGCTGTTCCTGCGGGAATACGCCAATCCCGAAGGCCGCAAGGTGTTCCTGTTCCTCCTGGACGCGGGGAATTTTCATAATCCCAAGGTTTGCCTGACGGCAGTCGGGTTCAAGATGCGCGAGCTCGACGACACGGCCCTGGCGTTCAGGACACGGGCGCGCGGCAAGGACGCGCCTTTCAGCGGCACCTCGATCTACATCAGCAAGGAGAAGGCGGGCGTGCTGGTCACGTACTGGATGGTCATCAATGGCCGCAGGGTCAACTGGGTCGAGCAAAAAGCGGTTGAGCTGTGGTGTTCGCTCCTTGGCATCCGCAAGGCCGGGCTGATGGTCCGCATCGATATCCCCACCAACGAGGCAGACCTGCCCCACGCCAGGGAACTGCTCAAGTCCTTTACCGCGTCGCTGGACGAGGCCATTACGTCCAATGAACGCTGGTTTATTTTCGGGCGGTAGGCGAAAAGTAAATAACGCGCAGACGTAGCATTCGTTTTATATACCCGATAGGGTATGTTTCTTGTTTTTTATTCTAAATTCTTTCAATTTATAACATCTGTTCTTGATTTTATACCCTTTAGGGTGTATATTTTAATCATGAAAAGTATGGGAAAAACAATACAGGAACTTCGAAAAAAAGCTGGGCTTGACCAGGTCGAGTTTGCGAAACGGGCCGGGGTCGGTCTGCGTTTTGTGAGAGAACTCGAGCAGGGAAAGACCACGGTGCGCCTGGACAAGGTCAATCAGGTCCTTGATTTCCTGGGACATCATCTTGAGGTTATCCGTAATGGCAAAGGATAATAAACGCAAAGCCGATGTTTTCTATCATGACCGGCACGCAGGTATCCTGGAAGAAACGGACGATGGGTTCAGGTTCGTCTATGCCTCGGATTATTTGAAGACCGGCAAGCCGATCTCATTGTCGCTGCCTTTGCGGGCGGCGCCTTTTGCATCGGCCACATTGTTTTCTTTTTTCGCGGGAATGAATTCTGAAGGTTGGTACAAAGACATTGTTTGCGCGACAAGGAAGATCGACCCGACTGACGAGTTTGGGATATTGTTGGTGACCGGAAAGAGCACGATCGGCGCTGTTACGGTCAAAGAAAGCGGTGCATGATGAAAAATGAGCGATCAGTGTGGCGGAAAGTATTCGGTATTGATAAAGAGCCGTCCATCGATTTGACGCTGGCGGGGGTTTCCCTTAAAGCCCAGGAAATGGTCGGGAAGATGTCCATTTCCGGCGTTCAGCCCAAGCTTTCCGTTAAACGGACGGATAAAGGCGGCGATCCTCATTTGGAAGTTGCCGGTGACGGCGGCCAGTATATTCTGAAACCGCAGGTGCAGGCTTTCGCGCATTTGCCGGAAAATGAAGCGCTGTGCATGGCCATAGCCCAGGAACTGGGTATTGATGTGCCGCCACACTGCCTTGTTCATTTGAAAGACAAAAGCTTGGCCTATGTTGTTAAACGGTTCGATCGGGACGGGCGTCGCAAGATCCACCAGGAGGATTTTGCGCAGATCCTCGAGAAGAAGGATAAATATAACGGCTCTGTTGAGGAGATCGGGCGTAAGCTCAAGGCGGTTTCCGAAGTCCCCGGGCTTGACGTGCAGCTTTTCTTTGAGCGTGTCGTGTTCAACTTCCTTATCGGGAACGGTGACGCGCATGTTAAAAATTATTCGGTCATCTATAACGAAGAGGGACTGGTGCGTCTTGCGCCAGCGTATGATCTGGTCTGTTCCAGGATCGTTATTCCGCAAGAGCCGGATGAATCGGCGTTGACCATTCAGGGAAAGAAGACGCGGATCAAACGGAAGGACATGGATCTTTTCGCCGAATCTCTTGGTGTCCCGGAAAAAATACGCTTCGCGAAATTCGCGGGACAGAAAGAGCTCTTTTCTTCAACGATCGCGGCGTCTTTGCTTCCCAGGGACATGGCGGCGGCCTTCGATAAACTTTTTATCGAACGATTTCAGCGGCTTGAATTGGAATAGTTCTGTGGCCGCTAAGTTGCCACGGTGGATAATGCCGGACCTTTTGGCCTATAAAAATAACTATACAAATAACTGAATCTTGTTATTGCCAAACGAAAATCATTCGGTTAGTATACGGATACATGGGTGGGCAGCCTCGGACCGCCTGGATGTTGTTTAACCTTTCTATTGTCAATCCCGATTTAAAATGACCACTTACAGCGACAACACGTTGTCCCAATACCTGGAAAAACTCTCTCTGCGTGAGCCTGTTCCCGGCGGCGGTTCCGCGGCCGCGGTATCGGCCGGCCTGGGTGCCGCGCTGATCGCGATGGCCGCGCGCTATTCCCTGGGCAAGGGCAAGGCACCGGATATCGAGGCCAGGATCGGGGCACTTATCGTGACGGTTGATACGGCGCGGTCCAAATTCATTGATCTTGCCGGGCGTGACGCCCAGGCTTACCTTGACATGGTGCGCGCCCGCAAGTCGGGCGACGCCGCGGCGCTGAAACTGGCCACCGAAGAAGCCAGCCGTGTCCCGCGGGATATCACCGCGCTCTGCCGGGAATGCCTGGCCCTGACGCCGTTCCTCCACCAGGAAGGCAATCCGCGTTTGCTGAGCGATGTCAAAGCCGCCGAGGCTTTCCTTAACGCGGCCATAGCGGCCGCGGGTTATATGCAAGAGGCCAATTCATGAGCGCGACCATCCTTGACGGCAGGGCATTATCCAAAGAATTGACGGCGCAGCTCAAGGCCGAGGTCGCCCGCCTTAAGGCGGCAACGGGCAAGGTTCCGCGTTGCGTGAACATCGTCATCGGGCAGGACGCGAGCGCGGCGTCCTACGGCAAGTCGCAGAAGCGCGCGGCCGAGGAGATCGGCATTGATTACCAGTTCACATACCTGGCACACCATGTTTCCCAAAAAGAGCTCCTTGATCAGATAAAATTCCTGAATGAGGATCCTGAGGTGAATGGCGTCATGATCCACAAGCCTGTTCCCGAAGGCATTGATTTCCAGCAGGCCGTGAACGCGCTGGCGCCGGAGAAAGATATCGAGGGGATGGGGACGGGCAACCTGGGCAGGCTTTTCCTGGGAAAAACGCCGATCATCCCGTGCACGCCGGCTTCGGCGATGGCCCTGCTGGCGTTGTCCGGCGTCGACATCGCGGGCAAAGATGCCGTGGTTGTCGGCCGCAGCGAGATCGTTGGCAAGCCCCTGGTTTTTCTGTTATTGGAAAAGAACGCGACCGTGACGGTCTGCCACAGCGGCACGCATCGCGCCGGGCGGCTGGAAAGCCATGTGCGGAGCGCCGATATCGTCATTGTGGCCATGGGCAAGCCCGCGTTCATCAAGGGGGCCTGGGTCAAGGAAGGCGCGATCGTCATTGACGTGGGCATCAACAATGTCAACGGCAAGATCACGGGGGACGTCGAATTTGACGCGGCCGCGGCGCGCGCCGCTTTCATCACGCCGGTGCCGGGTGGGGTCGGCCCCGTTACGGCCGTGATGCTCATGAAGAACGCCATCGAAACATTTAAACAGCAGGCAGGACGGCCATGAAAAATATTGTTGTGATCGGCCACGCGCCGGCGGCTCACGCGGCGGTCAGGGCTTTGCTTGACCGGGACCCGACGCTGGCCATCACGCTGATCAGTTGTGACGGGCAGCTTCCCTATGACAAAACACTCCTGCCCGGCCTCATCGACCGTTCGGTGAAGGAGGCCGGTATTTTCTGCGCTCCTGAAGATATGTACCGCGCGGCGCGCGTTGAGCTTATCCTCGACAAGGAGATATCCCGCGTGAATTTCAACCGCAAGCGTGTTTTCCTCGCGGACAAGGTCCAGGTTGATTTTGACGGCCTTATTATTACCGATGCGCCGCAGATCCAGTGGCCCCAGCTCAAGGGGATCCGCCGCCAGGGTGTTTTTCATCTGGCTCGCCTTTCCATGGTGAAAGATCTTGTGCGTTACCTGGCGTTCACGGAGACCGCCCTGGTCGAGGCATCTGGGTTCGGGGGCATCAAAGCTGCGCTGGCGTTGAAGGCCGCGGGTAAAGACGTGGTTGTGGCGTATAGCGGCGACAATTTGCTGGCGGGCCTCATTTCTGCCGCGCGCGCCCAGGCATTGACGGCGGCGCTATTGAAGCGCGGCATCCGTGTCATGGCGGGCGGCGTCGAGGATGTGATCGGCGAGGTCGAGGTCAAGGCGGTGCGGTTGAAGTCCGGCAAGGTCGTGGCGTGCGACATGTTCGTCCTCGAAAACGTGAAGCCTGACCTCCGGTTCCTGAGTGACACCGGGCTGGCCATGGATGAGCGGATCCCCGTCGATATTTTCTTGCGGTCTAATATTCCCGGCGTCCTTGCCGTTGATGTTGTGGCGCGTTTGGAGCAGCCTGAGTTCAGGGGGGAATACTGGCTCGACGCGCGCACGGGGAGCGTTCAGGCCAGGGCCGCTGTTGACGGATTTTTGGGAGAAGGCCGCGCGCTCACGCCGGTGGATATTGCCCAGGCTGATATCCTTGACACGCTTTTTGATCCGCTGGAACTTGTGCCTGTCATGTCAGAGGCTGCGGTTTAAATGACAAACCTGTTTCTCCTTATTTTTTTCTTCAGCACATCTTTTGTCTTTGCGGCGGGTATCCCCAGTCCTGCGGAATTGCGTACCGCGGAGCGGTATCACGCGGTCGGGTACCAATACCAGGCCCAGGGGAATCTCCTGCAGGCAAGATTCCTTTACCAGCAGGCCGAAGCCTTTGCTCCCGATGATCCGGCTTTGCTCAATGACCTCGGAGTTGTTTATGAATCGCTGGGCCAGGCCGACGAATCCCTCAAACATTATCTCAAAGCCATTGCGGTGGATTTTAAATACCTCCCGGCGTACATGAACCTGGGTCATTTCTATGAAGCCAGGGGCAATGTGGCCACAGCAACCTATTATTTCAGCCAGCGCGTGAAATTCGGCGATCCGCGTGATTCCCGAACGCTCCAGGCGCAGGCGCAGATCGATCGCCTGAACCATTCTTCTTTAAGCCTGGCGCAGAGTAATTTCGAGTTCGACATGAGATCATTGGAAAGCGAGATGGCTTTGCGTGACAGGGAAAAGGACCTTGAACAGGAGCGTCAGCGCGTGATCCGGGCCGAGGAGGATTACCTGACGGGGAAGAAACTTTTTCAGGCTGGCCGTTATGACGAGGCAAAACTTTCTTTTGAAGTGAGTTTGAGTGAGAATAAAGCCCATCAGGGCGCGCAGGAGATGCTTGAGCGCGTGAACACGATGATAGCCTTGGACCCGAGAGTGAAAGATTTCGGTTTGCACCAGGACCCGGCGCGGGACATGGCCATGATCGAATACAATAAAGGTTCACGGCTGATGCGCTCCGGCAACCGTGACGAAGCGCTCGAGGCGTTTGACCGGGCCCAGGAGCTTGCGCCGGCGGACCCGTATATCCGGGCGGTCCGCGCCGAAGCCGCGAGGCAGCCGTAGGATGCCGGATAAAATACTCCTGATCGACGGGCACGCGTTGTGTTATCGCGCTTTTTACGCGGTCCAGGAACTGCGCAATGCCAGGGGAGTTCCCACGAACGCGGTTTTCGGGTTTGTGAACATCCTGCGCAGGATCCTGAAAACCTACGCGCCAAGCCACGCCGCGGCGTGTTTTGACACTGGCAAGCAAACATTTCGCCGCGCGAAATTCGCGGCGTACAAGGTCCAGCGTCCGCCCATGCCGGATGATCTCGCGTTGCAGATCCCCTTGATCAAGGATGTCCTGCGCGCGTACGGCATACCGGTCTTCGAAAAAGAGGGTTATGAGGCGGATGACGTGATCGCCACGTTCGTCGCGAAATTCCAGGCGCCGGGCCGTGAGATCATCATCGCGTCCGACGACAAGGATATGCAGCAGCTGATCCAGGAGGGCGTGCGCGTGTATAACAGCCGCCGGGACGCGCTGCTGGGGCCGGAGGATACGCGGGCGCGTTTTGGCGTTGGCCCCGAGCGGGTGGTCGATTACCTGGCTCTTGCCGGCGACGCGAGCGACAACATTCCGGGGATCAAGGGCGTGGGTGATGTGACCGCGCAGAAGCTCCTGCAGGAATTCGGATCCCTGGACGGCATCCTCGCGAATACCGCCGGGATCAAGGGCAAGCTTAAAGACAAGGTTGAACAGGGAAAAGACGCGGCGCTCCTCAGCCGTGAACTCGCGACGCTCGACGCGAAGGTCCCCCTGGAGTGTTCTTTGGACGATATCCGTTTTGGCCGCCAGGACCGCGGAGAGCTGGCGCGCCTGTTCACGGAACTTGAATTCCGCAGGCTGGCCGATGAATTTTTCAGGGCGGAAGACGAAGCTCCGGCTGCGCATGCGCAGCATGCGCCCCATTCTTCTGTCAAGGATGGTGGCCATGACGTGGCGCAATGCGCGGGTGTGGTCCTCTTGACGGGAAAAGCGGGCGTGCTGCCCGTGATGGGAGATGATGAGGAAGGCCGGCGGATACCGCTGGTGTTCCATGTGGCGGCGAATGGGATCGTGTTCACCCTGGCCCCTGATGAGCTGGCGGGGCTGGTGGATGTCTGGGCGTCGGCGCAGATCGTCCTGTGCGTGTATGACGCCAAGCCTTTGCTGAAACAACTGGCTTTGTCCGGGATCAGCGTCCAGTGCCGTGTTTTTGATGCCTTGCTGGCCGGTTATCTGTTGAAATCAGGGCAGTCGGCGTTCAGTATCCCGGCGCTGGCGAACGCGTACCTTGACACGGCCATTGCCGATACCGATGACCGCGCGCTGGTTGAGGCCGCGTTGCTTGAGAAACTTAACGGGCCTTTGACCGCCGATCTTGCCGCGAAGGGCATGACCGGGCTCTTTGAAAATATCGAAATGCCCCTGTGCGCTGTGCTGGCGGCCATGGAAGCCGAGGGTGTCAGGCTTGACATGGACAAGCTGGCGGAACTTTCGGGGGTTTGCGCGCGGCGCATCGAGGCCATGACCGGCGAACTTCACGCTCTGGCCGGCGGGGAATTCAATCTTAATTCTCCCAAACAGCTGGGAGCCGTCCTTTTTGAAAAACTTTCGCTGCCGGTCATGAGGAAAACCAAGACCGGCCCTTCGACGGATGAGGAGGTCCTGCTCAAGCTTGCGCCGTTGCATCCTTTGCCGGCGCTGGTCCTGGAATACCGTCAGCTGGCGAAGCTCAAGTCCACGTACCTTGATGCCTTGCCGCGGCTGGCCGCGGCGGACGGGCGTATCCATTGTTCGTTCAATCAGACGGGCGCGGAGACCGGCCGCCTGAGCGCTGACCATCCTAATTTGCAGAATATTCCCGTGCGCACGGAAATGGGCCGGGAGATCCGTAAGGCGTTCATCCCTTCGGCTCCGGGTCGGGTCCTTGTGGCGGCGGATTATTCCCAGATCGAACTCAGGTTCCTCGCGCACCTCGCGGCTGAGGTAAAACTCAAGGAAGCGTTCGACAAGGGAGAGGATATCCATACGTTCACGGCGGCGTTGATCTTCGAGGTCCCGTTGCCCGAGGTGACGGAGGAGATGCGTTACAGGGCCAAACGGATCAATTTCGGGATCATTTACGGCATGAGCGCTTTTGGGTTGGCGAAAGACCTGGGTGTGGCCCAGCGGGAGGCCCAGGATTTTATTGACCGGTATTTCCGCCGTTATCCGGGTATCCAGGCGTTCATGGCGCGTTGCGGGCAGGAGGCCAGGGAGCAGGGGTTTGTGACGACGATGTTCGGTCGCCGCCGTTACATTCCGGATATCAACACCCGCAATCCGGCGCTGCGCCAGTTCGCCGAACGTCAGGCCGTGAACACGCCTGTGCAGGGCGCGGCCGCGGACCTTATTAAGTCAGCCATGGTCGGCGTCGAGAGGATGCTGAAGGAAAAGGGCTTCGCCGCGAAAATGATCATCACCGTCCACGATGAACTGGTCTTTGATGTGCCCGAGGCTGAAGTCGCGCGGCTGGCCCAGAACGCCCGGCATGTCATGGAGCAGGCGGTGGCCCTGTCGGTCCCCGTTGTGGTCACGGTAAAGGCAGGCCCTAACTGGGCTGAGATGAAAAAGATATGAGGATCGTTTTTGTCGCTTCAGAAGCGGTGCCTTTTGCCAAGACGGGCGGCCTTGCCGACGTGTGCGGGGCGCTGCCGCTCGCGCTCGAGCGGTTGGGGCACGAGGTGTCGGTCATCATGCCGGGTTACCGCGGCGTGGGCCGTGCCAAACCTTTCAATGCCCGCGCGAATTTCACGGTCATCGGCAGGGACGTGAAGGTTTATTTCCTGCGGCATGACGGTTTCTTCGGGCGTTCCCGGCTTTATGGCGACGCGCGGGGAGATTATCCCGACAACCTGGAACGTTTTGTTTTTCTTTGCCGGGAAACATTCCATCTTTTGAAGGATATTGGCAAGCCCGTGGACATCATCCATTGCCATGACTGGCAGACGGGGCTGGTGCCCGTGCTCCTTAAAGAGCAATACCGTCAGGACCCGTTCTTTCAAAATACACGTTCGGTTTTTACGGCGCATAATATGGCGTACCAGGGGGTTTTTTCGAAGGATGATTTCCCCAAACTCGGCGTTGATCCGGGAACGTTCAGCCCTGCCGGTCTGGAATTTTATGGCAAGATCAACCTCCTTAAAGCAGGGCTGATCTTCGCGGACCGCGTCACGACCGTCAGCCCCGAATACGCCAGGGAGATACAGAGCAAGGAGTGGGGGTGCGGGCTTGAGGGCGTTGTCAGGGAACGGAAAAACAGCCTTGATGGTATTCTTAACGGCCTCGACTATGATCATTGGGACCCCGCAACCGATGCTTTCCTGGACCCGCATTATTCCGTAAAGGACTTTCAGGCCAAGGATATCCATAAGGAAAATCTTCAGAACGTGTTCCATTTGCCGGTCTTTAACGATATCCCGGTCTTTGGTTTTGTCGGACGGCTTTGTTATCAGAAAGGTTTCGATCTTCTTGAAGCGGCTTTTGACGGCCTGATGCAGCGGCCTCTGCAGGTCGTTTTTATCGGTATCGGTGATGAGAAATACCAGAGAATGCTCATGAAGCTCGCGAGAAAATATCCACAGCAGTGCGCCAGCGTGATCAGTTATGACGAGGATGTCGCCCACAAGGTTTACGCGGGGTCAGATTTCTTCCTGATGCCGTCGGTGTATGAACCCTGCGGTTTGACCCAGATGATCGGTTTGCGTTACGGCGCGATCCCGCTGGTCAACGGCGTGGGCGGGCTTTTGGATACCGTGGTGGACTACGGGTCACGAAAAAAACAGGGCAATGGTTTTGTCATGGAAAATTACAGCGTTTCGGCCCTGCTGGGGGCGGTGGACCGCGCGCTCGGCATTTATCATCAGAAGGGCCGCTGGGACGAGTTGCGGGCCCGTGGCATGGCGTGTCGCTGGACATGGGATGTGTCGGCGCGGCAATATAGCGAGGTTTACAGGTTATGCTCAGGATCGGCCTGACGGGAAGTTTCGGGGCGGGCAAGACCACGGTCGCGGCCATGTTCAAAGCGCGCGGGGCGAGGGTCATTGACGCGGACGCGTTGGGCCACGCCGTGCTCAGGCATGACAAGGCGTGCATCCGGGCGATAGGAAAGAAATTTGGCCGGGGCGTCATCTCAACCGGCAGGGTTGATCGCGCGCGGCTGGGCAAGGTTGTCTTCGCTGATCCGTCCGCGTTGAAAGCCCTGGATAAGATCGTGCATCCGGCGCTGGAACGGCTTATCAGGGAAGAACTCGCGTCCGCCGTCGCGAAGAACAAACCGGTGGTCCTGGACGCGGCCCTTCTCATTGAGGCGGGGTGGCATAAGTTCATGGATGCTGTTATAGTTGTCAAGGCGCGGCGCGCTGTCCAGGTTGAACGCGCCATGTCCCGCACCGGCCTTTCAAGGGCTGAGGTCACCCAGCGCATCCGTCGGCAGATGCCTTTGGTAAAAAAGGTCGCATATGCCGCGCATGTGATAGATAACAGCGGTTCAGCCGCAGCAACAGAGAAACACGTCGAGCGGATCTTTCGATCCCTCACAAACCCCATCCGACAGGAGAAAGCATCATGACGAAAGAACCCAAGAGCGAACGCGCCAGTGCCAAGGACGAAGTGGCCGCACCCGCGGCGGCATCCGCGCCGGCGTCCGCGCCGGTCAACGGCGGCACGGCTAAGACCCTGAATATCGAGGAATTGAAAGAAATGAAGATGGCGGAGCTTTCGCAGACGGCGCGCGCGCTCAATGTCGAGGGTGTCAGCGTCCTGAAAAAGCACGACCTCATTTTTAAGATCCTGCAGGCGCAGGCGGAAAAGGACGGCCTCATGTTCGGCTCGGGCGTCCTGGAAGTCCTCTCTGAAGGCTTCGGCTTCCTGAGGAGCTCCGGTTACAATTATTTGCCATGTCCCGATGACATTTATATTTCCCCGTCGCAGATCAGGCGCTTTGACCTGAAGACCGGCGACACGGTGAGCGGCCAGATCCGCCCGCCCAAGGAGGGAGAGAAATATTTTGCCCTCCTGAAGGTCGAGGCGGTCAACCTGGAGAACCCCGACAAGTGCAAGGACAAGATCCTTTTTGACAACCTGACGCCGCTTTATCCCAATGAACGGTTGAAGCTGGAGAGCCCGGACGATATTTCCATGCGCATCATGGACCTGTTGACCCCCATCGGAAAAGGGCAGAGGGCACTGATCGTCGCGCCGCCCTACAGCGGCAAGACCGTGCTCCTGCAGAAGATCGCCAACGCCATCACGCTCAACCATCCGGAAGTGGTCATGATCGTCCTTCTGATCGACGAGCGCCCGGAAGAGGTCACGGACATGCAGCGCGGCGTCAAGGCCGAGGTCGTTTCATCGACCTTCGACGAGCCGGCGGAGCGCCACGTCCAGGTCGCGGAGATCGTGCTCGAGAAAGCCAAACGTCTCGTTGAACACAAGCGCGACGTCGTCATCCTGCTGGATTCCATCACGCGCCTGGCACGCGCCTACAACACCGTTGTGCCGCATTCGGGCAAGATCCTTTCCGGTGGTGTTGATTCCAGCGCGCTGCACAAGCCCAAGCGTTTCTTCGGTGCCGCGCGCAACATCGAGGAGGGCGGGTCGCTCACGATCATCGCCACGGCCCTGGTCGATACCGGCAGCCGCATGGACGAGGTCATTTTCGAGGAGTTCAAGGGGACGGGTAACATGGAACTCCAGCTCGACCGCAGCCTCTTCCAGCGCCGCATTTATCCGGCCATCGACATCAAGCGTTCCAACACGCGCCATGAGGAGCTGTTGACAACGAAGGAACAGTTGCAGCGGATGTGGCTCCTGCGCAAGGTTTTCAACGACCTCAATTCCGCGGAGGCGATGGAAATTTTGATCCAGAAAATGTCCCAGGCCAAGAACAACGAGGAATTCTTGCAAAATATGAACAAATAAGCTATAATTTCGCCTCATTTGAAACCTGCGCAACCCCGGGGGGGTGGCAGGGAAGGGCGTGACCGGTTAACAGAAGGAAGGCATTATGAAAGACGGAATTCATCCTGATTATCAGGAAACAACGATCACCTGCGCGTGCGGCCGCGTGATGCACACGAGGGCCACCAGAAAGAACATCCGCGTCGAGATCTGCGCGAGCTGCCATCCGTTCTTCACGGGGTCCAAGAAGATCCTTGATACCACGGGACGCATTGAACGCTTCCAGAAGCGTTATGCTAAAGGAAAGTAATCTCAAACGCCTGGCGGACGCCACAGCCCGCCAGGCGGAACTTGAGAGCTTGCTCGCCCTCGCCACGACAGTGGCCGACCAGGACAAATACCAGAAACTTGCCAAAGAATTTTCCGACCTTACGCCGGTCGTAGAGCTGCAAAAAGCCTACGCAAGGACGCTCGCGCATACGGCCGAGGTCCGTCCTATGATCGCCACCGAGAAGGACCGTGACCTGCGTGAGATGGCCCAGCACGAGCTTGCCGAGCTTGAAGCCGCGCGTGAAGACCTCGAAACACGGATCAACGATTTCTTCGATCCTCTGAAGAATGAGAAAGACCGTGATGTCATCCTGGAGATCCGCGCCGGTACCGGAGGCGTCGAGGCGAGCATTTTTGTCGGTGACCTTTACCGGATGTATACCAAATACGCCGCGTCCAGGGGTTGGAAGATCGACCCCATTGCCATTAGCGAGGGTGAAAAAGGTTTTAAGGAAGTCGTGTTCAGCGTCAGCGGCAAAGGCGCCTCGCGCCGGTTGAAATGGGAGAGCGGCACCCACCGGGTGCAGCGCGTTCCTGAGACCGAAGCCGCGGGCCGTATCCATACGTCAGCCGCGACCGTCGCGGTGCTGTTCGAGCCTGAAGAGGTCGACCTGGTCATTGACACGAAGGACCTGAAGATCGATGTGTACCGTTCCTCCGGGCCGGGCGGGCAGAGCGTCAACACGGCGGACTCCGCGATCCGCGTCACGCACTTGCCGACGGGCATGGTCGTGGTCTGTCAGGACGAGCGTTCCCAACTGAAGAACCGCATCAAGGCGATGCGCGTCCTGCGCGCGCGCCTGGGGGATTTCATGCAGCAGGAAAGGGCGAAGAAAGAGGCCGCCGCGCGCAAGGCCCAGGTCGGGACCGGCGACAGGAGCGAGAAGATCCGCACGTATAATTTCCCGGACCACAGGGTGACCGACCATCGCGTCGGGTTTACGACCCATCAGCTGCCGGCTGTCATGGAAGGTGATCTCGATGAATTGTTCGACGCGATCCTGAGGGCCGAAGAGGACATGCGGGACCAGGCTCAATGACGGACGATGAATTTTTCCTTACGGCGATCCTCGATCGCAAGCGTTCTGATCTCTATACCCATCCCGTGCCGCTTGATCCGCCGCAGCAGGCGCGGTTCGATGAGATGCGCCGCCGCCGCGCCGCGGGTGAGCCGGTGCAGTACATCACGGGATGGACGGAATTCTTCGGCTATCGTTTTGAGGTGGGGCCGGGCGTTCTTGTGCCGCGTCCTGAGACCGAGGTTCTGGCCGATCTTCTTATCAGGGAATTGAAGGCGCAGGGGAAGAAGGAATATTTTATCCTCGATATCGGCACGGGTTGTGGTTGCCTGGCGGTCACCATGGTCAAAGAATTGCCGAATTCCCATGTTGTGGCATTGGACGTTTCCGAAGAAGCGCTTGCGTATGCCCGGCGGAACGCCGAAGTAAACGGGGTGGCGGACCGGATCGAATTCGTCCAGCGCGATATGTTCTGGTTCATGGATGAGACGTTGCACCGCTTCGACGCGGTGGTGTCAAATCCCCCCTATATCCCGGAGGCGATGATCGCCACGCTGCCCGCAGATGTCAGGAAAGAGCCACTGCTGGCGCTGGAGGCGGGCCCGGACGGGTTGCATTTTTTCAGGTTCATCATCCCTTCGTCCTGCCGAGCCCTTAAATCCGGCGGGGTCATTGCCGTCGAGATGGGGGATGGCCAGGCCAAAGAGTTGCAAAACCTCTTTGCCATCACGGGCCCTTGGGATAAAATAAAAATCTGTGATGACAACGCCGGCAGGCCAAGGGTGGCCATGGCGTGCAAACGGTAACAACTTCCGGATAAAGACAACTACCATGGAAAAACTTGTCATTGAAGGCGGCAAAACCCTCAAGGGTGAAGTCAGGATCAGCGGTTCGAAGAACGCCACGCTTCCGGTGCTCGCGGCGACACTGCTGACCAATGAAACCTGTATCCTGCGCAATGTGCCGCGGCTGAGCGACACCTCGACCATGATCAAGCTCCTGAAGGCCCTGGGCAAGGATGTCGAGTGGGACAAGGACAAGGATGAGCTGATCATCATGTCCACCGGGACGCTCAATTCCGTGGCGACCTACGAACTTGTTTCGACGATGCGGGGGTCCATTTGCGTGCTGGGGCCTCTTCTGGCAAAACTCGGTGAGGCGAAGGTTTCCCTGCCCGGCGGTTGCGTTATCGGCGTGCGGCCCGTCGACCTTCACCAGAAGGGCATTGAGGCGCTCGGCGCCAAAGTGACCATCGAGGGCGGGTACATCATCGCCAAGGCGAAAAAGCTCAAAGGGACGCGGGTCTACCTGGCCGGGGCTTCTGGCCCGTCGGTGCTTGGCACGGCCAACATCATGATGGCGGCCACCCTCGCGGAGGGCGAGACGGCCATTGAATGCGCGGCCTGCGAACCTGAGGTCGAGGACCTTGCCAATTTTCTCAATGCCATGGGAGCCCGTATCCGGGGGCAGGGCAGCCCGCGTATCGTGATCCACGGTGTCAGGAAACTTCACGGCGCGGATTTTAAGATGTCGTCGGACCGTATCGAGGGAGGCACGTTCGTCCTGCTGGCGGCCATGGCGCGCAGCAATTTTGTCATTCGCGGCATCGATTATACCCAACTGACCGCGCTCGACGATGTGCTCAACCATATCGGGGTCAAAGTCGAGGCCGACAAGGATGTCGTGCGCGTCAAGTCCCCGAAGATACTCAAGCCTTTCAGCATCACCACGTATCCTTACCCGGGTTTTCCGACCGACCTTCAGGCCCAGTACACGGCCATCATGGCGCTCACCAACGGCGTCAGCGTCATTCGCGACACGGTGTTCCCCGACAGGTTCATGCACGTGGCGGAGCTCGCGCGCATGGGGGCGAGGATCCGCCGTGAGGGCGGGTGCGTCATTGTCGAGGGGGTCAAGGAGCTTTCGGGCGCCCCGGTGACGGCCTCCGACCTGCGCGCGTCGGCGGCGCTGGTCATGGCGGGGCTCGTGGCACAGGGAAAGACCGAGATCCGCCGCGTCTATCACCTGGACCGCGGTTATGAGAATATCGACAAGAAGCTGGTGGCCCTGGGCGCTTCGATCAAGAGGCAAAAAGAATGATCCTGATGATCGACAATTACGATTCGTTCACCTATAACCTTGTCCAGTATTTCGCCGAACTGGACGCGAAGGTGCAGGTGTTTCGCAATGACGCGATCACGACGGAAGAGATCGTGCGCCTCAAGCCCGCGCGCATCGTGATATCACCGGGCCCCAGCAATCCCGAGCACGCGGGGATATCCGTGGATGTCATCAAGGTCTTCGCGGGCAAGATACCTATTTTGGGCGTCTGCCTCGGGCACCAGTCCATCGGCTATGCTTTCGGCGGGAAGATCATCCGGGCGGGGAAGCTGATGCACGGGAAGACCTCGCGCATCCGCCATGACGGCAAGGAGCTGTTCAAGGGCCTTTCCAATCCGTTCGAAGCCACGCGCTACCATTCGCTCGTGATCGAGGAAAGCACGATCCCGTCGTGCCTCGATATCACCGCGCGCTCGGAGGACGACAACGAGATCATGGGCGTGCGCCATAAGACCCTGCCGGTCTGGGGGGTCCAGTTCCATCCCGAATCCATTCTCACGAAGGAAGGCAAGAAGCTCCTCAGGAATTTCCTTCACCTTTAACCTGAAGCCCGGTGCGGCCGCATGCGTGATCTGATCGCCAAGATCCAGCAGGAACAGAACCTTACCCAGGGCGAGATGCGTTCGGTCATGATGGAGATCATGTCGGGACGGATGATCGACGCCGATATCCGGGATTTCCTGCTCGCGCTCAACGCCAAGGGGTTCACGGTCGAAGAGATCACCGCCGCGGCCCAGACCATGCGCAAGTTCGTGGTCCTCCTGGAAACGAAACACGAGGTCATCCTCGATACCTGCGGCACGGGAGGCGACAGCAAGGGCACGTTCAACATTTCCACCGCGGTCGCTTTTGTCGTGGCCGCCGGCGGGGTCATTGTCGCCAAGCACGGCAACCGTTCGGTGTCCAGCCGGTCGGGCAGCGCGGATGTCCTGGAATCGGTCGGGATCAACCTGGAGATGCCGCATGAACGGCTGAGTGCCTGCCTTGACAGTGTCGGCATCGCTTTTATGTTCGCCCAGCGCCATCATCCGGCCATGAAACACGTGGCGGCTGTCAGGAAAGCTTTGGGTGTTAAGACGATCTTCAATATCCTGGGGCCTTTGACCAATCCGGCCAGGGCGACCCATCAGATGGTCGGGGTTTATAACAGGGAGCTGACCGCGCAGTTCGCGCAGGTGCTCAGGGTCCTGGGCGCTGAGCGCGCGGTCGTGGTGCACGGAGCCGACGGCCTTGACGAGGTCACGACGGCTGCCGCCACCTTTGTCAGCGAGTTTGACGGGAAAGATGTCCGTTCTTATGAGGTCAAGCCCGAGGATCTCGGGATCAGGCGCGCGGCGGAGGCTGAGCTTAAGGGGGGCTCTCCGTCGGAAAACGCGGCCATCATGACGGCGGTCCTGCAAGGCCGTGGGACGCCCGCGCAGATGGACATCGTGGCGTTGAACGCGGGGTTTGCCCTTTACGCGGCGGGGGCTGCGGCAACAGTCAAGGCGGGGCTGGAACGCGCCCGCCAGGTCGTCGCGTCGGGCAAGGCATGGGAAAAATTGCAGCAACTCAAGGAATATTCTCACCGTGGAAAATGATTTTCTGAGAAAAATTTTGGACAAGAAGCGCGCCGGCAATGAGCGCAAGCGCGCTTATTACGACAATATCAAGGCGCACCTGGACAAGGCGGCGTATGAGCATTACGGGCTTTTTCGCAAGGCCATTTCAAAGCCCGGGCAGGTCAATCTCATCGCGGAGATCAAGAAAGCCTCACCTTCAAAGGGGCTTATCCGTCCGGATTTTAACGTCGAGGCGCTGGCGGGCGCTTACCAGGATGCCGGGGCCGCGGCTTTTTCCGTGCTGACAGAAGAAGAATATTTTCTTGGTAAGTCCGCTTACCTGAAACAGGTGAGCGAGAAGTTCAACCTGCCGACATTGATGAAGGATTTTGTCATTGATGAAGGACAGATCTACGAAGGCCGTTATTGCGGCGCCAGCGCCGTGCTGTTGATCGTGGCGGCACTGGCGGATGCTGAGCTGAAACAATTCCTGACGCTGGGGCACACGCTTGATGTGGACTGCCTTGTCGAAGTGCATACGGATGAAGAACTCGACCGCGCGCTGGGCGTGGGGGCCGAGATCATTGGCATTAATAACAGGGACCTGCGCACCTTCAAGGTCGACCTGGCCGTCAGTGAACGGATGATCCCGCGCATCCCGCGGGGTAAAGTGATCGTGGCGGAGAGCGGCATCAGCACGCATGCCGATGTCCGGCGCCTCGAGGCCGCGGGGGCCCACGCGGTCCTTATCGGCGAGGCGTTCCTCAGGGAAAAAGATGTCGGGAAAAAGTTAAAGGAGGTCATGTATGGTCAGGGTTAAGATCTGCGGCATCACCGACAAGGATGACGCGTTCAAGGCTGTCAAATTCGGCGCCGACGCGCTGGGTTTCGTGTTCTACAAGAAGAGCCCGCGTTATCTTTCGGCGTCACGCGCGCGCAATATCATCGAGGTCCTGCCGCCTTTGGTGACAACGGTCGGCGTTTTCGTGAACGACCGCCTTGGCGCGATCAGCGATATCGCCTCTTTCTGCGGGCTGAATGTCGTGCAGTTGCACGGGGATGAGGACCACCATTACTGCCACCGCCTGAAGCGTTACAATTTCAAGATCATCAAGGCTTTTCGCGTGGACGCCGCCTTTGATTTTGAGCAGGTCAAAAAGTATGACGTGGACGGTTTTTTATTCGACGCGTATCAGCAAGACGCCTATGGCGGGACAGGCAAGTCGTTCAACTGGGAGCTCCTGCGCAAGGCAGATATCAAGGTGCCATTCATCCTTTCCGGCGGGTTGACCCAGGAAAATGTCATGGAAGCGGTAGGGCTCGTGAAACCCTATGGCGTTGATGTTTCCAGCGGGGTGGAGCTTGAGGCGGGCAAGAAAGACCACCGCAAAATGATGTCGTTCATCCAGAACGCGAAGAGCGTGGTGTGAGGGTTTTTCAGGGCCTGCCCTTGTTTTTTGCTTTTGGCGTATGTTATATTTTGTGTAGCCGATAAAGGTAAACCCGGGGAAACCTGGGGACACAAAGCGACAGACCTAATGTACCTCATCCTTGTTGGCCCGTTAGCCCTGTGTGGCGGTTTGGGCCTCCCCTTTTGGGGCATTGTCGGGTGGGCGTAAGATGGTGGCTGCGTTGCCAAAGCGCGTGGGGGATCTGGCTCCCTCTTTATCGGCTGGCATAATACTTCATACTTTGGGGCCCGGTTTTTTACGGGCCCTCTTTATTTGGCCTAGCATCTTGAGAATCCCATAATCCCATGGAAACATCAAAGCTCACACCCGACGAACAGGCCTATCACACCTGGCTTGCCACGCGCCAGCAGGATGCCGAGGCGCTTTGCCGCCATTGTGGGGCCTGTTGCGGGGCTTTGGAAGACCCCTGCGCCCATCTGGTCATGTCCGATGGCCATTCTTCCTGCAGTATCTATGCCGATCGTTTCGGCTTGCGCAAGACCGTGGCAGGCCGCCCCTTCACCTGCGTGCCTGTTCGTGAGAAACTCGGCGCCTCCTGGCCCGGGGATGAGCGCTGCGGGTACAAGCGCGTGGGACCTTCCTTCTAATAAGTAAAGTAGTAGCCTTTTCCCTTCTGCCCGGCCCGGGGTTTAATTTCCATTTTTTATAGTGTATATTTATTAATAGTTTGGGGTATGCAACTAAAAAGGCAGATCAATGTGGGTTATTTGAACATCAACATCAGGCGCGTCGTGGCATTTATCGTTCTTGTGGCATTTATTGTCACAAGCGTGCCGCTGGCGTATGCCCAGGGTGTTGTGCCCATGTCAGCGCCCGGAAGCATGGTCCCTTTGAGCGAGAATGTCCTGGTGCCATCGCTCAAGGGGCTCAAGGTTTATCCGGACAATCCTTTTCGTTTCGATTTCCTGCTCGATGAAGGCAATTTTAGCGGTTCCGCCGAGCACCTTAAAGCTGAGTCGGCCCGCCTGGTCCGGTATTTTTTGGCCACGTTGACCATTCCCGAGAAAGACCTCTGGGTCAATCTTTCGCCTTATGAGAAAGACCGTATTATCCCGGAGGCCTTCGGCCAGACAGAAATGGGCCGCGACCTTCTGGCGCAGGACTACGTGCTCAAGCAGGTCACCGCGTCGCTCCTTTACCCGGAAGGTCAGACGGGCAAGGCGTTCTGGGCCAGGATTTACGCCGAAGCCAGCGCGAAGTACGGGACAATGGATATTCCGGTCGATACGTTCAACAAGGTATGGATCATGCCAGACAAAGCCGTTGTGGACGAGTACAACGGCATGGCCTTTGTGGTCGAGGGCCGGTTAAAGGTCATGCTGGAAAGTGATTACGCAGCCATGTCCCATCAGAAGGACATGGCGGAGTCTTCGACTCCTGCCGAGGACGTAGCCGCCACACAAAATGAGGAGATGGTGCGTAGGGGCGGGGTCCCTGCCTACCGGCAGGCAGGTGTGACCCTCCCACTTGAGACGGGATCGCAAGAAATGGCCAAGCAGATCCTGCGTGAGATCATCATCCCCATCCTCGAAAAAGAAGTCAACGAAGGCAAGAATTTCGCGACCCTGCGCCAGGTCTATCATTCCCTGATCCTCGCAGCCTGGTACAAGCGCAAGGTCAAGGAAAGCCTGCTGGGCAAGGTTTACGTCGACCGGCAGAAGATCGCGGGTGTTGACATCGCGGACAAGACCGAAAAGCAGCAGATCTACGCGCGTTATCTTGAGGCATTTAGGAAGGGCGTTTATAACTTTATCAAGGAAGAGCAGGACCCCGTGACACAGGAAATGATCCCGCGGAAGTACTTCTCCGGGGGTGAGGAGTTCACGGGCCGTGCCATGGACCCGGCGCTGCAGGTCAGGAATGTCGACGCAGCGGGGGTCGCGGGGGATATGGCCGGGAAGAATTTCAGCACGATTGTCGTGGCCTTGAAGCCAACGGGAGATTTTGCGGCAAAAAGTCCTTCCGATGAGCTGGATCATGTACCCATTGAAAAAGTTCAGGGACATCTGATGACGGCAGATGAGTTTCTTGAACAATGCAAGTCGAAGGGCGTTTCTTCAAAGGACATAGCCGTTGTTATCCAGAATGCAGGCACGCCGCTGGAGGTTGGCTTTCTTTTTATGAAGAGAGGATGGTTGGACATATCCGGGGATTTCTTTGATACAAATGAGAACAGAGAGCAATTCCAGGTCTTTATTGAAGCGTTGATCTCAAAGATCAGAGGGCATTTTCGTATTCCCCGTCAAAGTTTCGTTGAGGTGAAAGAATTTAATCAGATATTAAAGTTCCATGCTGATACATGGACCATCGTAGGCGTTACGCATGGCAAATTCTTTAGTGAACCATATGCTGGTCGACAGATTTCCAGGAAGTTCAAAAAACAATACAAAAATGATTTTATACTCATTGAAGAAGGTTTGGATGAAAGCTTTGCTCTTAATAAAGGTTCTTTCTTTGATCTAAAAGATCATTCGTTAACAAAATATTGGGGTGAGCCGGAACCGAACGGAATAGATTTCTATAAAACTTTTAAGTCATTGATCAGGTTCATTACGGTTTTTATGCGTGTCGATATGTTGATCACAATTTTTAATGCTACTTTTGCGGCGATTCATGGGCTTGAAACGATCCATTTTATAAATGAATTTATATACTTACTATTTACGTATAAGCTCTTTTCATATTTCCCGGATGGCTTTTTCAGGCAAATCATGTTGTTATTGAAAATAAAAGTGCCTTCTGTAAAGCGAGCGGAAGCCTATGCTGAGTTTTATTATGAAAGAAGTGTTGTTGAAAGGATGAAGTTTCTTGGTGAAATGTCGGGCGGGTCAGGCAAAAATGGCGAGGATGATGCTAGGGAATTCATGAATTTCCAAAGTAGTCTGAGCCGTTCATTCTTGATGGAGTACATGTTCAAACTCATGCATGATCTGTGGCAGAATCATTTAAAATCCAAGGATGTGTCGAATGAACGGGAGATTTTTCTGACCCAGGCTATGGAGGTGATCCATGATGGTAAGGCACCGCATGTTCTTTTCGATAGAATGAAAAATTATATCAATTCTGTAGAACAAAAAAATTCTTCTAATGCTCCTGAGTTTGTTTCCTTAATAGGAATGCAACATTTATGGGATATTGAATATTTAAGAAGCCATCCTTCACTCTATGAGAGCATCAAAAGAGGATTCAAACAGGGAACATTTTTTGATAAGGAGTATTATGAGGCCGAATTAAGAAAAGAATACGGCTTTGCTCCCAGGGTAACAAAGAAAGCTTCGACTCCTCCTACATCGATCGATCCCGCCAGTATAGATCAGGCGCAGGACATGAAAGTCACGCGTTCGACGAAACTTATCAAAGGCGGCATCGACCTTAACACGGACAAACTTGACATCCAGCTCCGCCACAGCGGCGGTGACATCAAATTCAACATCGATCCCGCCATGCTCGAGCGCTTGCAGGCCGCGGCGGGATTCACACCGGTCATTATGGCGATCAAGCCGGAGGGGCTCGCGCGATTCCTGGGTGTGAAAACTGGATCAACCGGCAAATTATAGCGCGTTTCCACAATCCGACCAAATCAATGCTTATATCGAAATAGTCTTGACTTTTTCGATATACACATTAGACTTTAGACATGAAAACAAGAGTCATTTATCAAAGTTTATGGAAAGACCTGTCGGCCGAGAAGAGCATGATCTTTCTTTCGGGTCCACGTCAGGTCGGCAAAACCACCTTCATTAGGGATATCATTGCCAAAGGGCACGCGGACACGACCTATTTTAATTGGGACATTATCGATAACAAGAAGGTGTTGCTGGGCGATCCGTATTTCTTTCAATCCATGAACAGAGGCGGCAGCGGCCGACCTTTGGTGATCCTGGATGAGATCCACAAATACCGTGCGTGGAAGAATTACCTGAAAGGCGTTTACGATAAATTCCATGAGCGTTTTGCTTTTGCCGTTCTGGGGAGCGGACGGCTGGATATCAGCAAGCGCGCCGGGGATGCCTTGACGGGGCGTTTTCTGGAAATGCATCTTTTTCCATTCACGGCGGCGGAATTGTCGCCGGCCCGGATGGATATGCCGCAGTTCCTCAAGGATCCGTTCTCGGGGATGGATATGGTTGATCCTTCGGCCGGTGCGCGCGTATGGCAGGAGCTTTTTGATCTTGGCGGATTTCCCGAGCCTTTCCTGAGCGGCAAAGAGTCGAGCTGGCGGCGCTGGTCGATCAATTACGGACGGCAGATCATCCGCGACGATATGCGCTCCATGAACGACATCCGGCTTGTCGACGAAGTTGAAACACTTTTTTCGATCTTGCCGGCAAGGGTCGGGAGCCCTGTTTCGATCAATAATCTTGCGGGCGACCTTCAGGTCAGTTTTCCGGCGGTCAGGAACTGGCTGGCCTTGTTCGATCATTTTTATTTGACCTTTCGAATAGCGCCCTGGACGCAAAAGGTGTCACGGTCCATCCTGAAGGAAAAGAAGCTCTATCTTTTTAATTATCCTCTGATTAAGGACGCCGCAGCTAGGTTCGAGAACATGGTCGCGCTGGAGCTCCTGCGGGCGGTGCGGTCGTGGAATGAATGGGGTTGGGGAGATTTCGGGCTTAATTATTTACGAAATAAAGAAAGGAAAGAAGTGGATTTTCTTTTGACCAAAGACAATGCTCCACTATTATTGATCGAAACAAAACTGACTGATACAACTCCGGCACCGCCGTTGCTGGAATTCCAGTCTGTTCTTAAAGTTCCCGCGATCCAGTTGGTGCACACGCCGGGAACGGTTTGCAGGGTTATTGAAGGGAAACAGGGTAAGACCGGTGTTTTTTCCGCGTCCCGCTGGCTCGCCTCGTTGCCGTGAGGGTTGGCTGTTGTCGTTTAAGGAATGAAAACAATTCAGGAGCGATGAATGATCAAGCCAAAATTATCAAAGGACAAGGGGCAATCCGGGCGTTTGCGTATCGGTGACGACTGGAATGCCATTACGATAATCGCCCTTTCGCAGAACAACCCGCTTAAAGCCATTGCTGAATTTGTTGAGAACAGTATTGATGCCCACGCGAAACATGTGACGATCATTCGGGGCAGGGAAAAAGGACGATATTACCTGAAGATCGTTGATGACGGGGATGGCATTCCTTGCGATGACATGGGTCAGCCGGATTTCAAATATGTGGCCACTCATATTTGCGATTCGATCAAGCGTCGTCTGAAAGAGGGCGGTGCTCAACATATACAGGGTGAGTTTGGTATCGGGCTTTTGAGTTTCTGGACGGTGGGGCAGCGCTTGACGGTCATTTCATCGGGAAAGGATGGGAAGGCCTGGCAGATGATGATGGATAAAGGGAAGTCCGGATATACGGTGACGTCGAGGCCCCATCTGGTCGCGCCTCCTGGAACACAACTGGTCATTGCCCCGTTGCTGGAAGGCAACCGTATGCTGACCGGCGAAAAAATACAGCGGTATCTGGCTTCAGAATTGCGTGACCGCATTCGCAGTTCCGGCGTGAGGATCAAGGTCGCTGACAGAGTTACGCGTGCGGAAATGATCGTTGAGCCGCGCCGTTATGAAGGGCAGTTGATCCATAATATTCCGACGATCACAACTTCGGCGGGTGATGTGTATATGGAACTTTATTTGGCCGAAAGAAATCCCGAGAACAGTATCAGCCTGTTCAGGGCTGGCACGAGGGTTTTACCGGTGGTGGGTGTCTTGGATGAATTTCAGGGAGACCCTTGGGGCAGCGGATATTTTCAGGGGATCATTGACGCTCCGTTCCTGAATTTGACACCGGGCACCCGTGACGGGATCATCCGTGATGAAGCGTTCGCGGAGTTTTGCCGGGCCGTGGAACCCTTGAAATTATTATTATCCGTATTGGTCGATGCGCAAAGCAAGGCGGAGGAGGAGCGCGTCAGTAAGAATATCCTGCGTTCCGTGCAGAAAGCGTTTCGGGAGGCTATCCTGGCATTGCCACGGGAAGAATATGACTGGTTTGATGTGCATGGCCATGAACGCGGCAATCTCGTGCCCCGGATCACGGCACCAGAGTCTGATGCGCCGGCTTTGTTGGATCAGGAAGGAGGAATAGGTTCCGTGTCGACGGGCACAGCGCAAGAAGGTGATTATGTGCTGGAATCACGCGACGGTCAAAAACAGTTTTTTGAATTCTCCGGGCCTTTGTTCAGCTGTCGTATACAGCCGGCCTCCGCCCTGGTTGCTGTTGACCAGGAAAAGACGCTTTGTGCCATCGGGCAAGATCGTAGAAAACGCCGTGTGGAGGAAGGCTTGAGTTTTTTCTGGGAGATCGTTGAAGGTGCTGGGGCCCTGAATAAGCACGATGGGGAAATGGTTGTATTCAAGGCGCCCCAGGAACCCGGTATCACTCGTTTGCAACTCAGGGTTGTTCAAGGAGATATCGTCTGTGACACCCGCTCGATGATCACGGTTGTGGCGGAGTTGATGAAGTCGGCTAAGGGAAATCCCCAGATCAATTCGAAAGGACTTCCGAGTTATACCTTGGAAAGTGTACCGGGACAGGTATGGCGATCCAGATATGACCAGAAGCGTAATATCGTGATCATCAATGCCGGACACAGGGATTTTATTTACGCTGCGGGTCAAAATGTCCGCAAGTTGCGTTATATTTGCCGTTTGTTCTCGAAAGAACTTGTTTTGCATAATTTCATGGGAATGTCCGCGGATCAGTTGCTGGAACGTTTGATCGAGTTGTCCCTTTATACGGAAGAAAATCTCAAGTGATCTCTTTTTAATAAAATCTGGCGTGAGAATTCTTCGCGCTGTTTGCATTCCCATTCCGCTGTGCTATAATTCCCAACCTATGCACAAGCAGATGATCCGCACTTACCAGGACCTTGATTTTGACGACGTGAAATCCCATTTGTTGGAGTACGGCGTCTTGTCGGGCATCTGCGCCAAATGCAAGGCCATGGACCTCCGGCTCAATGACCACGCGTGCCCCAAGTGCGGCACGGAATTCAAGTATGTCGCGTTTCAGAACGTCAGGGAACATCTTCCTAAAATGATCAAGCTTCACGCCGAACGTCCGGGCATCCAGTTCGTGGACCATCAGGATTTCAAGCGCATCGAGGGTGAAATGAGGGCCAGGAGCATTCTGGGGTAAATATGATCAATAAAGAACGTCTCGTCAAACTCACGCAGCAAACCTTGTCCATCGATTCGCAGAACCCGCCGGGCAATGAGGTCAATATTGCCGATCTTGTCGTCAAGGACATGAAGGCCCTTGGCTTTGAGGTTGAGGTGGTGACCTATAAGATGAACAGGCCCAATGTCATCGCCACGTGGAAAGGGTCCCTGCCGCGCGCGCGCGCGGCGAAGGAAGCGCTCCTTGTGACCCCGCATACGGATGTGGTACCGGTGGGCACGGGCTGGAAGCATGACCCTTTCGGCAAGGATATTATCGCCGGGAAGATCTACGGCCGTGGCGCTTCTGATGACAAGGGTAATCTTGCCTGCGCCATGGAGGCTCTGCGTTCACTGGTCGAGGATGGGTTCCATCCGCGCAAAGATATCATCCTGGCCGCGACTGCCGACGAGGAGACCGGGAGCCATCAGGGGATCAAGCCTCTGCTGAACAAGGGCGTCCTGAACCCGCGCCTGGCGCTTGTCCTTGATTCTGTTGATTACGATACGGTCATCGCCCAGAAAGGGCTCTTTCATTCGCGTATCCAGATTTTCGGGAAAAAAGCGCATGGCGCCACCAATTGGCACGGGGTCAATGCCATCGAGCAGGCGGCCGAGATCATCCGCCGGCTAAAGGCGCACAAGTTCACGTTCAAGAAACATCCTTTGCTGAACCATCCGACGGTCAATGTGGGGACCATCAAGGGCGGCGATAAGGTCAACATGGTCGCGGACCTTTGCGAGTTCTCCGTCGATATCCGTTACATGCCGGGCATGGACCCCCGCAAGGTCGTGGCCCAGGTCAAGGCTATCGTGCGTTCCGTGACGGATAAATATAAAATGATCGTGGATGACCTTCAACTGCCGTATGAGATCAGCGAGAAAGACCCCTTCGTACGCGCGTTCGTCAATGCCGCCCGCGCGACAGGCCAGAAGGCCAGGTTGAAGGGATCCGACGGGGCAACGGTCATTTCGTTCTTCCAGCTCCACGGCATCACGGCGTTCGCCACGGGATTCGGCAAGAGCGGCACGCTCCACGCCAATGATGAATACGCGGAAATAAAAACCCTTTATCATGGTTCACGCGTGCTGGAAAGGTTCATCAAAGATTATGACATCATGTAAGGTTTTTCATTCAGCGCGTTGTGTTGCCTTAGCCGTTCTAGCGTCTGCGGCCCTTGTGTTGCCGGCTTTCGCGGCGGCCACGCCGGCCTTTAAGCCCGGCGAAGTCATCCGTTACACGGTGAAGCAGGCGGGCGTCAAGGCAGGTGAGGCAACGCTTACCTTTTCGGGTGAAACTTACCGTGACGGGAAGAAATACACGCTGATCATCTTTTCGGCAAAAGGGTTCAACTTTTTTGACGAGGAGAGGATATTCGTCGACGGTAATACGTTCCTGCCGCGGCTGGTGATCCGCGACATCAATATTTTTGGCAACAAAGAGAAGATCATGGAAGAGTATGACCAGGTGACGGGGTCGATCACGGTCACCAAGATCGCGGGAGAGCGTACCACCGTCCAGGTTCTGGATAAAAAGGGCGCGGTTGACAATATCTACGGCTTCATTTACCGTTACCGCAGGGAAACGGCGGTGGACAGCCCACAGAAATTCGACGTCCACCTTCCGACCTTGAATGTGACGATCGCGCCGGTGCATGACCTTGATTTCAACGCGGCGGGCAAGACGTACAAGGCGACGCTCCTGCGCAGTGTTCCTTCCAAATATTCCATCTGGATGGACAAGAGCGAGAAACGCCTGCCGCTGCGCATCGCGGGCGCTATCGGGGTCGCGAACACGGTCATGACCATGATCGGCTATAAGGAATAGGGAAGATCGACAGGCACACATGAAATATCCTGACAAGAACGGGCATTACGGGCAATTTGGCGGCAGGTACGTTCCTGAGACGCTGATGACACTTTTGCTTGACCTGGAAAAGGAATTCAGGAAGGCCATCAAAGACCCTTCGTTCCGCAAAGAGTTCGCGTTTTACCTGCGTGAGTTCGCGGGGCGTCCGACAGGTCTTTATCTGGCCAGTCGCCTCAGCCGTGAATTGAAAACACTCAAGGTGTATCTCAAACGCGAAGATCTCCTGCATACCGGTGCCCACAAGGTTAACAATACCCTCGGCCAGATACTTTTGGCGCGGCGCATGAAAAAAACACGCGTCATTGCCGAGACGGGCGCGGGCCAGCATGGTGTGGCCACCGCGGCGGTGTGCGCGTTGTTCGGCCTCAAGTGCGTTGTTTATATGGGCGCCGAGGATGTGGAGCGTCAGTCGCTGAATGTCGCGCGCATGCGCCTGATGGGAGCCCAGGTCATTCCTGTTGAAAGCGGTTCCAAAACCCTGAAAGATGCCATGAACGAGGCTATCCGTGACTGGGTGACGAATGTCAAAGACACGTTCTATATTATCGGCACTGTCGCCGGACCGCATCCGTATCCTGAGATGGTCCGGGAATTCCAGTCCATCATAGGTATCGAGGCGCGCAAGCAATTCCTTGCCAAGGAAAAGAAGCTTCCGGATATCCTCCTGGCATGCGTGGGGGGCGGCAGCAACGCGATGGGGCTTTTTTATCCGTTCCTCGACGATAAACACGTAAAATTCATTGGTGTTGAGGCGGCGGGCCATGGGCTTCACACGATGGCCCATTCTGCCGCGTTGTGCAAAGGCGGGGTCGGTGTGCTGCATGGCACCAAAAGCCGGCTGCTCCAGGATGCTGACGGGCAGGTTCAGCTCGCGCATTCGATCTCAGCCGGCCTGGATTATCCGGGCGTCGGCCCCGAGCACGCGCATTACAAGGCGACCGGCCGCGCGGAATATGTGGCCATCACCGATAAAGAGGCCCTTGTGGCGGCCCAGCAGCTGGCCCGTACCGAAGGGATCATCCCCGCGCTCGAATCGTCGCACGCGCTGGCGTATTTGACAAAATTGGCCCGCAAGGTCAAGACCCCGACAACGGTCCTGGTCTGCCTTTCAGGGCGTGGCGATAAAGATATGAACACGATCAAGGACCTGCTTTTCCATGAATAGGATCGACAATAAATTTACCCAGCTGCGCGCCAGCGGCAAGAAAGCTTTCATCGCTTTCCTGACCGCGGGAGACCCGGACCTTGCCGCGACAGAGAAGCTTATCCTGGCCTTTGAACGGGCCGGTGTTGATATCGTTGAGATCGGGGTCCCTTTTTCCGATCCTCTGGCTGACGGCCCGACGATACAGGCCGCGTCTTATCGTTCCCTGCAGAAGGGGACGACACTGGCCGCGATCCTGGAACTTGTCAAGCGCGTCCGTCGGCATTCGGATATCCCGCTGGCCCTGATGACCTATTACAATCCGGTATTTAATTTCGGAGAAGAAAAGTTTGCCCTCCAGGCCAGGGCGGCCGGGGTTGACGGGATCATTATCCCTGACCTTCCACTGGAAGAGGCGAATTCATGGCGCGCCGTGGCGGCACGTGAAGGTTTGGCTGCGGTGTTTTTCCTGGCACCTACGACCGGGCGTGAGCGCATGGGGGCTGTGGCCAAGGCCTCCACAGGGTTCATTTATTATGTTTCCATTGCCGGCATCACGGGCGCGCGACAAGCAGTCCCGTCGGAAATTGTGGCGAAGATCCGCCTGGCTAAAACGCTGACGGACAAGCCCGTGTGCGTTGGTTTTGGCGTTTCGACCCCTGCTCAGGCCAGCGCTATGGCGCGGATCGCCGATGGTGTTATCGTGGGCAGTGCCATTGTTAAAGAGATCAACAGCAACGCAAAGGCCAAGGACATGCCGCGGCGCGTGCAGCGTTTTGTTGCCGGGCTTGTCAGGGCCGTCAAGCGCTAGATGTACCAGAAATCCGTCCTCTCCAATAACCTGCGCCTTATTTCCAATCATCTCAAGGATCGTGAGACTGTTGCCATCGGGATATGGGTGGGCGTGGGCGGGCGTTTCGAGCAGGGTGCCGACAAGGGGGCCGCTCACTTTCTGGAGCATCTTCTTTTTCGCGGCAGCCTGAAGTATTCCTGCCATGATATCAAGGGGACCATCGAAGGTGTTGGCGGGTCGCTCAACGCGTTCACCGGCGAAGAGCAGACCTGTTATTACGCCAAGATCCCGGCCGCGTATTTTGACCAGACCATGGACATCCTCTGTGACATGGTTTTCTTTCCCCTTATCCAGAAGAACGATCTAGAGAAAGAGCGCGCCATCATCCTTGAAGAGATCAAGATGTACCATGATCTGCCGCAGTACTATGTTCTTGAACTTCTCGACGGGCTTGTATGGCCGGACCATCCGCTGGGGCAGAGCCTGGCGGGCACCAGTGAAAGCGTCGGCGCGATGACCCAGAACGGCCTGCGGGACTTTCATCGCCGCCATTATGCCCCTGACAATGTGGTGGTGTCCATTTGCGGGAATTTTTCCCATGAATGGGCCGCGGGGTTCCTGGAAGACAAGTTGGGAAATTTTACCAGCCCGAAAAAATCAGAAAGCAGCCTGTTCAAAGGCAAACAGCGCGCGCCGCGCGTCAATCTTTTCCGCAAACAGATCGAGCAGACGCACCTTGCCATTGGGTTCCCGTCGTTAAGGGCGGCTCATCCTGATTGTTTCGCCCAGGCGGTGCTCAATGTCATCCTCGGCGGCAACATGTCCAGCCGCCTTTTTGACGAATTGCGCGAAAAGCGTGGCCTGGCGTATTCGATCTACAGCTCGACGAAAGCTTACCGCGACACGGGGATGTTCATGATCAAGGCGGGCGTTGACAATAAGAAAGCCCTGGAGACGGTCGAGCTTATCCTTAAGATCTTAAAACAATTGCGGCGCAATGGCATCAAGCCGCTGGAATTCACGCGCGCCCGTGAATATTTTCTCGGCCAATTCCTGATCGGGCTCGAGGATACGATGGAGCACATGATGTGGATGGGCGCTTCCATGATCGAACGTGACCGCATCCGCACGCTCGGTGAGGTCGTGTGCCGGGTCAATGCCCTGACGCCCGATGACCTGCGCCGCGTGGCGTCGGACGTTCTGATCGAGAAAAAACTCAATCTCGCCGTGGTCGGGCCTTTGTCGGATGAGCAGGACAAGGGCCTGCGCGCGCTGGTCAACGCGGTCTGATGCTTTTTGATTTGACATCGTGAATGAACTTGGCTACACTCAGAACATTAATTTACATCTGTTAAGGAGGTTGTATGGAAAAATTGTCTTTTTATGATGTGAAAACGAAGGCCAAATTCGAATCCGCTGATTACAAGGTCCAGGAGAAGGGCGGCCGTTTCTTCGCCGTTGTCAAATCTCCGGCCGGCACCCACGAGTGCTGGAGGGTCCTTGGTAAGGATCAGGCGAAAAAGCTCCAGAAATAACCAACCTGTCTAATACCGACGTAACATTGGAAGCTCTAGAGTTAGCCAAAAAAGCCGCTCATTGCGCCGCTGATAAACTGGCGGAGAACATCGTTGTGCTTGATATGCGCGGGGTCGCGAATTTCTGCGATTTCTTCGTGCTTTGCACAGCGACGAGTTCCCGTCATGTCAAGGCCGTGGCCGATGGTGTGGATGAAGGGCTTCATGAATTCGGTATCAAGGTCAAGTACAAGCAGGGCCTTGATACCGCGTCTCCTTCCCGCGGGTTCACGTTCGCGGCGGCCAAGGCTCCGGCTCCTGAGCCGGAAGGCAATAATGGCCGTTGGGTCCTCCTGGATATGGGCGATGTCGTGGTTCATATCTTCGAGAAAGATTCCCGTGAATTCTACGGGCTGGATCATCTCTGGCAGGAAGCTGTTACCGTCGCTTGGCAGTAGGAACACCCCTTCGAATTTATGTTCACGCAGCTACGAACCCAATTGAAAGATCTTATTCGCGCGTCCATCGAGCGTTCCCTCGGTGCTGCCGCGCTTTCCGCTGTTGCCGACATCGCGCTTGATACGCCCGCGAATAAGGACCATGGCGGCCTCGCCTGCAATATCGCCCTGCAATTGGCGAAAGCGCTCAAGCGTAATCCCATGGATATCGCTGCGGACCTTTGCGCCCGCATTTCCAGCGAGATCACCGCGTCACCTCTGAAAGATAAGGTCGCTTCTGTTGTTGTTTTTCGTCCAGGGTTCATCAATTTTCATCTGAAACCCGCCGCTTATCATGCCGTGCTTGAAGATGTTTTTGCCCGTAAGGAACAGTATGGCCGTACAAATTTTGGCAAGGGCAGAAAAGTCCTTGTTGAATTCGTTTCCGCCAATCCGACGGGACCGCTGACGGTCGCGCACGCGCGCCAGGCCGCGGTGGGCGATGTTCTTGTCAATGTCCTCAACTTCACGGGGCATCACGCCGAGCGCGAATTCTACGTCAATGATGGTGGTAACCAGATCCGCACGCTGGGCCTTTCGGTCCAATTGAGGGCGCGGGAGCTGTTCCACGACAAGATCGAATATCCCGAGGATTGTTACCAGGGCGGTTATATCCAGGATATGGCTAAAATTTTTGCGGCGCAGCGCAAATTCACCTCGCTTGCGGATGTGAACGCGTGTACATTTGAGGATTTTTGCAATTTCGGTAAAGATTATCTGATGGATGTGATCCGCGAGGACCTGAGGATATTCCGGGTGACATTCGACAACTGGTCGTTTGAATCACAGGTGGCGACGCAGGAAAAGATCGCCGCGACCCTCGATGGCCTGCGTCAGAAGGGTTTCATTTACGAACATGAAGGGGCGCTGTGGTTCAAGTCGACCCTTTTTGGAGATGACAAGGACCGCGTGGTCAAAAAGAGCGACGGTTTTTACACCTACCTCGCGCCTGATATCGTTTACCACAAATACAAATATGACCGCGGTTTTGATCTTCTGGTCGATATCCTCGGGCCGGACCATCACGGCTATATCCCGCGCATTAAGGCGGCGGCGCAGGCGTTGGGCAAGGATGCCACGGCCCTGGAGGGGATGATCATCCAGCTGGCCACGATTTTCCGCGACGGCAAGCAACTGCGCATGTCGACGCGCGCGGGCGAGTTCATCAGCCTGCGTGAGGTGGCGCAGGAGGTCGGGACGGATGCGGCGCGTTATTTCATGCTCATGCGCCAGGTAAGCCAGCAGTTGGAGTTCGACATTGACCTGGCCAAAAAACAGGCGCCGGACAATCCTGTGTATTACATCCAGTACGCGCATGCCCGTTGTTGCAGCATCATCCGCAAAGCCAAAGATGAAGCCGCACTGACGCCGGCCGCCACGTTCGGGTTGTTGTCCGCCGAGGCGGAAGTCGATCTCATGCAAAAAATATCCCAGTTCCCGGATTTTTTGAATGTCTGCGCCCAGCAGCTAGATCCTTTCACCCTCACGCGTTACATGCAGGAACTGGCGGCGACTTACCATAAATTTTACGACCGCTGCCGTATCATCGATGCCGAGGCTGACCAGGCCCTTTGCGCCCAGCGGTTGGCCTTGGTCGACGCGGCGCGCATCGTTCTTGCCAATGGTTTAAAGCTCCTCGGTATTTCCTCTCCCGAAAAGATGTGATATGCCTAAAAAGTGGCGTTTAAAAGTAGCGCGTCCCGAGCTGCAGGCCGAGCTTGCGGGAGGGCTTGCTTTGTCGCTCATCGTTGTCAAGCTCCTGGTCAACCGCGGGATCACTACGCTCGAGCAGGCAACTTCTTTTCTTAAGCCTGAGCTGTCCGGCCTGCACGACCCGTTCCTTTTAAAGGACATGGGTAAAGCGGTAGCTCGCCTGAAATTGGCGCGTGAGCGCGGTGAGACGGTGCTTGTTTACGGCGATTATGACGTCGATGGCGTTACCTCGACCGCGGTTGTTTATCGGGCGCTTAAAAAGGCCGGGATCCAGGCAATGAGCTATATCCCGCACCGCATGGAGGAAGGCTACGGCCTTAATTACGAGATCGTCCCTCTGGCCAAAGAGTGGGGCGTCGGACTATTGATCACTGTCGATTGCGGGATCGTTTCCGCCGGAGAGGTCCGGGCGCTTAAAGAAACCGGCATTGATACGATCATCATTGACCATCATGAGCCGGAAGGCGCGGTGCCCGACGCGGCGTCCGCGGTGATTGACCCGAAACAGCCGGATTGCCACTATCCTTCCCCCCAGCTCGCGGGTGTCGGCCTCGCGGCAAAGTTTGTTCAGGCGCTTGAAGGTGAGTTCCCGTTGCGGGACCTGGACCTTGTGACCCTGGGGACGGTCGCCGATGTGGTCCCTTTGACCGGTGAGAACAGGATCATTGTCCGCCATGGTTTGCCGCGCATCGCCAGCAGTCCCAAAGCGGGCCTGCAGGCGCTGATCGAGATCGCGCGCATCAAGGGCAAACCCATGACACCCCAGATGGTCGGGTTTTCACTGGGCCCAAGGCTTAATGCCGCCGGGCGCATGGGCAGTGCCGCGACGTCCCTTGAACTTTTATTGTGCGATGTTCCCGCGGACGCGGCGGCGCTGGTGCAGGTCCTCGAGGCTCATAACCGGGACCGGCAGAGGTTGCAAGGCGCGGTTGTTGATGAGGCGGTGGATATCATCGAGGGGGTCGAGCTTTTGTCGGGGGATAGCATCATTGTGGTTTACAAGGAAGGCTGGCACAAGGGCGTCCTTGGCATCGCGGCGTCCAAGATCATGGAAAAGTATGGCCGTCCGGCGGTCGTTATTTCGACAGCTGAGGGGATGGGTGTGGGTTCGGGCCGTTCGCTTCCGGGCTTCCATCTGAACGAAGCATTTGCGCATTGCGCGGCGATCCTCGAAGGTTACGGTGGGCATCAGCGCGCCGCGGGCCTGAGGGTCAAGGATCACGCCATCGGTGAATTGCGCAAGCAGCTCAACGCGTTCGCCGGTAGTGTTTTTGCCGGTGGCATGCCGGAGCAGATCCTTGAGATCGACGCTGAATTACCCTTGGCATCGGTGAGCATGGACCTTGTCGGCATGGTTGAAGCCCTCGAACCGTTTGGCGAAGGCAACCCCGCGCCACTGTTCGCTACGCGGCGCCTTATCATAAAAAGCAAGCCCCAGGTCATGGGCAAGGACACGCTCAAATTCTGGGTGACCGATGGAAATACGACGGTATCTGCAGTTGGTTTCGGGATGGGTGCCGAGTTCGGCGGCCTGCGCATGGGGCAGGCGGTCGATATCGCCTATACGCTAGGTATCGACGACTGGAACAAGGCCCCCCAGGCCCAGATCATGTTGAAAGATATCCGCAGCGCGAAGTAACCGCAGTACCGTGGGATATATGCCCCAGCCCGAATTTTGATCCTTCCAAAAACACTCTATTGGGGTCTATTGTCAAGCGCGGCATTAGTAAAAATGAATTATTATTGATTCAGTTTCGAGTAAAAGTCTTCGCCCTTCAATTAGTTACAGCAATTAGTAATAGCGTTTTCCCGAAGGGGCTGTTTAAGTGTCTTTGTAGACAAGTTATGTCATATACTTTATCGGGTGGAGGTTCGTATTTCAGGGGGGGATATGGGTGGAGAGATATTGAAAAAATCCATGGTGTGGTTCATGCTCGTGACATTCATGTTCACGGGTATGCCTGCGGGGTTTGCCCAAACAGCCTTGCAGGTCCCTGTGCCGGGGACTATGGTCCATTTAAGTGCCAGGTATGAACCCGCATTGATGGTGGGCATGCAGTTGAACGCTAAAGATCCCTTTCGGTTCAATTTTCTTATCCAACGCGGACAACAGTCCTTGTCTCCTGATGTCAAACGTGAGGAATATCGGAAGTTGGTGAAATATTTCCTGGCATCGCTGACGATCCCCAATGTGGATATGTGGGTCAATCTTTCGCCGTATGAACACGATCGTGTTATCCCTGACAATTTTGGACAGACTAAAATGGGGCGCGACCTGCTGGCTCAGGACTACCTGCTCAAGCAGATAACAGCTTCGCTGATCCATCCTGAAGAAGATGTGGGAAAAGAATTCTGGAAGAAGGTTTATGCCAAAGCATTTGAGAAGTACGGCACGACCGATATTCCGCTGGATACGTTCAACAAGGTCTGGATCGTTCCGGAAACAGCGACGATCTATCACCGGTATGACACGGCGTTGATCGTGGAGGATCATTTGAAAGTGATGATGGAGCAGGATTACCTGGCACTGGAAAAGAATCAGGGGCTTGCGCCGGCGCTAGCGCATGAACATCCGGAAAGTGAAACTGCGAAGCTGGCGGCGGAGGTCGTCCGTGAGATCGTCATCCCCATGCTTGAGAAAGAAGTGAATGAGGGCGAACATTTTGCCCCGCTCCGGCAAGTTTACAGCGCCATGCTTATGGCAACATGGTTCAAAAAGAGTCTGAAGGAAAGCATCCTTGGTCAGGTATATGCGGACAAGAGCAAGGTGGCGGGGGTGCAACTGGATGATCCGGCTGAAAAGGAACAGATCTATCAGAAGTATCTTCAGGCGTACAAGGTTGGCGTGTTCAATTTTATCAAGGAAGATATGGACCCGTTCACGCAGGAAGTTATTCCGAGAAAGTATTTTTCTGGTGGAACAGAACCTTATGACCAGAAGAATGTTCATGAAGTAAGTACGATTGAAAGCCTTACTGTTCGTCAAAAAAATAATATTGATAGTGTAGCAAAGATTGGGATTGATAACACAAGCGTTGTATTTGATACAGCGACTAAAGACACGTTTTGGGATAAAGAGTTCAAGAAACAAAAACCGGATGCTGAAATTATCCACATTTCTTTGAAGATGGAAAGCCAATCCGAGTTTGTGCATGCGATAGAAAGTGGAAAAGTTGTTTCACTAGATGTTAGTAACCTTGATGGTGATAATTTACATAAATTATTGGTTATCGGTGTTAGTGCTTGGCTACAGAAAAGTATAGGTGCCAAGCGAAAGATGCTGCTGGGATTTGCAGTGAAAGAAATTTTAAAAAATGCCTTCGTGCATGGGAATAAGATGGACACCACTCTGCCAATTTATATTTATTACAATGTGAAGACTGACGATTTTGAGATTTGGGATACAAGAAGTTCGCGAGAACTCCCTGCTGATGTTCCACGTGAATGGGCGGGAGCCAGAGCAGGAATTCACTTGTTGTCAAGCGATGGAAAATATCAACGCGATACACTGGGTGTGTTTACTCGGGTAATGTTTACACCTAGAAATCTTTTCCAAGATTCAGTAAAGGCTTCGCACGAAAATATTAACCCGAACCGCACCCCTTTTGTTTTTACACAGGGTCTTAATATAAATAACGGCCGGATTTCTTCAGATGCAAGTCAGACTCCATTGGATGATCCAGAAAGTATTTATCATGGAATTGCCCCTCTTCAGTTCTGGCGCATCAGTTCGATTTTAGACAAAGGGATATTAAGTGCTGATGAGCGAGGGAAAAATGGCGTGATAACAAAAAGAAATGCGGGGGCGCTTAATGGTGGAGACAGGATTTCTTTTTCACGTTCTCCAATGTTTTTTGGCGGCATTGTTGATGAGTCATCATTTAAAAAGCCTCTTTGAAGTTTTGAATGGGTAGTCCGTTTTTGTCGGTTATAATCCTGGGAGGCTTTCAACCAGGAGGAAACCGATGTTTACCCAGCAATTATTTGAACTTGCTCTTAATATTCAAGATCCTTGGTTTATCAAAGAC
>CAIUQE010000032.1 GCA_903901225.1 Candidatus Omnitrophota bacterium
ATTTGGTTCATGATTTTTCGCCTCCTTGAGGAACAGAATAAACGTTTCTTTGGGGGGAGACAAGCGTAATAATCAGAACTGTCTGAAAAGACAGAAGATAAGAAAATCAAAAGCTAAAACTTTTGACAGAACGCATAAAAAAATAAGGAGATCGTATGGCAGTCATGGCTCAAGCGCGTCACATTTTGGTCCCGACCGAGAAAGAGTGTTTGTCCCTGAAACAGCAGATCGACGCCGGCGCGAAATTTGAAGATGTGGCCAAAAAGCATTCCAAGTGCCCTTCGGGCAACGAAGGCGGGAATTTGGGGACGTTCTCCAAGGGGCAAATGGTCCCCGAATTCGATACCGTGGTATTTAGCGCGGACGTGAACAAGGTCCATGGCCCCGTGAAGACCCAGTTCGGCTACCATCTCATCGAGATCACCAAGCGCGGCTGATCGTTCGGGCCGCGCGTGAATGAAAAGCCCTCGCTTCTGCGGGGGCTTTTTATTTCAAAATAACAATGAATGTCCCGGCCACGATCAACCCCGCGCCGAGCCACTGGAAGATGTTCAGGTGTTCGCCGAGGAACGCGACCGACAAAAGGATCGCGACAGCCAGGCTCATCTTATCGATCGGCGCGACGATGGAGGCCGGCCCGCCCTGCAACGCGCGGTAATAACAAAGCCAGGAAAGCCCCGTGGTAATGCCGGACAGGATGAGGAATACCAGGCAGCGCTTGTCAAGCAGCCAGGGCGCCTTCCATTCATGGCGCATCCCGACGAGTAAACACAAAAAAACCAGGATAACAATGGTCCTGATCAGCGTCGCCAGGTTGGAAGGGATATCCTTCACGCCCACCTTGGCCAGCACCGCCGTTAATCCGGCAAAAAGAGCTGATCCGATAGCGAAAATTTTCCAGTCCGGCATCCTATTTTCCTTATTCCACGTCAGGCCTTCAGTGACGCCATATCGATCACAAAACGGTATTTCACGTCGCTTTTCAACATCCGCTCATACGCTTCATTGATGTCCTGTATCCTGATCACTTCAACATCCGAGGTGATCCCGTGTTTGCCGCAGAAATCGAGCATGGCCTGCGTTTCCGCGATGCCGCCGATCACGGAACCTGCCACCGACTTGCGCCCCATGATCAGCGAAACGGTATTCAGGACCGGCTCAAGCCCGCCTAAATACCCGACCAGCACCAGCGTCCCGTTAAGCGACAAGGTCGGCAGATACGGATTAAGGTCGTGGACATAAGGCACGGTATCGATGATCAGGTCAAACTTGCCTTTAACCGCGGCCATCTGCTTTTCATCCGTGGAAAGCACAACATACTTCGCGCCCAGACGGCGGGCGTCCTTTTCCTTGCCCGGTGAACGGGTGAACAGCGTGACATCCGCGCCCATCGCCTTAGCCAGTTTCAACGCCATATGGCCAAGTCCGCCGAGACCGACCACCGCGACCTTGCTCTTTTTCCCGACGTTCCAGTGGCGCAAGGGCGAGTATGTCGTGATCCCGGCGCACAGCAAAGGCGCGGCGGCCTTCAGGTCCAGCCCCTCGGGTATCTTCACGACAAATTTATCCGACACGACGATCTTGTCTGAATAACCGCCGAACATCGGCATTTTATCATGACGATCAGCCGCGTTGTACGTGAATGTCGGGAATTCCTCGCAATACTGTTCAAGGCCCTGTTCGCAGGCCGCGCAATGCTGACAGGAATCGACCATGCACCCGACGCCGACATGATCCCCCTTCCTGAAGCGTTTGACCTTCGGCCCGACGCTTGCGACGCGGCCTATGATCTCATGCCCCGGCACCATCGGATACGCGCTGTTCCCCCAGTCGTTGCGGGCCTGATGCAGGTCCGAATGGCATACGCCGCAATAAAGGATCTCGATGAGCACGTCATCCTCGCGCGGATCGCGACGCGTGAAGCTGAACGGCCCCAAATTGTCCTTCGCGGACTTCGTCGCGTAACCGGATACATTCATCGCCATTGTCTTTTCCTCCGTTTTTAAGAACTTACCCCACCGCCGCGGCAAGGCCCTCCGTGACCGGGACCTTCCAGGAAAGAGGCGCCACCTTGACCTTCATCTTCCTTGCCAAAGAAGATCTTCGGGCGGCCGGCCGGACCGAATTCAACGTTGCCAGCACGGATGCCCCGTCGCTGAACGCGCTGGATAATGTCGGCGAAAGGGCTCCGAAAGCGGCTGCCGTAAAAACACCGCCATTGATCAGATAAAGGATATTCCGGTTGGCCTTGATAATGCCGATGGTATTCGCGGCGAACTGGAACGCTTCCTCGATCTTCCATAAATTTTCTTCCAATAGTATAACATCGGCCGCCTGCTTGGCCAGTTCAACGCCATTCATGACGGTGATCCCCACATCGGCGACCACCAGCGCGGGCGAATCGTTGATCCCGTCACCGACCACGACGACCGTGTGCCCCTGGGCCTGAAGTTCCTTGATATAATCCACTTTCATTTCCGGCAGGGCTGAGGCGACATAAGCATCAACGCCGGCTTCGCGGGCGATCGCGCGCGCGACTTTCGCGTTATCGCCGGTCAGCATGACGATCTTCTTTATGCCCCGGTCGCGCAACGCCTTCACCACGGCCCTGGCTTCGGGGCGCAGAACATCAAGATAAGATATCAAGCCGGCGAGCTTGCCATTGACCGCGAGAAAAAGTGCCGCCTTCCCCGCGTCGGACCACACGGCGATCGTCGGCAGCGCCGCGGTCACATCAACGCCGTTATCGGCCATGAATTTCTCCGAACCAATCATCACCTTCTTGCCGCCGACCCGCGCTTCAACCCCGTGGCCAATGTGATATTTTATTTCATGGGCTTCCGGCACGGCTATCCCAAGCTCTTTAACCCTGTGGCTTATTCCCGCCGCTACCGGATGGGTGAATTTGCATTCCGCGGCCGCCGCGAACGCCAGGACTTCATCCGGCGTGAAGTTCTTGTCCAGTGCCATGTGATCATGGACAAGCGGACGGCCTTCGGTCAACGTCCCGGTCTTGTCAAAAACCACCGTATCCGCTTTATTCAACTTTTCAAAGCTCTTGCCACCCTTGATCAGGATGCCTGAACGGGCGGCCTGTATCATCTGCGCCAGGAACGCTGTCGGCGCTGAAACACGCATCCCGGTCCCGAAATCAACGATGATCATGGACGTGAAACGGCTTAATGACCCGGAGATCATGGCCACGGCCGCGCTGATCCCCAATGCCGGCAGGACCAGGCTGTCGCCGAACTTGCGCGCGTAATCATCGATCTCGGTCCTCGACTCGGCGCCTTCAGTGACGATCCTCACGATCTCGGCCACACTTGTCTTATTGCCGACCCGCTCGGCCAGGACTTTTAGCACCCCGTCGATAACCGCGGTCCCGGCGTAAACCTTGTCTTTTTCGGCCTTCAAGGCCGGCATGCTTTCTCCGGTGAGCGACTTCTGGTCGACCGACGAAACCCCGCTGGTCACTTCACCATCGACAGGGATCACCTCCCCGGCATAAACAAAGACCTGATCGCCAACCTTGATCTGCAATACAGGCAGCCTGACCTTCTCCCCGTCACGCTCGACCCAGGCCTCGCGTTTCTCAAACGACAGCATGTCGCTCATGATCTTTTTAGCCTCGGCCGAGGTTTTGGTGCGGATAAGGTTGGCCACATTCAGGATCACCGACATGAACGCGACGGCTGAATAGTTGCCCTGCAACTGCGCCGTGATGTGGGCGAGCGCGTCGAGAAAATCCACGCTCAACCTTTTGTCCTGCACCAGGGCGCTGTACGCCCGCGCGTAAACAGGCCATGACAGCAGGATAAGGAGCATGTTGATCGCCGCGGCAGGAAGCGTCCCGTACACGGTCAACAGGAGCGTCACGACGGAAATACCAAGGCTGGTTTTGGGATATTGGTCGAGGTTGAAACGGCCGGCCGGCATAAAACCCGCGGGATCCGGAAAAAGCTCGATCGCCGGAACGGAAAGGTCATTCACGTAGGCCCTTACCGCCGACTCGCTCATGACCGAGCCGTCAAATTTTACGAGGACATGTTTTCCCAGCATGCTCACCGCGGCCACGCCATCCGTCCCCGACAGCACGGCCTTGAGCTTATGCAGGCGCAAACGGCCGCGCCCGGCATGCGGCAATCGCAATAACAAGCTTTCCGTCGGGCGGGCTTCATCGTTCATGGCCGCCTTGTCAAACCTTGCCGGTTACGCTTTTGGCCTTAACGGCTTTACGGCGCGCTTCCATATGTTCCACAAGTTTTGTCGCGCCATGCTCACCGAATATCCATCCGAACGCCAGCAGCGCGCCGGCTCCGACGAGCCTGGCCGCCACGATCGCAAGATTTACCATAAACATACCTCCAGGAGATCTATCTTTTCGGCCGCCCGGTTCACGCCATGGCCAGCTTACGCGCCACGGACGTCCTGCCTCTGGCCGTGCCTTTTCTTGCGCCCGAAGCAACCCTGCCGCGCTTTCTTCGTCCGGCGACGGCAGGTTCTGCGATGAGGGCCCTCTTGGGGCCACCCACGGGGCCATCCCAGAGGCGTTTGAGCAAATATGTCGCCGTAATAGCGGCGGTAACCGGAAGGACCGAAGGCGCTATGAACAATAATCCCGTCCGGGCCACGGCATTGCCGGCCACAATGCCGATCATGGTGCAGATCCCCATTTTTCCCGACTCATTGACCGTATCCGCGATAGCTTCTCCGGCGGTCTTCCGGTGTTTCATATAATCGATCCTGTTGGTGACCGCGTTCAGGGCAATGTTCACGGCGAACGCGATAAGCCCGGTAAAGAACGGGTTTGCCATTCCCGCCTGCAAATATACCCGGCCTTCCTGCGGCAACTCCATGATCCAGGGAGTCGCGTGCTGCGCGGCCACGATGGGCACTGGTCTGGGTGTGATCATATCCCGCCTCCTTAAATAAATGAACGCCGCGTTAACTCCGTGCGACATTAACGCCGATCCATGACCGTTACCGGAGCTCTGCGCGTCTCTCCGGAGGTTTTATCGCCTGGATTACATTACTTATGCGTAATAGTATTTTAAGATGGGGGGGGAACGAATCAATTGTACCAAGGTACAATTGCGCTGCGGTCAATGGACGGCTTCATCTTCTTGCCGCCAGCCCGGATCAACGATGCAGACGAACACCAGGTCCTCAACGGCCCCACTCTCGATCCACTGGAGGGCCATCGGCGGGATATCGACCATATCACCGGGCCGTACGGCGGCAACCTCATCATTGATGTGCATCCGCCCTTCCCCCCGCAGGATGTAGTAGACCTCGGAGGTGCGCAGGCTGTGCGGCTTTGTGCGCTGCCCGGCGGGAACAATGGCATGCGCCAGGCTGTAACGGAACGCCCGCGGCTGGGTCGCCGCGTTGGCCAATTCCCTGAGGGTGCACCCGTCTCCCGCCGTGAAAGGAACGCAATCATTCAAACGTGTGATGTTCATACATGCCTTTGGGTAGAAATTACGGTAGCACTCTTGGCCAATTTATTCATAATACCACAAAGTATTATCTGTTCAGCTCCCGTAGAAAGACGGCCTCAAAAGAAAAACCCCCATGCGTTGCGCATGAGGGCCGCCTCCGGAAAACCGGGCTGAACAGCGATCTTAGTTACGCCTGGGCATACCCCTCGTAAAATGATTCCTTCGCGTCATCAATGGCCAAACCCACCTTTTCACCCGTCCTGGCGATCGCGCCCTTGACGCCCCGGATGACCCCCGGCGCCTGCTTCTTCAAAATTTTGTACCCGACCACGCCGACAAAAACCACGCCCACGACTGTCAATAGCGCTTTCATAACCGCCTCCTGTTCATTCTTTTTTACCGACGATCAGGTCATTGATATCTTTTTCCTTGCCTTCATCGATGGAAACTGAGGTTGTCTCCTCCGAAGGCGTGCCGCAACACGACTTCTTTTTCCCAAAGAGATTGGACAGCACCGCGCCCGCCCCCATCGACACCAGAATAATTGCCACCGTTGTCAGTGAAATCGGTTCCATGTTCCTGTCCTCCTTTGATGGTTCAGACCATTCCAGGATGAATTATTTTTTCGCGCGCGGTCGTGATCGTCACCTTTAACGCGTGTTCCTTTGCGGCATTCGCAAAGGTGTCGTACGCTTTCAGGATCTCCGACAACCTGAACCGGTGGCTCACGAGCTTCTTTGAGTCAAGGCTTCCGCGCTCAACCATCCCGAGCAGCATTGACGTTGTGCCCGCATCGACCAGGCGCGTCGTCAGCGTGATATTCGAAGCCCAGAGCTTTTCAAGGTTAAGCGTGACCGGCTTGCCGTGAACGCCGACATTGGCCATGCGCCCGCCTGGCGCGATGATCAGCTGGCAGATATCAAAGGTCGCCGGGATGCCGACAGCTTCAATGGCCACATCAACCCCTTCGGCGCGCGTCAGCGCCATGACCCGCTCCGCTGCCTTTCCGTCAGAACTGTTCACGGCCTTTGTGGCGCCGAATGAACGGGCGACCTCCAGCCGGTTATCATCAAGATCGATCATGATGATCTCCGCCGGAGAGTAAAGTTTGACGGCAAGCAAGGCCGCAAGGCCCACCGGACCGGCGCCGACGATCGCGACAATGTCCCCGGGCTTCACCTGCCCGCACAACGCGCCGCATTCCATCCCGGTCGGAAGGATACAGCTCAGCATGACCGCCGCTTCATCATCGATCTCAGGCGTCAAGAGCCGCAGGCCGGTATCCGCGTAAGGGACCCTGACATATTCGGCCTGCGTGCCATCGATGCTGTTGCCCAGAAGCCAACCGCCGGTTCGGCAGTGCGAATACATCGCTTTCCTGCAAAAGCTGCACCGTCCGCACGCCGTGATCAAAGAAATAAGGACCTTGTCACCCTTTTTAAAATTCAGGACGTTCGTTCCCATCTCTTCAACAACCCCGACACCTTCATGACCGAGAATACGCCCGTCAACGACCGTCGGTACGTCGCCCTTTAGAATGTGCAGATCGGTCCCGCAGATCGTTGTTGTCGTGATCCGCACGACGGCATCCGTTGGCTGCAGGATCACCGGCTTTGGCCTGTCCTCCAACACCAGCTTATGGGGCCCGTGAAAAACAAGGGCCTTCATCATGGCCATGCTCTTGCCATTATCAGCAGGTTTTGCCATTGTCTTTCCTTTTTAAAGAATAGCGCCGGATGGCGCGTCTTCCTGATCAAGTTGATTAGTCCTGGCCATGGAGCGGCCCGCGCTGCGAAGGGTCTCGGGACAGTCCATCCGCGCGGTATGAACTTCGATGAAAACCAGGCCGTCCGCCGTGGCCGCCTTGTCCAGCGCTTCTTCCAACTCCCCTTCCGAATGAACATCAAGGCCCGGACTTCCTCCGAACACCTCCACGAGCTTGTGATAGTGCCAGGGCTGAATATCGTTGTAAAGGCGATCGACGATCACGCGCTCGATCGTATACCCGTCATTATTGATAAGAAAAATGATGGGCTTGAGGCCATAGCGGATCATCGTCGAGAGGTCCTGGCACGTTACCTGAAAAGAGCCATCCCCCACAAACAGGATGACGCGCCGGTCCCGCGCGGCCATGGCGGCGCCCAGAGTTGCCCCGACCGTATACCCGATCGACCCATAAAAAGTCTGCCCAATGAAGGTCGTGCCCGCCGGCATGAGCATTTCCACGGCGCTAAAGAGAGATACGCCTGTTTCAGCAATGACGATCGAATTATCCTTTATAAAATGGCTCATACGATCAAAGAAACGCCCGATGGTAAGAGGCTGCTGCGTCTTTGGCTGATACGGTGCCGTATGCCGGTGCACACAGCCATCGGCCGCGCATTGGATCTTAAAGGCGGCAGGGTCCCGCCGGGAAAGCTTTTCCGTAAGCCCGATGATAAAATCATGAAGATACACGTTCTCATAGTAATGATGCTGGATCTTCACGGAACGGAGATTGGCGCTGATCGTCTTTATGTCATCAAGGCGCGTGGTAAACCCGCCTGTGTTAAAATCGGTCATCAGCCCCCCCAGCTGCAGGATACAGTCAGACGAACCCACACGGTCCCGCACATAGCCGCGGCTGCGGTCCCCCGCAAAAAGGCCGATGAATTGCGGATGATGTTCTGAAAGAACGGTCTTGCCCAGCATCATGGCAACGAACGGGAATCCTGTCGTGTCGATCAGAGAAGCAAATTCCTTTTGAAGTTTAAACCGTATCAGTTCCACATCGCCGATCACGATCGGGTTGCGCGCCTTATCCAGCATTTCCAGCGCTTCCGTGAGTGCTTCCTTGAGCGCGCCTTGATCGCTGGGGGCGGGCCTGGGAAAAAGGAATGGGGCAGGCCATTTGCATGTCATCATCACCACATCGGACGGGAAACTGATATAAACCGGTTGCTGACGGGAAAGGCACGCCGTCAACACCCGGTCGATCTCGGCCGGAGCCGTGTCAGCGGAAACAAGCTGGGTTGAGGCAACCGTCACTTTCTCATACATCTTTAAAGGGATCTGATAATCACCCAGGGTGTGATGCAGCAGCGGCCGCGTGCGAAAATTGATCGTCGCGGGCGACCCGGTGATCACCACCACCGGAACTCTTTCGGCGAAAGCTCCTGCCACGCCGTTGATAGCGCTCAGTTCTCCGACGCCATAGGTCGAGGCGAACGCCCCTATACCCCGGATCCGCGCGTAGCCGTCGGCCGCGTAGGCCGCGTTGAGCTCATTGCAGGTGCCGACATACTTCAGGTCGCTCTTCAATACCTGATTCAGAAAACCAAGGACAAAATCCCCCGGCACGCCAAAAAGATGATCGACCCCGATCTCTTTCAACCGCATGAGAAGGTATTGCGCAACCGTGACTTCTGAACTCATCATATTGGAAGGCCATTGGGTGACTGTCGAGAAACGTTCCCTATGCGGCTATTTTAAGGAAGGAGGGAAATGCATCAATTGTACCGCGGTATAACCGGTGGACGGGGCAAGCTTACCCTTGTTTTCTGCCCCGCGTAACTATCGGACAAGGACCACTTGAAGTATGTTGAACAAATAACCCGTTATGATGATGGCTATTGTTGTGATCGTAAAAAATATCGCGATGAGCGGCAGCGTCATTGCCCGCCTGAGCATAATGGCCTCGGGCAGGCTTAGCGCCGAAACTGCCATCATGAATGACAACGCCGTTCCCAAAGGGATACCTTTCTCAAAGAGAACAACAGCGATAGGAACGATCGCGGCGCAGCTCCCGTACATCGGCACCCCGATCAACGTGGCAACCGGGACTGAAAAAATGCCTGTCTTGCTCAACACCCCCTGGATCATCGTTTCCGGGACATAATTGTGGATGGCGGCGCCGAAACCAACACCGACCAGGACCCACACCCACAGTTTTTGGACGATACTCACCGCCTCATTCCAACCGTATCTGAAACGATCCTGAAAAGTGTAGTTTTTATCTTTATGCTCATCCGCTTGCGGGCCGGAATATATATCCGCGATCAGGTGTTTCTCCAGTTTCATCTTCCCAAGAACAAGCCCGGCGAAGATCCCTATCGCCAGCCCGCTGAGCACATACATGAGCGCGATCTTCCAGCCAAAAGTCCCCAACATCAGGACCACGAGGTATTCATTGATAACGGGTGACGTGATCAGGAAAGAAAATGTCACGCCCAGAGGAATACCCGCCTTAAGGAAACTCAGGAAGATCGGAATGGACGAACATGAACAAAAAGGCGTGATCGCCCCAAAAAGCGCCGCCATGAAATTCCCCATGACGCCCCGCGCCATCAGCCATTTCTTAAGCCGCTCCTGCGGCAGCCAGGTCCTTAACACCCCGATGACAAAGATCATCGCGAACAGCAGGAGCAGGATCTTGATCGCGTCATAAACGAAAAAATTCAGCGCCTGAGGGAATTGCGCCTTAGGATCAAGTTTCAGTAAACCGTAAACGAACCAATCCACGAATTGGGAAAGCATGACTACCCCTGATCTTTCTGACAATTTAAGAACTCTTTGATCTTCGCCTCGATCTGAGCGCGCACCACCCTGGTTTGCAGCAACTTTTCATCCCATGTTCCCTGAAACTTTGACGGGTCCGTAAAACCCCAATGAAGCCGCCGGGCAATCCCGGGGAATACCGGACAACGCTCCGCGCTGGTTTCGTCGCATACCGTGATCACATAGTTGTAAAGCCTGCCCTGCTTCAAAAGATCCATGACCGCCTGGGTCTTCTTGCCGGAAATATCGATCCCGATCTCCTTGAGGACTTCGACCACAACAGGATTGAGCTGCCCCGGCTCGATCCCGGCGCTTTCAACCTCGAACCTGTCGCCCGCCAGTTTCCGGAGAAGCTCCTCGGCCATCTGGCTCCTGGCTGAATTATGGATACAAACGAACAAGACTTTTTGCTTCGACATAGACACCCTTCCTTGTTAGCAACACTGTTTGACAAACCAGACATTCTTCTCAAGCCTCCGGGCCACATTGACCAGGGCGATCATGACCGGGACCTCGATCAGAGGACCGATGACCGCGGCAAAGGCCACGCCCGAATTGATCCCGAAGACAGCGATCGCGACCGCTATGGCCAGTTCAAAATTGTTGCTCGCCGCCGTGAACGACAGCGTGACCGTCTTGCCATGGTCAGCGCCCGCCTTGCGGCTCATGAAGAACGACACGAAGAACATCACGATGAAATACACCAGAAGAGGGATCGCGATCCGCGCGACATCCAGCGGTATCTTCACGATGTATTCGCCCTTGAGCGAGAACATCACGAATATCGTGAAGAGCAGGGCGACCAACGTGATCGGGCTGACGCGCGGAATGAAGACCTTCTCATACCACTCCTTGCCCTTCAACCGGAGCAGGGCGCATCTCGAGATCATCCCCGCCAGGAACGGTATACCGAGATAAATGAACACGCTTTTGGCGATCTGCAGGATCGTAATATTGACCACAGCCCCTTTAAGGCCGAACCACGCGGGCAGGATCGTGATGAACACCCAGGCGTACACGGAAAAGAACAGGACCTGAAAGACAGCGTTGAACGCCACGAGACCCGCGCAATATTCCGTGTCGCCGTCGGCAAGGTCGTTCCAGACAATGACCATCGCGATGCACCGGGCCAGCCCGATCAGGATCAGTCCGACCATGTACTCCGGATACCCGCGCAGGAAGACGATCGCCAGGACGAACATCAATATCGGCCCGATGATCCAGTTCTGAACAAGCGACAGAAGGAGTATCTTATAATCTTTGAATACATCGTGAAGCTCTTCGTATTTAACCTTCGCCAGCGGCGGATACATCATCAGGATCAGCCCGACCGCGATCGGGACATTCGTTGTCCCCGCATTGAACTGGTTCCAGAACCCGACAGTCCCCGGAACAAAAAACCCGACGCCGACACCAAGCGCCATCGCCAGAAAGATCCACAATGTCAAATACCGGTCAAGGAACGCCAATTTCTTCATTTTGTCCGTCCTGTCTTGATGCGGCAACATCCGCCTTCTATCCTGATCGCCTTGATGTTGACCAGGCCGTCCGCGACCTTCTTGTGCGCCAATGAGAGTATCCGCGTAAATGTCGGCCGGGAAACCTTCATGAGCTTCGCCGCCCGTGCGTGGGTCATTTCTTCAAGGTCGGCCAAACGGATCGCCTCAAATTCGTCGATCGTCACCTCAACGCCTTCCAGGACGCCCGGCTTTTTGCACAGAGGATGAAAACATCTCTCCCCCGGCAGGCACTTCACCCATCTGGTCTTTTTGGGCCTCATCGCGGCTCCTTTGTTATGAACTATGGTTCATAATATCATACGGCCCGTTCCTGTCAAGAAAAGGTAAATCTTTAGCAAATCGAGAGGATGATTATTGTGGGCGTAGGGGCGGACCTTGTGTCCGCCCGGTGGGGCGACGACGATTTCGACCCGGATTCTCCTCATCAAGAGACCATGACAAAGGATTGTTTTGAATATATTCCTGGACCCGGAACAAGTCGTTACCATTGCGGATCACATGATCATAGAATGACCTTTGCCACAGAGTGCCGTCAAACTTTCCCCATCCAAGCTGCTTCACGCCGCGAATGTATTCATTCGTACTTACAGACTTGAACGCTTGTATCACGCGGGATAATGTGATGCCTTTTTCAAGATCAATTATTCCATGGATATGATTCGGCATAACTACAAATGAATCAAGGCCAACTTGTTTGAAGCGCTGTGGCAGGAGCAGCCATTCAGTTCCGATCATTTCACCAACGTCGTTCAACTGCATCTCATCGTCAACGATCTCTCCGAATCGACACACCTTGTCTTGAAGACATATCGTTACAAAATAAAATCCTGTGTTGGCATAATCATATTCCGCAAGACGTGGGCTTTTGCGAAAAGGATACTTGGTGTTTTTATGCCGGGATTGCGATGCATTTACCATGTCAGTAATGATAATTCCAATGTCAAACCGAAACAAGGGCGTTTTGGCAACCGCTCTGATCGCGGCGCTAAAGCGCACGGATTGATGATGTCGCATATTCAAACAATGAGACTGCTCACGCCTCGCGCCAATCCTATTGCCAAACAAAAAATACTGGGCGGACACAAGGTCCGCCCCTACGCCCACAATAAACATCCTCTCGATTTGCTAAAGATTTACGAAAAGTCCTTTGTCCCGCGCTTGCCGCGCGTCATCTTCCTGGACTAATATAACTGTTCGTGCTCATTGCCAGAATTCAAAATATGAGTTCAGGACCCGTAAAAGAACTTAAAGAAAAGTGGTTGAACTTACCAACGCGTAATATAATCGCAAATGGTTTGATTCAACGCTTCTGAACTTGAGTCCTTTTAAATTTTATAAAATCCGCTTCAGCGGTACTAACTAATTGTTCATTGAACAGAGGGGGCGTATGGCAAAATTAAATTGTTGGGAATTTAAGCAATGCGGCCGTGAACCTGGCGGGCAACATGAGTCGGACTTGGGGCCTTGTCCCGCGGCGAAGCCAAATTCCCAAGCACATGGTAGCAACAGTGGGAAAAATGGTGGCCGTATCTGCTGGAAAATATCCGGGACATTCTGCGGCGGCAAGCCTCAGGGGACATTTGCTGAAAAACAGCTTAGTTGCATGACATGTAAATTCTTTCAACTTGTAGAATCTGAAGAAGGCGCTGATTTTCGTTTGGAGGGATTCACAGGATCAAATATATAACCTTATAAACCGCCCATTTATCAAAGGGGAAGCTCACTACCAGAAAAACTTCCCCCAGCAGCTCATCACTATGCTTCGTTCCCCTGCTGAACCGCTTTAAAATATAGTCCCCCAAGCAACTGGTCGCAATACGGCAGACATCCGGGCGACGTTTTTCCCTTGATCAAAAACCCGGCACCTGCTTTACGCTACGGAAAGAAATACGGGCTGATGTAAACCAACCCGATTTCCTTCGCTATCTTCGAAATGAGCGATAAAACCATATTCCCCTATACTCATTTTTTCTTTAAGCGTCTTTCCACCATTAGCATTAACTCTGCCTAGTACCGGCTGAATATCTTTGACCGTAAAATACACTAACGTGCCGTCATGCGATGGCTTGATCCCATCCACCTTGATCAAAGAGCCTCCGGCGCCGACGGGATTCTTTGGCTTGGACCACATCGCCATTGGCACCGCCCCCTTCATCTGAACACTCATTGGCATACCGAATGCCGCTTCGTAAAACGCCTTCGCCCGGTCCATATTAACAACCGGGATCTCAAACCAATTTACGCCTTCATTATTCTCCGTGCGTGACATCGCACCCTCCTGTTGCCTGCTGATCAGCCTTACTGCCTCGCGGTCAGTATGGCAATTTATCAAGATCTAAGGAACGGATAATCCGTATACCCTTTAGGCCCTGATCCATAGAAAGTTTCCGGGACAGGCGCGTTAAGAGCTGCCTTCGCCGCCAACCGGGCCGGCAAGTCGGGGTTCGCGATAAAAAGTTTTCCAAAAGCCACGGCATCGGCCTGGCCTGATCCAATTTCAGCTTCGGCTGATCTTTGATCAAAACCTTCATTGGCAATGAGGGCCCCCGCGAATATTTTCTTCAAGGCAGGGCTGAGGCGCTTTGCCCCCAGCGATTCCCGCGTGCAAATAAAAGCTATGCGCCGCCGGCCTAATTGTTCTGCCACGTGCCCGAACGTTGCCCCTGGATCAGCGTCCTTCATGTCATGGGCATCCCCCCGGGGCGCTAAATGCATGCCTACCCGTCCAGATGGCCACACTGAAATTACCGCGTCAGTAACCTCGAGCATAAGTCGCGCTCGATTTTCAATTGAGCCGCCGTAACAGTCCGTTCTTTTATTGGTCCCATCCTGCAAAAACTGGTCAAGCAAATACCCATTGGCGCCATGGATCTCAACGCCATCGAAACCCGCGGCCTTTGCGTTTTCCGCGCCCTTGCGATACGCCTCGATGATCGCCGGGATCTCATTGAGATCAAGGGCCCTTGGCGTGACAAAATTTTTTAGAGGGCGTATGTGGCTCACATGACCTGCCGCCGCGATCGCGCTGGGCGCCACCGGAAGCTGCCCATTGAGATAGATCGGATCAGAGATCCTTCCCACATGCCAGAGTTGAAGAAATATCCGGCCGCCCGCGGCATGGACAGCCTGCGTTACCAATTTCCAACCCTCAACCTGTTCCTGAGACCAGATCCCCGGCGTATCTGGATAGCCCACTCCCATCGGTGTCACTGCTGTTGCTTCACTTAAAATAAGGCCCGCCGCAGACCTCTGGGAATAATACTCCGCCATCATCGCGTTAGGAACACGCCCCTGAGAGGCCCGGCAACGCGTCAAAGGTGCCATAATGATGCGATTAGGAAGGCTTAAGTCCCCTATTTTGACGGGATCAAATAAATTGGACATTTGTTCATCCCTTGCTTTTCCTTGTTTTCAAGCTCACCATGTCAGCCATTCTTTACGCCAACGCCGCTTCAACTGCGCGGACCAGATCCAATGTTGTGGCGTATTCTACCAGATCCGTTACGCCTGTCTTCCCCCTCATCCGCTCCCTCACTGGCGTGAGCCGGCTGGAGTCGCCCTTTTCGTAAACTATAAACTTCACTGCCGAAGTCTTGGCCATATGATGTGCGCGCTGAACAACAAGGTCCCCGGACACATCCACAAGCCCCAGCTTGATCAGGCCCAGGACCGGAGGATCGATCATCATCAGTTCCAGTACGGCGGAACCACTTTTGGCGCATGCCACGCGGTAACCGGCGTCCAGAAGTGCCACCGCGATCGGCCCTGACTCGGCAGGATCATTCTCCGCCAAGTACACGTTTTTTAATAGCTGGCCTATTTTCTGTTCAGGCCCTTCGACAACACATTCTCGTTTCTTGAGAATGATCTCCACTTCACGGACAAAGTCATCAAGGTCAAATGGCTTGACGATAAAACCATCGATGCTAAACTCCCTGAAAAGATGCTCCAGATCAGATCTTGCGGTCGAAAAAAGCACCGGATAGCGAGGTTTGTCGCCAAAATATATCTTGTGATAGAATTCGATCCCTCCCATGTTCGGCATGTTGATATCAAGAACGATCAATGCCGGATTGTACGTCTCCAGCTTCTTTAACCCCTGCAGCCCGTCTTCTGCCGCCTCAACCTCATATCCCTTCATCTTGAGGATGCGCACAATATTCCCACGAAGGATCTTATCGTCATCAACGATCAAGATCTTTGCCTTCTGCTCCATATTCACCTCCAGACATTATCTCTCTCGGACCCGTTTAAATGTCGGCCACGGCGCCCTGGACCGGCAGAACTACGGTAAAAGTGCTCCCTTGCTCTGGTCCGCTTTCTGCCCATATTTTCCCCCCCTGCGCCTCGACGACCAACTTGCAAAAGGCAAGCCCCAGGCCGCTTCCCTTCCTTACTTTGGCATCTTGAGTTTCCACCTGAATAAATTTATCAAAGATCCTCGTCAAATACCCCTGGGGGATCCCGCGCCCCGAATCTTTGACCCGGACACAAAAATCACTGTTCTCCTGCCCATAGGACACGTCGACGTCAACCGTACCGCCCGCTGGCACGGCCTGCAGCGCATTCCTGATCAGATCGGCAACAACCCGCCTGATCAGCCCCTTGTCCGCGGCAATGAACGGCATGGTCCCAGGCGTTCCTAACGTCAATTTCCTGTCTGCGGCATCGGGAGCGCCTCTTATCCCCTCAACTATTTCTGACACCATCTGGCAAAGATCAAATTTCACGATCTTGAAGACCATGGCGCCTTCTTCCAGCTTGTTGACATCCAGAACATCGTTGATGATGCCCATGAGATTAATGATACCCGTCTGGATATCCAGGGTGATCTCCTCCAGCTCACTCGCCTTGGCGTTCTCTTTGAGCAGTGCCCTGATCAACTGGGCGCCGCTCGCGATCCCCGAAATACAATTTCGCTGGTCGTGGATGATCATGTGAACAAGCGCCTTCTTTAATCTTTCCGCTTCCTTTAACTGCGCGTAGCTCTTCTCGATCTCATCATGATACAGCTTGATCCTCAGCAGCGATTTGACCGTGGCTAAAAGCTCGATCTTATCGAAAGGCTTGGAAATAAACTCATCACACCCCGCATCAAGGGCTTCGACCCTGTTCTCAACGCCCTGGAGCGAGGTGAGAATAACAACGGGGATGCTCATGAAGGCTTTCTCGGCGCGCAGCTTCCGCAGCACCTCCAATCCCGACATCCTGGGCATCATGATGTCCAGAAGGATAATATCCGGTTTTTGGTCTACGACAGCCTCCAACGCCGCCGGCCCGTTCTCCACAAGGATCATTTCATAGCCCAGGGGGCTTAGTATCGCATCCAGAAGTTCCAGATTCTTTTGCTCATCGTCGACACACAGAACCCTGTATTTATTGGTCTTTTCTGCCATCCGCCCTCCTCCATCTCTTGATCTCTTCAGCCTTGTTCAAAACAATCCCTGTGCTCCAAAGATCCTGCACCTTGACGCGCCTTTGTCTTGGGGGGTAAAACACGCCCGGAGGATCGATCATCTGTCAGAAATACCGTATCCCTCGAGGTTTTTCATGAACTCAAGAGGTTACTGATCACTTATTGCTCCGATATGGCCACAACACGAAACCATCCATCATCAGGCGACTGTCCTGCCGCTAACCTGACAGCAATATTTTATGGAGGACCATGAAACGAATCAATTGTACCGGGGTATAACAGCGGGGTTAGGAGGTCCTGATGAAAAACACGACCTTCCACAAATAAAAAACCCTTCAGCTTTTGGGCCAAAGGGCATTCTATTCAAAATCGTGTCCGGCAAGGGTCTTTAAATGGCCCCGGGAACGATCGCTTCCGGGACATATTTCTTTTTCTCATAGCTTTGGCAAAAACAAAAAAACGGAAGGCTTGCCTGCTTCATTAGACGCGCCGCGTAAGGATTCTTGCGACCTTTCATTTTTGAAAAATTATACTTTGATCTCATTATCAGCACACAGCCTTAATGAACCGTCAACTCTTGCTTCAAACGATCCGCCAAGAATGTCTTCAACAATGATTGATAAGGCACGTCCCGCTTATTAGCCAGAACACGCATCTGATCTACCATGGAAACAGGGAGCCTTAGAGAAATACTCTTGCAGGTCGGTTTTAAATTCGGAAACATAACCCTCTTGGCCTTAGACCAATCAACATACTCAGTTGAATCATGGGTCATCCAAAACTTGCGCTCTTCTCGCTCGCTCTTAAATCTAGGAATTGTTTTTAAATTTTTCATGATCGACCCTCTCTTTCTTATTCATATCTCTGGCCGAAATAATCCGAACCAAATTCTTTCGCACTGTAAAAACGATAAATAACACTCTCCCTGCATCCGTATAACCTAATGCCCGATATCTCGCTTCTTCCTGGGAATGCCCGATATCCATAACCAGTAAAAGAGGCTGGTTTGAAAACACCTGTTCAGCTTCCCCCTCAGACACATGATGCTTCAGCCAACTTTTAAGGCTGTTGCCTTTGTCCCATTGAAAACCTTCACAACTGTTTAAAATCTGCCCGATATCCATGCGCTATATGTATATCACCATAGTATACAGATGTCAACCCGACCGCTGAGTTCAAGGAGGAAATTCCAACCCATAGCGCCTTCTTGAAAGACATCACTGCCGAACACATTCTAATTTGATAAAAACGCCCCACCGCTCCGCCCAGCCGTTCAAATGATCCGCGCCATCAACCTCGGTTAAGCTCTGCCGGGAATCATCGCCTTCTGCGTCCAGAAACGCTTCCGTAACGGCCCTGGTCACAACCGCGTCCCGCCGGCCGATAAAATGCCGCTGGGGAATACCCTTAACTGCCAGTGCGACGGCCATAGGATCAAGCGAACCTGTCAATGGACTTAAATGATGCAGGCGCGTGAACACCTCCGGCGCGAGATTGCCGGCCACAGTCCTTAAAGCGATAACATCATTCCTGCGCGCTGCCACCAACACGGCCACGGCCGCGCCACCCGAATATCCGACCAAAGATACTTTGCCGGCACCCGACGAGAGTTTAACCTGATCGATCGCCGCGTTCGTGGACTGGATCACTTCTTCGCTATATCGTTTCGATGTCCAATATGCCTGATCAACCTGCGGGCTTGCGTCCGCAAGAAACTGCCCCGGGCGGGCCAGATATAAAACATGGGGAGACTGGTCCTCACTGGCCAGAAAGAACGCCAGCGGATGCCTGGGCGTCGGGTCATCTGAAGGCATCGTGCGCGAAGACCAGGCATAGCCATCACCTTCAATGTACACCACCAAAGTGTCCGATGCTCCTGCCGACTTATGATAGGCGGTCAAAACAAAAGGCGGCGCGAAGAGGTATTGTTTCTTAAAACCCTCCCGCACCGCCGCCTGAAACATATCATCCCGACTGACCACCGGCATCTCAACCGTGGCACAGCCAGTCAACGCGATCACCGCCATAACCCCGGCGATGAACTTTAATGTTTTAGAACTTGTACGCCACATTCAAGAATCCTGTATGCGCATAATAATCCTGACGAACCTCAAGGTCATACCGCAAGGACAAGGTCACGTTCTTTTTAGTGGCCAGGGTCAGGGATGTACCCACATTGGCGCCGGACCGGGCAGGCTTATATCCCTCAACAGCAAAGGCCGTACCGCCGCCCGCGAATGAAGCGACCATGCCCTGCCTGTCAGCGATAATATCATACAAATACTTCGCGTGGATCTCGGGTGTTATTTTCCCAAACGAGCACTCTTTGCCGGTCTCAAGCTTTCCGCCGAAACCAGAGCGCAGATTGTCATAATCCTGCGCGTTAACATTAAGATCCAACGCGCCGGCATCCGCCTCGGAATACTTCGGCACATGCAAGCGGCTGTACGATAACGACGCCAGCGGCATCAAGACCGCCTTCTTGCCCAGCCTGATCCCGTAGCCCGTCTCCAGCGACGCGCCGAACAGATGCCCGCGGTAACGCGCGTTGGCGATGCGGTTATCCGAAGAACTGATATGGATCTCGCGCGAACCGCCATAGATGCTGTAGTTATAAGACAACGCGCCGTTCCAATACCACGGGCTTGTCACCGGCTTGTACCCGCCGTACAAAGACGCCTGCGTCGTATCGATATTCGTGCGGGACGCATTGTCCTTGCCGCGCACCCAGCTCTGCGAATTGCCCAACGCCAAACCGGCCTTAAAACTATCAGACAGGTCTTTTTCAATCCCAATTGCCCCGCCGCCGTTGGAGATGTTATACCCCTGGCTGGTGCCTCTGGGGCCCTGATGCGCGGATGTGCCAAACGCCTTGAACCATGTGGCATACGGGTTAGGCTGGTCGCCGGCAGACATGCCGGTTTGCGGCGCGGCATGGCCCAGCGCCACCTCCGATACGCCGCCCAGATGATCCATCTGCACGCCAACGAACTGCTCCAGCAAGGTCACCGGGACCTGCGGATTAAAACCACTGATGTCAGGGAGCATGGTGTTGAGCGCGGCTGCGGTTTGCGCGCTGGTAAGGCCGTCAAGGATGTTAAGCACCGTTGTCATATCGCTTGACGGATTTGTGATATTATCCAAAACCGTTGCGATCGCTTTGGAGTCCGGGGTCGTCGCGGCCGGCGCGTATCCCGTTGATTCACGGTTCGCGGTCACAACAAGATCATTGTTCAAAACTGACGCCAGAAAACTCACTTTAGAATTGCTCGAATTGACCGTCGGCGATGTTCCGGCTCCCGCCAGCGTTATGCCTGCCGACCCGGTGTCGATGATCTTCAAAACCGCGTTGCTCGGGATAAAGCCTCCGACAGTCACATAAACGCTGCTGCCGGAATTCACCACCGCGACACCCGGCGTTGTTATCTTGCCGTGATCGGTGGAAGAATTCGCGGTCAGCTTTAGTGTTGAACCGGAATTCTGCGTGTAAACGCCACCGATCGTCGTATTGGTTGTCCCAAGGTCAACGGTGGCGCTGTTGGTCACCGGGCCGGAACCAAACGCATTGGCATTCCCGACCAGGACCGTCCCCGCGTTGATCATCGTCGTCCCGGCATAAACATTCGCCGCGGCAAGCTCAAGTATCCCGCTGCCGGCTTTAGTAAATCCGCCGGTCCCCAGGGCTCCCGTTTGAAACGCATTCGCAAAAGTCACATTATTCGCCTGGATATCCAGTGACGCCGTAACACCGTCATCTATCTTGATACGGCCGGATAGATCCTGAACATTCCCCGTGGCCCATTGCAGGGTCGAATTAGCCTTAAATTCAACCACGCCGCTGCTTCCAAGAGAACCATTGGCAAAGCTTAACGAACCAGCGTTAAGGGCCGTCCCCCCCGAATAACTGTTGGTCCCGCTCAAGGACAACGCGCCTGAGCCTGCCTTGCTCAGCGCAAGCACTTTGCCGGAACCTCCGTCCTGCAGCGTCCCCCAGAAGGCCGACGACAAGTTATCCGCGCCCGCTGTTAACGTGGCTGTTCCCGTCGCGTTATTCGTGACAGTTCCCGCGGTTCCGATAAGTGAACCTATTGTTTCATGATGAGCGTTCATATCCAGGATGCCGCCATTAAGCGTCACCTTGCCACCATCCCATAGTTGTTTGTCGTCGGTCCCGTTCAATTTGACCGTGCCGGCGTTAACGATCAGGTCCGCAAGCGCGTTGATCGTAGTTTTTTCAAGGGAGAGCGTCCCGGCGTCCACTGTGGCCGACAGAGCATAATTGTCCGCGTTGCCGCTCAGGATAAGGGTCCCGGCGCCGGTCTTGTCGATCAAATTATTAGGATACCCGGGGCCGCACGTAATGGCTCCCGAAAGCGTAAGGGATGTTGCCACATTGACCGTACTGGTCCCGGTCACGTCAATGGCACCGGAAATGCTGTTAGTGCCGGCACTCGACGAAAGGGCACTGCCATCAGCCAGCGTGACCGCCTCATTACCAACGTCAAAAGTCCCGTTCAAGTCCAGGGTCGCGCCATTCGCCACAGAAACACCGCCCGCCGTTGTTCCAAGCCCCGTCGCGGATGTGATCGTCAGCTTGCCGGCATTGATACTCGTGGCTCCCGCGTAGCTGTTATTACCGGCAAGTGTCAGCGTACCTGTCCCGCTCTTGGTCAGGCCGCCATTGCTCACAACTCCGTCAAATTCCGCATCACTGGCTGTCGTCAGGATACGGGTCGCGCCACCGAGGTTCGTAGCCGCGCTGAAGGTCAACTTGCCAGTATTAGTCGCATCGCCCAAAGCAACATTCCCGCCGAAAGTGACGGCATTCAAGATCGTCCGGGCCGTGGCGCTGTCCGAGGAGATCGTTCCTCCGTTGAGAGCCAAAGCGCCTGTACCGACAGCACTGCTTGTAACCGAACCAACAGCGCCAACACTATTCACGCCGATCTGCAGTGTCCCGGTGTTCAGCGTTGTCGTCCCGCTATAGGTATTCGGGCCGGAAAGTTTCAAAATGCCCGTACCGGTTTTAGTAAGAGACCCGTTACTGATAATACCCGAGATCGCCGTATTCCCGGTCCCGTCCACCGTCAAGAGGAGCGCCCCGTTATTCACATTCCCGGCAACCGTCAAGAGATTGCTGCTGTTGTTCAACCATGTCTGTGCTCCGCCCAGCAAAACATTGCTGTTGAGCGTCAGCATGCCGGCGCCGCTGTTCATCGTGATGCCGCTGGCACCGTTGATCGTCAGCGTATTCCCGCTGATACTGACAGCGTTATTGGCCGTGCCGCCATCCATGGTCAGGCTGTTGATCGTAAAGTCCTGACCCATATTCGTTGCGAAAGCTCCCGCTCCGGTAGCATAAAAATGAACATCCGTGATCACACCGGGGATCAAGCCGGTATCGACACCGCCGCCGGATGTCGTCGTCCAGTTGGTACTGCCGGCAACATTGGTGTTCCACAGTTCTGAACCCTGAGTATCTTTCCAATACGCCGTGGCCGGGGCACCCACCGCGGCCGTATAAGTCAACTGAAGGTTATTGCCGGAAGTCGTGATACCAAAAACTCCCGGTGATACGGATCCACTAATACTGTTATTGTTGGTGAAGGCCGAACTATCCAGTGTAAACTTGTTGGCCGCGAAACCCGTGATCCCCGCTGTTGCGCTGGCTATCGTCCAGGTATAGGGCAAATATTTATTAAAATTCGGAACAACTCCCACAGCATTGAGAAGCGTCAAACCCGTCATATCGATCGCAAATCGACTGCCCGACGTCGCGGTGATATCCAGGGCACCCGTAATAACCAGAGCATCCCAATTGGTTCCCTGGGCTCCCGTGGCATTATTGATCTCCCAGATATAGGCGCCACCCGGGGCAAAAGTCACTGTCCCAACACTTGAGAGAGTTCCCGGACTATTGCCTGGCGAAAGATTACCATTAACGGTTAACGCGCCAGTAGTTCCGGTGCCTTTGATAGTAGCGCCGGATTGAACGGTGGTAAGAGAACTGGTGCGAATATCCCCATTAACAGCGAGGATACCCGAACTAACGGTCGTAGCCCCTGCATAAGTTTCAGTGTTAGAAAGCGTAAGGGCCCCCGTACCGGTTTTAGTCAAGGAACCTCCCGGGCTCGTCAGTCCGGTGGCCCAGGCCACATTCTGACCGTTTGTGTCCACATTGTATTGCTGGCTGGCCGCCGTACTGAAACGCCCGGAATAATCATTTTGGTTCGAGGCAGAGTATTGCAATATGCCACCATTGAGGACAATAGAACCAGGATTAGCCGCCACTGATTGTCCAAGCGGCCCGGAAGTGCCCGCAACCTCCGCCACACCAAGATTTAACGTGCCGGCATTGAGCATGGTAACCCCGGTGTAGGCGTTAGCTTGACCAAGCGTAAGTGTATTGGCGCCGAGTTTGGTCAGGCCAAGGGCGGGGCCAAAGTTCGCCGTCGTGAAGGCGACCCATTGCGTAAGGCCGCCGTTCGTGGTATCAAGGGCGAGAGCGCCGCTCGTCATGGTGGCATTCGTCAAAAGAGTATCCACTTCACCCGTGGTCCATCCGCCACCGCCCACCCGCACACCGACAGTGCCTCCGCTAAAAACTACTTTTCCGGCGCTGCCATAACCCGGCAGGGCTGCCGCCTTGGTCGTCAGTAAAGTCCCGGCCGTGATTGTCGTCGTGCCAGTGTAGGTGTTCGTGCCGGAAAGCGTCAACGTCCCCGCGTCCGTCTTGGCCAGATCGCCAGCTCCACCCCCAAGAACACCGTTGAGCGCAGTGTCACCCGAGCCGGCCACTGTCAGCAAATTAGCGCCGTTGGCAATATTATTAACTATCGTCAGGATGTTCGAGGAATTGTTCGTCCAGGCCTGCGCGCCGGCAAGTGTGATGTTCAAAGGTTGGTCCGACCAGCCGATGGTCACCGCGCCCGCGCCGGCATCCACCGTGATACCGCCTGTGCCAATCGACAAGTTCCGCGTGGGCGAACTGTTAGAGTCGATCAGTGTCGTCCCTGTGTTCTTGATGGTCATCCCCGCGACGGCATAATTTCCCCAAAGTTGAGGGCCCGTCCAACCGTTCACAGCGGATTGATTGAAAACCGCCATGTCTGCCACATCTGGAAAACCCGCGCCCGCGCCACCTGAGACTGGATTGAAGGACCAACCCGTTTCCCAGTGTATCGTGCTGGCGGTATTCCAGTAATAGGTTGCTGCAAATGCAGGCGTAACGGGTGAAAAGATAAGCGCTAAGATCGCAAGAATAGGAATAATTTTCTTCACGGGATTTCTCCTATTAGACAACAGGCTCACTATTTAATTTTTGTACATTTAGCTTAACAGGTAAGTCGCCATGTTATTGGGCATATCTTTTGTCACCTTTTATTTATTCAATAAAATCCCTGCTCCTGTTGCGCATCCGGCCTTGCCTTATCCAACCCGCCAAAACTGACGCACCTGCATACACGACAACAAGAAAGCCCTTCGGCTTTTGGGCTAAAGGGCCTTCCATTTAAAGTCATTGTCCTTCAAGGATCTTTTAAATTGCCCCGCGCTGCAAACAAAATATATTGCAGCGGGGCAAGGAACCCGGTCGCGCTCTGTAATTGTTGTAGTGACCAGCGATCAATTCTCCCCATCAACCGCCCAAAGTGATGTCTTGTTCCTGATACCAGCTTAGTGCCTGGTAAAAGTGCTCCGGCTTGAAGTCCGGCCAATAATCATCAAGCACATAAAAATCAGCGTAGATCGACTGTACGGGCAAAAAGCCGCTCAATCTTCTGCACCCTCCCCACCGGATGATCAGATCAATCCTGGAAACCTCTGCGGACTTTATATTATTGATAATGTTCTTTTGAGCGGAATCAGCCGTTTTCAATGAATTCAAGTCCCATTCCCAGCCATAGTTGACCAGAAAATTGACTTTGATCCCCCCTTTCCCAAAAGTTCTTCGTTTGGTAAAAGGGATCAATTCTTTCGGGAATGACGGTGAATCGGTATTGCCCAAGACCAGCAAGGAAGCATCTTCTGCAGAAAGTATTTCTACGGCCTTGATGCAGGCATCCGTAAAAGCTCTTTTTTGTTCAGCGGGCCTTTTGGTGTTATCCGTGGTAAACCCGTAATAAGTGACTTCCTTGATACCTGTCTGCTGGCATAATCTTAAAAGAGTCAGGCCGGGATCAATTCCTTTTTCATACCCTTTTTCTTTGGGCATTCCATTTTGCTCGGACCATCTTCTATTGCCATCCGGAATGATCCCAATATGCTCTGGCAATCTTGTGATGACAGCTTCAGCATTGCGCTCCAGCATTTGCATTTGCATCTTGCCCCCTTTCTCAGCGTTCAGCTCTCTGTATACTTCCCAAAAGAAGGATCAAGGCGTCTCCTTTAAGGTTGATGGCGATCAAAGCTTTTTACGGCCGCTAATGACCCGCAAAATAATAACAATAACGGCAATAACGAGCAGGACGTGAATAAACCCGCCCATTGTGTACGACGAAACCAACCCTAACAGCCAAAGTATCACCAATACAACAGCAATTGTGTACAACATGGCAAATCTCCTTGAAAAATTTTCATCAAAAATTTTTTAACTCCCGAACGCCACGACAGCCCCGCAGGCTAACGGGCGGCAGGAAGTGTCCTTTTCAAACTATCGAACTGCGCGCTTTACGGCATCCCCAACATCATGGCCCGCTGCTCTCAAATCATCTCCTACTGAGCTCCTGAAAAGCGGCCGACCTCCGGCAATGGCCCAAACAAGAAAAATGACCAGCAACAGTGACAAAACACCTGTTGGCGCATACCCCCAGGACCTGCTGTGTGGCCACGCCGGCCAGGCCCCAATAACAAATACAAGCACGACAAATAATATGATCGTTTCAGTAGACATAAAATTGTTCCTTCTTTCTTAATGGTTGTTCTTTACTGTTTGCTCGGCTTCCAGCCAGTTATCCAAGGCGGGCCCGCCTTTTTTCTGATAGATCTGATACGCCAAAAGTTGTATAGAACCATCATCCACGACGACATCTGATTCGTTGGCGTGATGATGGTGATGCCTGTGATGATGCTGTTGTGCTGACATTGTTGTCTCCTGTATTTAATTCGGTTTCTCGGTTACCCGCATCCACAATTTTTATCTGTAAATTATGTATTTTTCAGCCCATATTTCGGAACTTGCCAAGTCTTATCTTCATATTTCGGCTGATCCGATATTCTTTCTTTTTTTGAACTTTTGTCGCCGGGCTGTTTCTTCTGTGATATTTGCTTCATTGAAGTCTCCCCATTACGCCATTGTTCTGATCGTATATTTTATCCTAGGGAAAACCGAAAAAGAATCAATTGTACTGCGGTATAACAGGAGGCAAAAAAACCCCACCACGACCATTGGTCAGGATGAGGTTTTGGCTCCAGGCGCCCTCGTTTCGACTGGGCGTCCTATATAAGGTGGCTGGGGGGGTGAAGTTAGAACTCGTTTAACGAGCTACCCAATCAGGTCGACGCCGCGATTGAGCGCCGCCAACCTTGCTCATGATCCTATTTGGCCTCAAGATCTCCTTTGATATCACAAGCTTTACATTCGACCAAAGTCCCGTCTTTGAAGTTCTCGACTAACCGAATAACCCCGTTCTCATCATATGTTGTTGATATCCCATCGAGCACGTCGTCCTTATAAAACCCCTCCTGCTTCAAACGACCGTTTGCAAAATAGATCTTATACGGGCCGTCTTCCTTCCCTTGCTTATATATGCCCTCTGCCGCCAGATAGCCACTCTCGTCATAATGCTTATAAGGCCCTTGAGGGGCATTATCCTTATACGTTTGCTCCAACATCAAAGCTCCGCTTGGATAATATTTCTTGTTAGGCCCATTGATACTAAAGTCGGTAAAGATTCCCTCTTCTTTAAGATGACCGTCCACAGCATATATCCTATACGGACCATCCTGCCGATCATCTTTGTAAACACCTTCCATCAAAACACCATCTCTGTAATACTCTTTAGAAGGGCCTTCTTTCTTACCATCCTTATAAGTAAATTCTTCGTGTAATTTTCCGTTCTCAAAATAATGTTTGTACACCCCTTGGATAATTCCGTTGACATACACGCCTTCTTCTTTCAAGACGCCATTCTTATAATAATGCTTATGCGGCCCTTGACGCTCGCCATCCACATACATCCACTCGGCCACCTCTCCCAGCTCATCGTAATATTTATACAGGCCATCCTGAACACCTTCTAAATAAACACCCTCGTCTTTTATCTTGCCGTCGAGATAGTAATTCTTGTACGGCCCGTTGGTGATCAGCGCGGCCAGACGCTTGCGTGCTTTAGCGTGTCCTTGACGTGCCGCCTGGCAATACAGGTCGGCAGCTTTCTTCAGATCCATTTCAACGCCATGGCCCTCTTCATACAAACCTCCAAGGGCATATTGCGAGTCAGCGTCACCCTGTTCCACCGCCAGGCCGAACCATACGGCAGCTTCCTTATAATCTTGCGGCACGCCGCGACCATTTTCATAAAGAATGCCCATGTTATGCTGAGCATCCGCCCGGCCATACGCCACAGCTTTGTAAGTCCATTCTGCCGCTTCTTTATCATTCTTCTCAACGCCTTGCCCGAGCATATAAAGCACGCCCATATTATATTGAGCGTCGATCTCGCCCTGCTCTGCGGCCTTTAAGCACCAGGCGGCAGCGGCAACATCATCCTTCGTAACACCGATCCCTTTGGTATAACAAACGCTCAGGCAAAGTTGAGCGGTGGCATAACCCTGCTGTGCCGACTCAAGAAACCACCGAACAGCCTGCGCGTCATCCCAGGGAACTCCATGCCCATTCGCGTAAAGGATGGCCAGATTATACTGAGCCATCGCATTGCCCTGGTCCGCCGCCTTCTGATACCACAGCGCGGCCTTTGCATAATCGCGCTCGACGCCTAAACCATCATTGCAAAGCGCGCCAAGATTGTTTTGAGCGGTAACATGCCCCTGAAGGGCGGCCTTTAGCCACCATTCTTCTGCCAACTGATAATTGCGCTCAACCTCGTCTCCCGCTTTATAACAGGCTCCCAAATCAAATTGGGCTTGAGCATCGCCGGCATTAGCATTCTTAACCGTCGAGATGATATCGAACAAAATGTCGTCATTGAACATAGTTGTTACCTTGTCGCGTTAGGAGCGGGTTCTGTATTTCCTGCTTGCGAGCGGATATTGGCGATAACGGCCTGTAATTCCTTGACCAGATCCTCGAGCGCGCTGATCTTGCCCTGGGCCGCCTTCTCCAGGCTGGCGTACTCGCCTTTCAAATACTGCGCTTCAGCCTCAAGTTCTTTGATCCTCTTGTCCTTTTCATCACGAATGCCCGCAGGAGCTGAAACTTTTTCCTTAGTCTTCATATCCTCCGGGCCTCTGGTTTGAGCAAAACATATTTGCCCTGAGAAAATTACGACGACCAGCAGCATACTTAACATTCTTTTAGAGATCATTCTTAGCTCCAGGTTTAACAGGTATTTTTAGGATTGTATCATCCTCCTTACCCGACACGTTGCTGTCAGCATGATCCGTATCTGAGGACTGTATGACCGGATCAAGAGCTTGTGCGCGCACCTCAAGCATGATCCTTTTGACTTCTTCCACAGTGATAAGGCTCCCGACGCCGCTGTCCGGGATCCCGACTGAATTGGAACCAACGGCTTTATCGGCCACGGCTATTACAATGATGAGCACACACAGCCATAGTTGAAATGTTCTCATCGTGCCTGCGCAACACATTATTTGTCCATATCGACAGGCGAAACAAAAAAATACTGCCCGTTCTTAAAGAAATCCGCAGGGCTATAATCTATACCTATGGCAGACTTTATTTTATCACCTGAAGGTGAGATCTTATCGGCCTTCGCCATATTGAGCAGCGCCCAATCCGCTTCCGAGCAAACCACATTGTCCTTACCCCATGCCCCGTAATTAGTCCCCAGGTATCCACCGGCCCCCAGAGACTTGCGGTTCTTCGCAGCCATCTCCACCGCCGCCCCGTAAAGAGCTTTGGCTTCTTTCTCATTCAAAGGTTGCGCCAGCCTCGCGACTTCTGCGCCGCGGGAACTATACCTTTTAAGAACCTCATCTTCAAAAATGATCCGCGGGCCTTCACCCGGGATGTTCTCCAAGAAATGCTTTACTCCCTTAACTTCCTTTAGATACAGCACAGTATGCGACGCACCGGATGCGCTGTCCCACGACAGAAGGTTGTCAGCCTTATTTATGATCTTACTGAACCCTTTCGCATTGATCAGCAAAACATCACCCGACTGGAGCTCATCGAACTTTTTAGGCGGCAACGGCGGGACCTCTGTCTTCAGGAAGGCATAGATCGCAGCCGCCCATTTATTGGGCGCCTCAATGCGCTGCTCAATAAGCCGCTTCTCGCCAGCCATCGAGGCGTAATCCATCTCAGGCGCCTCAACGTTCAATAAACTACTGTTAAAATCGTTAACAGCGGCAATATAACTTTCCCTCTGCTTCTGTAAGGCCTCATACTCCTCATCCGTTTGATCTTCAGCGGCCTTCGCGGAAAAAGCGTCGGCCGCGTCCTTAAAGCTCTGGAACAGGTTATCCAGCAAAGCGGCTTTCTCGTCAAACGTGATCTTGTTTACGGAATTAAGCGTAACAGGAACATCATTCCGGGCGGGTATCTTGTCATCAGCATAAGTGACGACACTAAAGAACGTAAGGATCATGACCAGAAACATTTTCATAAAATATTCCCCTGTTATTACTCGACAACTGTTGATGGCCTCTACTTGCCTGACAATTCTGACGCGAAACGCCGCAGCTCTTCCATCGTCTTGCCACCCCCGGTAATTTGCAAAACCCCATCGTTAAGCGGATCACGCATAACAGCGACACACACAAGCCTGCCGTTTAAAATAAACCCCGCTTCATACCCTGAATTCTGCTCTGAGAATTCTTTTAACGCCTGCTTCGCATCGTCTTGGAAAGTTATCCTGACACCCGGGAAGGAAGGATCATAGAAAACATCAGCACTTTTTATCTTACCGGTAATATCAAACACACGTTCTGACGCCAGAATGACCTGCCGCCCCTGGTAAGCATATTCCTTTCCCGCAGGAACTGCTTCGCTCTCACCCGCGATCGTCTTATCCTCTTCTTGACTGCGCAATACGCGTAACTGATCAACCTCGCGCATCATCATCTCATGAATAATGGCTTGCGCCATAACCAGCACGTCGGCGGTATCACGGAGCATATCAAAAAGTTCCTGGGAATTCTTGCCATCCAAAAAAGATCTGAGATAGACCGATAAACCAAGAAAAGGTGCCGCCTTAAGCGGGCAAATGTGCGTCCGGTCACTCTCATCAAGCTTGGCCAACCAATCATCATAGGCATCCGCGGGAATAGTGTACCGTCCAGGAACCATAGGTCTCCCGTTTTCAATGGCATGTTGCGCCCACTGACCGGGAACGGCTTCCTTAATAAGCTCACGGGTCTTTGTCGCAGCTTCAATATCATTATTCCTGACATAAGCTTCTACGATCGAAAGATATGGCCAGCTTGTATCGTCAGTTGACACCAGAAGGCCCGTCGTTTGTCGCGCGCCGGCAATATCACCCATTCCCGCCTGAGCCTCAACAATATGGATCAGCGCGTTTCTTTTATATTCTCCCCTGAGAAAGTTATTCGCGATCTTTATGGCCAGCTCACTATGGCCTGATTCAGCCCATAATCTGGCCGCGTCGCATAAGTTCTTTCCCTTTTTATCCCTCGTCAAAATATCACCCTGATAACTCAGCTCCTCGCCCTGCCCCGTACCCAGGCTGCTGAATATTTGACCAGCCGCCTCTTCAAGCAATTCAAGCAAGCGTGAAATGTTGGCTTGATCTTTCACATATAAATTCTCCATCAACGCAAGAACAGCATCCCGCGTTGTCAAAGGAGCATCGACGGCAGACGCAAGATACGCACCCAACCAGGCCATGGCCCGCAACTCATGTCCGGGGACCCTGGATTCTGCCAGACCTAAATTGTAATAAATATCCGGCTCTCCGGCGACAATAGCCCGCGCTTGCTCAAAATACCGGATCGCCAGCGGGTAATCACCATTCCTTGCCGCGGCTATACCTTGATTCATGACTGGCTGAACCTCAGAAGGAACCCTCGCCGATACAGGCGTCGCAAGTATCAAAAATAAGAAACAAAGACCTGGTTTAAACATGGCACGTATTTTCTTCATTGGATTTTCTTTGTCTTTGCGGATATTTCAGTGCTGATGGTGCGATGTAATTTCTGGTTTTCTTCTTTCTTCTTAACGATCTCAACATCCTTTTGCCCTTTTATTTCGATCTTTTGATCGATCTTTACGGTCAATGCCTTGGTCATTCCCGGGTCTTTGGCCGCGCTTCTTTCACGGATCAGTTTTTCGATCTCGGCATCAATCGTGGCACGCTCGCCGGTTAATTGTGTGAGCTGTGCCTCCGCTTCGATCATGCGAGGATCGGCATCAGAGCCAACAACATCAGGCGCAACAGCAACCGCCTCTGAAGCGATCGGGCTTCCGTCCTTATCAAACATTTGACGTGCCTTCTCGCTCCTTGTTTCCAGAGCATTAGGGTCGCCGAATTCCAGTACCGTCACATCCGCCGTGCGCGTGTCCATACCGCCAGGTATAGGAGTCGCTAAATGCTCAACAATGGCCTTGCCTGATCCTGTTGAGGATATGTCCAAGGTATCGGCAAATGCACGGATACGCGCATTGATCTTTTTCGCGGCCGCAAGCGCTTCTTTTTCCCGCACACGCGCATTCGCTTCAGCGGCTTTACGCGCACGCGCTTCCCGCGCCGGACGTTCACGCTCTGCTTTTTCAGCAGCCTCAACACTTTCCACATGACGGAGATTCTCATCTGTAAAAGCCTTGGGCTCCATCCTGATCGCATGGCGTAATTCAGCGGCTGTTTTAGCATCCGTCCAGGTGATCACTGCTTTCGCTGACGAGATCCATCTGCGCAGAGTGGGGCTATCAGCAACTTTTTGCCGCTCCAGGCAAAGCCGTAAATATTCACGGAAATCTTTTCTAGCCCACACCGCTTGCACCTGTTCATCAAAAGCCTTCGCGCGCGCATTTAAATCAGCAGCCTGCTCCGGTGAAACCTCCCACTTTGTTTCTCTGCGCTGACGCGGCTCATTATTAACAGGAGACGGGCTGTCATTACCGCAATCCATGCAAACACCCGTCGGATTCTGCCAATCGTTCGCTTGAACAGGAACAGAAGAAAAAAACAGCACGTTTGCAGCAACCAAAATCACACTACCTAATAGTTTTATTTTCATCGTTTATCCCAGAATAATTTTAACCCAGCACAACCTTGTTGAACCTGCCCGCCGGTTCCGCATCTTGAAAGGATCAGACGCACAAACATAAGCTGTACGCTCGTGCAATTATAGTACATTTCCATCCAGGGATAGCTCTTATTTCCCCTCAGCATTCGCACTTTCTCTTAAAAAAAAGACAGAACCTCAATTAAGAAGTTCTGTCTTTAGCGCTAAATGGGGCGGCTGGGCCCTCCCGCGGGAGGCGAAGTTCGAACCTGTTTGCTTCACCAGGTTTGAACAGCAGAGTCGATAGTAACAGCTATATTGGCTCGCAACCAACTGTACGTTGCTTTCAAAAAGTCATAATCAGGTCCGGACGTAATAAAGGTCGCTTTTCCCTTAATCAAGAACCCGGCACCTGCCCCATGCAAGCCCTTAACCTTGCTGCTTCCCATCGTTATCAGCACATTGGGATTGTGGGCAATGTTAGCCTCGGTCTTGTGCATATAACCGGCAGGAATGAACAACCGCCCATCCTCTGACACTTTGATGTAACTGTTCCAGGTGTTGACCATATGCGGCCCTTCATTTCCCAATGTCGCAATAGCGGCAACTCCATCTTGTTTCATAATTTCCAGTAACTTTTCGGGTAACATCGTAAGTATCTCCTGTTGTTTCCTTCGTTTCTATGGCTTCGGAGCGAGTTCGCCGTACCAATAGGCCGCCGTTACTCCACCATCCATAAGAAAATCACTGCCAGTGATAAATGTGCCGTCGCCACCCATCAGAAGCGCACCCACAGCGCCAACCTCGTCGGGAGTACCAGCCCGTCCAGCCGGGCACACTTCAATCATGCGTCGATAGCCCGGACCACGTGGTCCGCTTAATTCATCCTTCGCAAGTGGCGTGATAATGATACCGGGACTGATAGCATTGACCCGAGCCCCACGCTTTCCCCAGCGCACTGCTTCTGCCATCACCCGCAGCGAATTGGCGCGTTTTGAAATCTGATAAGCACGAAGAGAATCGGTCACCTGATCAGTCTGGAGCATCGGTAGTTTAAGCAGTTCTTCAACAGGTGTCGTTGCAAGGAGCTTATTCTGCTCAGCCGTGAGCGGCGGCAGGCGATGCCCGGACTGTGACGAGATTACAACACCAGAGCCTCCCCGTGCGATGACATTGCCGAATTCCTCAAGTACAAGTGCTGTCCCGTAAAGGTCGACCTTCAAAATCGTCTCAGGTGATGCTTGAGTAGGGGAAACACCGGCAGCATGGATGACACCGGAAATTTCGCCAAGGGATATGGCCGTCTTAACCAGAGTCTGAACAGTGCGTATTTCGGTCAAGTATGACCACCCTTTCCGGTCAGGCATGACCAGCAATTCCGGTAAGGTGTGACCACCTTTTCCGGTCAGGTATGACCAGTCATTCCGGTCAAGTGTGACCACCCACCCTGGGAAGTTCTCAATC
>CAIUQE010000033.1 GCA_903901225.1 Candidatus Omnitrophota bacterium
ACGAGAAATTTGGTTCATGATTTTTCGCCTCCTTGAGGAACAGAATAAACGTTTCTTTGGGGGGAGACAAGCGTAATAATCAGAACTGTCTGAAAAGACAGAAGATAAGAAAATCAAAAGCTAAAACTTTTGACAGAACGTAGGCGTAAAGACGGAGAGATGTATGGAGATCGTGCAGCATTACCTTTACACGAAAGAGCATGAGTGGATCAGCGTTGAGGACGGCGTCGGTACGGTGGGCATCACCGAATACGCCCAGAGCGCCCTTGGCGACATCACGTTCGTCGAGCTTCCCAAGGTGGACGCCGAGGTCGAACAGTTCGAACAATTCACGGCCCTTGAGTCCGTGAAATCCGCGAGCGATATCTTTTCTCCCATGTCCGGGCGCATCACGGAGGTCAATGAAGAACTCTCTGACGATCCCGGGCTCATCAACCGTTCCTGCTACGAGAAGGGCTGGATCGCCAGGATCGAGGTTTCCGACATGGATGAGGCTTCCAATCTTATGACGGGGGCTGAATACGAAAGTTACCTGGAGAGCCTTGGCCGCGGCGGAGATGCGGACAGCGACGATTAATTTCTTTATTGCGGCTTTTGAACGACCAGGACCTTTCCTTGAATCCTTATATCGCCAATACAGCAGACGATGTCCGCGCGATGCTCGATGTTATCGGTGTCAAGAGCATTGACGCTCTTTTTGCCGACATCAAGCCGTCGCACGCGCCCCGCTCGTTCAACCTTCCCGGCGGACTTTCCGAATTCGAGGTCATGGAACGCCTGCGCCATCTGGCGGCGAAGAACACAGGGGCGCTTGTGCCGTTCATCGGCGGCGGTTATTACGACCATTATGTCCCGGCGGCGTGTTCCGCCATTATCTCCCGCGGCGAGTTTTACACCGCTTATACGCCCTACCAGCCGGAATGCGCGCAGGGGACCCTCCAGGCGCTTTTTGAATACCAGAGCGGCATCTGCGCGCTCACGGGCATGGACGTGGCCAACGCGTCGCTTTACGACGGTGGCACCGCGCTTTATGAGGCCATGATGATGGCCATCCGCATCACGGGCCGGAAAAAAGTTGTCATGGACGGCGGCGTCAACCCCATTTATCGCAAGCTCATCAAGTCTTACACGCACAATCTTCATTTTGAATTTGTCGAAACTCCCGTGGTCCATGGCCAGTCGGACCGCGCCGCGATCACGAAGCTCCTTGATAAGGATACAGCCGCGGTCATCATTCAGAATCCGAACTTCTTTGGAACCGTCGATGATCACGCGGACATCGCCGATCTCGCCCGCGCGGCCGGGGCGATCAGCATCGCGAGTGTTTATCCTATCGCCCTGGGCCTTCTCAAGACGCCGGCCGAGATGGGCATTGATATTGTTACGGGTGAGGGGCAGTCCCTGGGCCTGCCGCTCAACTTTGGAGGGCCGTACCTTGGCTTCATGGCCGCGCGCAAGAAATATATCCGGCAAATGCCGGGGCGTATCGTGGGTGAGACCGTTGATGCCCAGGGCCGCCGGTGTTTTGTGAATACCATTCAGGCGCGCGAACAGCATATCCGTCGTGAAAAAGCGACATCCAACATTTGCACCAATGTGGCGTTGTGCGCGACCCAGGCGTCTGTTTTTATGGCGCTTCTGGGCAAACAGGGTTTTTGCCAGCTGGCCCGGCTTAATCTGGACAAGGCCGAGTTTGCCCGTCAGGAACTTGGAAAGATCAAGGGAGTCGAGGTGAAGCGGTCTTCGCCCACCTTCAATGAATTCACGGTAAGCCTGCCGAAGAATGCCGCTGATGTCGTTGAGGCCATGATCCCGCGCGGGTTCGCGGCGGGATTCCCGCTGGGCCGTTATTACGCGGGTATGGAGAACTATCTCCTCGTCGCGGTCACCGAGAAGCGCACAAAAGGCGAGATCATCGCTTACGCGAAAGCATTGGCTGAGGTGCTCGCATGAGCGCGACCCCGAACATTCCAGTGACCCCTCCCGTGAAACTCATTTTTGAGAAAAGCTCCGCCGGCCGTCAGGGGTTCAAGTTGCCGGCGTCGGATGTTCCCCTTAAAGCCGCCCTTGCCGATAAATACTTGCGCAAGGTCCCGGCGGAATTGCCCGAGGTCTCCGAGCTGGACGTGGTCCGTCATTTTACGCAATTGTCCCAGAAGAATTTCTCGGTTGACGCGAATTTTTATCCCCTGGGATCCTGCACGATGAAGTACAACGCGAAATTCACGGAAAAAGCCGCGGCTATGCCCGGCTTCGCGGACCTGCACCCGCTGCTGCCGCAGCTGAAGGGCGGGGAGCGGTATGTCCAGGGAGCCCTGGAAGTCCTTTTTGATTGTGAGAAATGGCTTGCCGAGATCACGGGCATGAAGGCGTTCACGATGCAGCCTTTGGCCGGCGCCCATGGCGAACTGACGGGCATCATGCTGATGGCCGCGTACCACAAGGCCAGGGGAAACAAAAAGAAATATGTGATCATTCCTGATTCCGCGCACGGCACCAACCCGGCGAGTGCGGCGGTGGCGGGTTATCAGATCATATCTGTCCCTTCCGATAAGAAAGGCGGGATGGATATCGAGAAGTTGAAAGCCGTTCTGACGGACGAGGTGGCGGGGCTCATGATGACGAGTCCCGATACGCATGGCGTTTTTAATTCCAGCGTCAGCGAGATCGCCGCGCTGATCCACGCTGTTGACGGCATTATGTATTATGATGGCGCCAACCTTAATGCGACGATGGGCCGTTGCCGTCCGGGGGACATCGGTTTTGATGTGGTGCATCTTAATTTGCACAAGACCTTCGGGACGCCGCATGGCGGTGGGGGGCCAGGTTCCGGGCCCGTGGGTGTCGGCGAAAAGCTTGAAAAATTCCTGCCGGTCTCACGGGTGATCAGGCGTCAGGACGGTTCATTCGCCCTCAATTATGATTATCCCGATTCGATCGGTTATATCGCTTCGTTTTACGGCAATTTCGCCATTATCCTGCGCGCTTACGCTTACATGCTTCTTTTGGGCGGTGACGGGCTCAAACAGACGAGTGACCACGCGGTCCTGAACGCGAATTATATCCTGTCCCGCTTGAAGGGCCATTATCAGGCCGCGTTCGACCGTATTTGCATGCATGAGTGCCTGTTCTCCGCCTCAAAGCAGACCGAGAGGGGCGTCCATGCCATTGATATCGCGAAGTTCCTTATTGATCAGGGTATCCATCCGCCGACAGTTTATTTTCCGCTCACGGTCAAGGAAGCCATCATGATCGAGCCGACTGAAACGGAAAGCAGGGAAACAATGGACGTTTTTGTGGAGGCCATGATCAGGGCCGATGCCTTTACAAAAACTGATCCCGACGCTTTTCACGATATGCCCCGCACCATGCCCATTTCCCGTCCCGATGAGACCAAAGCCGCCCGGGAGATGAACGTCAATTTTTTTGCTCCCAAAGCATGAAGGTAGAGGACGTTTCTTTTCCGGACCCGGCCCGTAACCTTGAATATGATGACGAGATGCTGCGCCGGGTCGATGCCGCGGATAGCGGGGATGTGCTCCGGTTCTGGCATGCGCCGTCAGTCTTTGTTGTCCTTGGCTGGACCTGCCGTGAAGAGCTTGAAGTGAACACGCATGCCTGCCGGCAGGATAATATTCCTGTTTTGCGCCGGTCTTCCGGAGGCGGGACCGTGGTCCAGGGGCCGGGATGCCTGAATTTTTCACTGGTCCTTTCCAAGGCGCGCCATCCCGACATCGTTTCGATCACGCGTTCCTATCAGTATATCCTTTCCAGGGTGATCAGGGCCCTTGATGCCTGTGGTGTGGCGGCCGAGTTGCGGCCATTGTGCGATCTTGTGCTGTCCGCCGGTGAGAAGAAGTTCTCCGGCAATGCCCAGAGGCGTTGCCACCGGTATATCCTTCACCATGGCACGATCCTGCACGATATGGACCTCGCGCTTGTTCCCCGTTATCTTTGCATGCCGCCCAAAATGCCCGATTACAGGCGCGGGCGCCCGCACGGGGATTTTGTGACCAACGTGAAACTGGATGTGCCCGTGTTCAAGAAGGCTTTGGCCGATGTCTGGGCCGGCGGAGCCGGCGGCGTATTTTGATGCCTTTTTTTGCCATTGATGTTAAGATAACTTTCTTCCATGGAGGTGTTGTGCGTCTAGAGCGTGGTATTCATGCATGTGTGTTGCTTTGTCTTGGAGCGGCCATTTATGGCAGTGTCGCGGCGCTTGCGTTCGCGGCGGATGCCCCTGTCAATATTCCTTCCGTGCCCGCGACCGTTGCCGCGAGCCCGCGCGACCAATACCTGGCTTACTTTGAAGAAGTTTACAAATTGATGAAGGATAATTATTATTTTGATGTCCGCCGGTCTGACCTTGACCGTTTCATCGGGATCTTCGATGAAAAGATCTATCCGAACATCCTGCGTGAAGGCAAAAGCACTGATTACGTCCGTTGGCGCAGCGCGGCTTATCTCGTCGACGCGCTCAAACAGCCTGACGACCTTTTTACGCGGTTCCTGCCGCCTAAGCCCGCGCAGCAGTTCGTCAAGGAGGTTTACGGCAAGAAGATCGACCTGGGGATCGAGGGGCATGTGACGGATAAGGGCTACGCCGTGGATTTCATTGAGCCGCGATCGGATGCTTATGAGAAAGGCCTGCGCGAAGGGGACCTTATCGTGCGCCTTGGCGGCGTGGATGTCCCCGGGCTTGACGAGGCGAAAGTGCGGGACCGGCTCAATCCTCTGGAAGGCGCCAGGGTCAGGGTTGATTATATTTCTGCCGTGACGCGCGCGCTGTCTTTTATTGAAGCGGTCAGCCGCGAATATTTCAAGCAGACCGTATTCATCAAGCCCACGGGCGTCCCTGATGTTTATTGCCTGCAGCTGCAGAAATTCAACCAGGGGACCCCTGAGGATTTTGCCCGTTTGATAGGGAGCTTTGTCGCGCGCAGGCCCAAGGGCCTGGTCCTCGACCTGAGGGGAAATCCTGGCGGGCCGCCATTGGCGGCGCGCGCGATCTCGGCTTTTTTTCTGCCCAATGGTGAGCCGCTCGTCTACTTTGAGGGACGCACCCGTCCGCGGGCAGATCTTGATATCCCGGTCCTGCCGCCCGGGTATCACATTGATTGGCCGATGGCGGTCCTTGTGGACAAGTCCACGGGCAGCGCGGCCGAGCTATTTTCCGGGGTCCTCCAGGACCGTAAACGCGCGCTTGTGTTCGGCGAATCCACGGCAGGACAGGTCCTTTTGAAAAGCCTTTATGATCTCTCCGATGGATCAACGATGGCCATGGTCAATGCCCGCGGGCATTTTCCTGACGGAAGGCCGTTCCCGTTCGACGGGGTCCATCCTGACGAGTCTTTTTCTCCCGAACAGAAGGAACAGGAAATATCTCTGGCGGCAAAGTATCTTCTTTTAAAAGCCGAAGGGAGGATCTGAGCCATGGATGGGTTGCTGGACTTCTTCATGCACGGGAACATTCTCCTCAAGATCGTTTTTTTTCAGTTCGCGATCGCCATCGTGGTCCTTTTCTTCATGAAAAAATTCCTGAACAGGGAGCTTTTCTTGTCAGCCCTTGAGCGGTTTTATGCCGCGGCCGATGAAAAGAATGCCGATATCAATCTCATTGAGGTTGTTTTTTCCGCGCAATGTTCCGCCGCCGATGAAGCCCAGGTCAGGGCCATCGCCAGGGAGCGGTTCCCGGCCGCGCAGGTCGTTGTCAAGGTCGAGCCTTCCCTCTGGGGCGGCGTGGTTATCCGCATCGCCGACAAGGTGATCGACAGCAGCCTAATAACAAAAATAAAACAATTTTTCAAGATCACGGGTGTATGAAGACCAGGGTGCTCGTCATTGTCCCGGCGTTCAACGAATCAGGCGCGATCGGCAATACGGTGCGCCAGGTGCTGGCGTCATTGGCCTCCCTTGCGCCAGTGGAAGCGCATGTACTTGTGGTCGATGACGGGTCTTGTGATGATACCGCCTTGCGCGCGGCCGGGGCCGGGGCGATGGTCGTCCGGCTTCCGTTCAACCTTGGTATTGGCGGGGCGGTCCAGACAGGTTACCGGTATGCCCGCGCCCATGGGTATGACATCGCGATCCAGGTCGACGGGGATGGCCAGCATGACCCCGCTTATGTGGGCCGATTGTGCCTGCCGCTGCTCGAAGGCCGCGCGGATATGGCCATCGGCAGCCGTTTCCTTGCCGGAAAAGAAGGGTTCCGCTCCTCGATGCTGCGCCGGATGGGCATACGTTTCTTTGGTTTTCTGATCCGGTTATTAACGGGCTTCACCATAACAGACCCCACCTCAGGGTTTCGGGCCTGTAACCGGCGGCTCATTGAAGTCTTTGCGGATCATTATCCCTGCGATTATCCCGAGCCTGAGGCCGTCGTGGTGGCCCGGCGCCTGGGGCATGTACTCGTCGAGGTCCCTGTTATCATGCGTGCCCGTTCTTCGGGTACGAGTTCCATATCGGCCCTGCGTTCCGTGCAATACATGGTGAAGGTTTCGGGCGCCATCCTCCTGCATACGCTTAAAGACAGAAAGGTTTACCGGTCATGACGATCCAGATACTCGCGATCATCCTTTCCATTACCATCTTTGCGCTCGTCCTTGAACTTGTCCGCAGGGAGAAACTGACGTTCAAATATGCTTTTTCCTGGCTTTTCTTTGCCGCCGTTGGTCTCTTTTGTTCTATTTTTAAGGGTTTCCTGTTCATGGTGTCGCGCTGGTGCGGTTTTGAGCTGCCAAGCAATTTTATTTTCTTTGGCCTGTTGTGCGCGTTCGTGTTCCTAAGCCTTCTGATGACAGTGTTTTTGTGCCAGCAGAACAGCCGCAATGACCGCATGGCGCAGGCGCTTGGCCTGCTGGAACTGGAGATGAAAAAGATCAGGGAGCGCCTGGATGGCCTTTGAGCCTTTTATCAGCGTCATTGTTCCGGCGTATAACGCCCAGGCCACCTTGCCGGATCTGATCGATGCCGTGACCGGGCAGGGATATCCGGGAGGTTTGGAGCTTATCATCGTTGATGACGGGTCAACGGACCGTACGGCTGAGATCATAAAACGTTTTCCTGCCGTGCGTTACATTTGTCAGGATAACGCGGGCCCTGCCAGTGCGCGTAATCGCGGAGCCAGGGAGGCGAAGGGGGATTTTCTTTTTTTTACGGATTCCGACTGCCGTCCCCGAAAGGGGTGGGTCGCGGCCATGATGAATGGATTCAGGCAGGAGGATGTGGCGGTCGTGGCCGGGAGTTACGGGATCGCCAATCCTTCCTCGGCGCTGGCGCGCGTCATTCACGCGGATATCATGTTCCGTCATCATGTGCTCATGCCGATGTATCCAGGGGCTTTTGGCAGTTATAATTTCGCGGTCAGGCGGCCGGTGTTTGACGCGGTGGGGGGGTTCAATGACAAATACCGTCGGGCCAGTGGCGAGGACAATGACCTCAGTTACAAGATTCTCGCGACGGGTGGACGTATCCTTTTTCTCAAGGACGCGTGCGTGGACCATTACCATCAGGAAGCGCTGCCGCGTTATCTGAAAGAGCAATTCCGGCACGGTTTTTGGCGCGTCAAAATGTATACGGACCATCCGGGGATGATGGGAGGGGATGGGTATACTTTCTGGAAGGACATCCTGGAGATCCCGCTGGCCATGGCGAATGCCGTGGTTATTTTTTGGCCGGTCCCCGGTTTTGTCGTGATAGCCGGGAGTTTTTTGTTCCAAGTTATTTTTGGAAGGGTGATCGCGGGGGCATGGCCCGGATGCCTGTGGGCCGGGCTTGTTCTGTGGCTGCGGTCCCTGGCGCGGGCAGCGGGGTTTATTTTTGGAGGAGTTGCGTTCTTCGGGGGCTGCTGTTCCAGGCGTTAAAAAAGTTAAAAAGAACTTGCGGGTCACTTCCACTATGTTAATATAAAAATGTTCCAGATAAGAAAATTAAATTCCTGCAATAAAATGGTATAAAACACCGACGATGGCCAAGAAAGAGACCGCAGAGGAAAAGTTGCTCAAGATCATTGAGGCCACGAAACAGGCCAAGGCAGGCGCTTCTGCCGTTCACGCTACGGCCAAGGTCCCAAAGCCCGCGATCGGGATTACTTTTCAGCAGATCAATGCCGCGCTTATCGCGGCTGTCGTGGCGGGATTGATATTCTTTGCGTATCAGATCAACAGTGGTTTCGCGCTTCTTGGCCAGGACGTAAGCGTTCCCGACGGTGTTGCAGCCGCAAAAGATGTTCCGGGCGTTCAGGTCCCGCAAATGAAGAACCTGGCTTACTATCTGGACCAGATCGCCTTGCGCAATATTTTTCAGCCCTACGAAAAGAAGGCCGCCGACCAGGGGGCGTCGTCCGCCGAGATAGGGTTGCAGACAAAAATGTCAAAATACAAGCTTGTCGGCGTGGCGTGGCTTGACGTCCCGGAATCAGCCACCGCCATGCTTGAAGATACGGGCAAGCATGAGACGCGTTTTTTGAGAGAGGGTGATAAAATCGAAGATGTGAAAGTGAAGGCTATTTATACGGACAGGGTGGTCTTCAGTTGCGCCAACGAGGAGATAACAATCAAGCTATGACAACACACACACTTTCCCCCCGGAAGATCATGGCGACGCTGTTTATCGGCATGCTGGCTGCCTTTGTCGTGACGGCAATTCGTCCGGTGATGGCGCAAGAGGCGCAAACGCCCAAGCCGCTGATCATCACACAACCCAAGGAATCGCTTGAAGAACGGATGAATCGCAAGATCGCACTGGATGTCCGCGACATGAATATTGTCGATGTCCTCAAGTTCCTGGCGATGAAAGGCGAGTACAACGTGATCATCAGTCCTTCTGTTGACGGGCGGACCACCGTTCTTCTCGATAATGTTGGCATCAAGGACGCACTCGACATTGTTGTTATTTCCAATCGCCTCGCGTACAGCATCCAGAACAATATCGTTCAGATCATGACCGCGGCGGAATATGAGGCTCTGTTCGGCAAGCAGTTCAGCGACAAGACCGTTGTGGCCACGTTTCGCCTGCAGTACGCAAAACCGAGTTATGTGCTGTCCGCGCTGGACAATATTAAGAGTAATGTGGGCAAAATCATCATTGACGAGGACACAGGCGCGGTCGTTCTTATCGATACCCCGGAATCCATTGAAAAGATGAAAAAGATCCTGGCCGATATCGAACAACCGCTGGAAACGGTCGTGTACAACTTGCAATACGCCAAGGCTGATGTTGTGGCTGATAAGCTGCGTTCCCGCATTGATGCCAAGTCTGTCGGGTCGATAACGCCGGATGAGCGTTCGAACCAGCTTGTCGTCCGTGTTTTTCCCGGCCGCAAGGAAGAGGTGGAGAAGATAATACGTCACCTCGATGAGCCAACGAAGGAAGTTTTGATCGAGGCGCGCATCCTGCAGGTTATTTTTAAGCCGAGTTATGACGCGGGCATTGACTGGAATATCGCCAGCAGCAAAAAAACTTCCCCAAATTTGCAGTTTAAGAATTTATACCTGAACGAGGCCGGGATGTCTACCTCGGACAATTTGTCTTCGGCTTTCGGTCAGATTGCGGTGGGGAATCTCACCGCGGACCAGTTCGCCGTGAACATCCGCGCGATGCAGCAGGTCAGTGACACTAAGCTTTTATCCAACCCGAAGATCATGGCGATCAATAATGAGGAATCCCGCATCCACATCGGGGATACGGTGCCCTATATCATTTCCACCGTGTCGGGCACGGGCGACAATGCCATTACCAGCGAGGATGTCCGGTTTATTGACGTCGGCTTGAAACTTAATGTGACCCCGACCATCAATGACGATGGCATGATCACCATGCGCCTGCGTCCCGAGATATCTTCTGTTGTGGATAAGATCACTTCCAAAGGCGGCGGCATTCCCCAGGTCAATAAGACTGAAGTGGAGACTACTCTCGTCGTTGAAGACGGTACGACGATCATCATGGCGGGTTTGCGCAAGGATGATAAGGTGCATGCCAAGAAAGGTTTTCCGGTCCTGATGGATCTTCCGTATATTGACAAGCTGTTCAGCCGCGAGTCCGACGCTATATCTTCATCGGAGATCGTTATATTCATAACGCCGCATATCCTGACGGGAAAAGAAAGCTACAAGGCGCCGGATGGATCCATCAAACCGTCAAAGGCATATAATAAGTGATCATTAAAAAGCTTGGGGAGATGTGCTCTATGAGGCCAGTATATTCTTGGAAGTTGACGGTCATCTTGGCTGCGGCTGCGGGCGGGCTTCTTTTGCTTTCCGCATCGCCGCAGTTGGCAGCGGCTGAGCCGTCGCCTCAGAGCGCGCAGGTTGATCCGGATTCTCTTCAGAAAGAGATCGACCGTCTCAAGAACGAAAAAGAATATGAAGTGAAGCGCGTTGAAGAAATGCGCCAGGAGAGAGAGGAGCTGATCAAGGAAATCCGCCGGTCAGACAATCAGAATGCTAAACAGACAAAAGAGATCGATGAGTTGAAAAGCCTGCTTTCCAAGCAGCAAGAGACGGTTGACACGCGTATGAAGAAAATGGAATCTGATTTTAAAGATGCTCAGGATACTAAAAAGAAGGAAGCTCCCAGAGTTCAGCCAACGCTTCCCGCGGGCGATCCCGCTGATATCGAGAAGAAAGCGAATGAGATCCTTCAAAAGGGCGGCGACCTTGACCCTGAGGATGAAAAATTCAAGGAAGAGCTGGCGCGGGCCCATTACAATATGGGTAACGTGTATTTTGAGAGGGGCGAATATCAACGGTCTGTCGTCGAGTATTATCAAGCGGTTGATCTGATGCCGTATGACGCGGACGCGCATTACAATCTTGCTTATGTCAGTGCCGAGTTCATTGGCGACCAGGAAACGGCGCTCAAGCATTACCAGTGGTATCTTTACCTGAAGCCGAATGCCCAGGATCGCAAGCTTGTTGAAGAAAAGATCGTCGCCGCAAAACTTGTTGGACGCAGCCATGTGCAGTCCCGGCTAGATAAGTCGGAGCTTTCCGGCCAGCAAAATCTTTCCAGGTAGTTCTTTGATCCCTGTTCAAAGGGTGCGACGGGCAGTTTAAAGGAGTTGTATGAACACCAGGTATTCAGGAATCCTTGGATCAGTTTTGTTTGTGTTGATTATTGCTCTGCCCCGGGTCTCCATGGCCAATGATCTTGCTGTCGCGAATGTCCGCCTTGGTCCCCGTGACACATCCGCAAAAACATTGGCGGTTTTTTTTGATCTTTCCTGGAAGAATTCCTGGCGTAACAAGATCAATCATGACGCCGCATGGGTCACGGTCCGCTTACAGGACGATGCTTCATCGGAAAAGAAGTTATGCATGGTCTCGGCCGCCGGATTGAATCCGGCTGGCGCGGCGCGCGGGTCTAATACGGACTTTGAAATTTTTGCGCCGTCAGACAAAACAGGTGTTTTTTACCGTCGGGCTACAAATCATCCGGCCGCTGACGTGGCAACGACGAGCGCCATGCTCACGGTCAATTATGACGCCTGCGGTTTTACCGCGACCAGCAATGTGTCAGCCACGGTCGATGCCATTGAAATGGTCCTGATCCCTCAAGGGGCGTTTTTTGCGGGGGACAATGGTTCTTCAACGGCAGCTTTCAAGCGCGGTGCCTCTGATAATAACCCATGGCCTGTGACCAGTGAATCGGCCATTAACGTCACAGGGACAGCGTCTAACGGGTTTTATTATGTTTCAGCAGGCAATCCGGGGGAGTCGTCTACCGGTTCGTCTTTTGTTATCCCCGCGCCTTTTCCCAAAGGTTACCATGCTTTCTATTTAATGAAGTACGAACTGACCGAAGGGCAGTGGGTGGGATTTGTCAATGCCTTGCCGGCGGCCGCGAGGATTCACAGGGATGTTACGGATGCGAGCCACAAGAATTCCGATGCGGTTGTTGCCCGCAACACGGTCGCCTGTTCAGGGGCTCCTTTGGTGTGCGGCAGCGCTAACCCTCAGCGCGCCATGACTTTTTTATCGTGGTCTGACATTTGCGCTTTTCTTGACTGGTCCGCTCTTCGCCCTGTTACGGAGCTTGAGTTCGAGAAGGCGGCCAGGGGGCCGTTCCTTCCGATCAATGGGGAATATGCCTGGGGAAATACTAATATCGTTGCGGCTGACGCTCTTTCGGGTACGTCCGAGGACGGCACTGAAGTTGTGACAACATCGGGAGCGAACGCGCGATTCAACGATGTCGTATTGTCCGGTGGTGACGCGGGTCAGGGTGCGGAGCATCGGCAGGGGCCGTTGCGTGCGGGTATCTTCTCAACCACAGTTTCTGATCGTGTCACGTCCGGGGCCGGTAACTACGGCGCTCTTGATCTTTCCGGAAATGTGAAAGAATGGGTTGTTCCCGTCGGGAATGCTGCCGCTCTTTTATATTCCGGGATCCATGGTGATGGGTATCTTACTGCTGTGGCTGGCGCTGAGGGAAATGCCTTCACGGCAACGTGGCCGGGCATGGATGCTGATCCGACTCATGGCGTGACATCGGCGACAGGGGCAGGGTTCCGTGGGGGTTCATGGGCAGACACTGCATTGCGCCTGGCGGTGTCTGACCGGGCTGAAGCATCCTCTGGCGCTTCCGGCGCGGCGTCGACCTATGGCGGTCGCGGGGCGCGCTCGGCGGAAGATCAGTAATTTTTTGTTCAACCGTGGTTCTTGAATCCTACTATGTCAAAAAAAACAACCTTCTTTTTTTTGCTTCTCCTGAATTTTTCCACGCTGGTATTTGCTAACAATCTGCAGTTCAATCATTTTGATGCCTACGCGACAGACACGCCAACGCACCGCATGACATTTACCGTTGATCTGCGCCAGGACAATGGCTGGCGCAATTCTGTCTCACATGATGCGGTATGGGTTTTCATGAAATATTCAACAGATGGCGGGCAGACATGGCATCACGCGAGCATGGGCGGAGCCGGCCTTAATCCCGACGGATTTTATGCCCCCCAGGGGTTTGAGCTTTTTGTTCCGCAGGATATGAAGGGGTTCTTTTTCCGTCGGGCAGACCTGATGTCGGCGAATGTCAACGCGGCGGGCGTCCGCTTTGTGTGGAACTACGCCCAGGATGGCATTTCCGATGCCGCGGCCAAAGCGGCGAACACCATTACCAAAGTGTTCGGCATTGAAATGGTTTACATCCCGGCGGGGGCGTTTTTTGCCGGTGATGGGTCTTCCGGCACACCCTTCCGTTTTAAGAGAGGTTCGGCGGATGACAGTCCGTGGTATATTTCCAGTGAGAACGCGATCACGACGGCCAATGTCGCGGCGGGTGGTTTTTATTATCAGTCCACCGGAGCGCCTAATGAGAACGCTAATGGTGACGCATTTCTGGTTTCCAATTCTTTTCCGAAAGGCTATAGCGCCTTTTACTTGATGAAGTATGAATTGACCGAAGGGCAGTGGGTTTCGTTTTTTAACACATTGTCTACGGCGGCAAAAATGAACAGGGATGTGACGTCTTCCGTGCAGGGCGGCAAGGCTTCGAGCGGTGTGGTCGACCGTAATACGATCGCCTGGGATGTTTCTCATCCGGCGACAACGGCGACAACGGCGCGTCCTTCACGCGCGATGGGCTATGTATCGTGGCCAGATGCCGCGGCTTTTGCTGATTGGGCGGCATTGCGCCCCATGACCGAACTTGAATTTGAAAAAGCGGCGCGAGGTGTTGATGTCGCGCCTGTCACGGGTGAATTTGCCTGGGGCTCCAGCACTTACAACGCTGCGGCTGCCGATGAGATATATCCTCCGAACCAGGACGAGAACGGGTCTGAAGCGGTGCTCAATGGCACGGCCAACCTTGACCGTAACGCGCTTGGCTGGATATCCGGTGACGGGCGAAATGGCGGGCCGGCCCAGGGTCAGAAAGGCCCTTTGCGTGCGGGTATTTTTGCGGTCAATTCAACGTCGCGTGCGGCCAGCGGTGCCGGCTATTATGGCAATATGGAGCTTTCCGGGAATCTTGCGGAACCGGTGGTAACACTTGGGAGGCCTGAAGGGCGTCAGTTCCTCGGTACGCAGGGGGACGGGGAACTTTCCACGCTGGTTTCTTACGAAGGCAATGCCACTAATGTTGACTGGCCGGGCATCGATCCTGCCGATGCGCGCAAGGGTGTCGATAAAACAGCAGGGATCGGTTATCGCGGGGGAGATTTTTCTTCCGCGAGCACGTCTGATTTTCAAGTATCTTCACGTTCTTTCGCCGCCAAAGATCCGGACAGCATGGGGCTGAATCAGCGCCATGACGTTTCGGCCGGGATCTTTTATGGCGCGCGCCTTGCCAGGGCCGCTTTCTAGGCCTTTTCTCCGTCGGAGAAAAAATCGTTTACACTTCCGTTTTTAGTGTTAAAATCTTTTACAAAAATTATTAGAAATTGATTGAAGTTAAAGAAGATAACTTGGATAATGCTCTCATAAATCCACCATACACTCGATCTCTGGTGATGAGAATTAACAAAAAAGAAAAACTTATTCAATCGTCTTTCAAGCGTTGCGCCTCGACATTTATTATTTATTTATTAATAAATGTTGTTTGGGCGGCGTCAGTCTGTGCCCAGTTCGCCGGCGGCAACCAGAATGGCGGCGGTGAAGCTATGCTCGGTAGCGACATTTTTACGGGGGGCGCGCAAACCGGCAGCGGCAGTTCAAGTTCCGGCAGCAACGGTTCTCTTTCGCACGGCGATGCGACACACATCGCTTTTCTTATCTCTCCTTCCAGCATTGGCCATAACCATCCATTTGAGCGTCAACCTGTTGTCGCCATCCTTGATGCGAACAATAACGTTGTCACCAGTGATAACGCCACAACGATCACCCTGACGATCCAGAACAATCCTGGCGCGGCTGTCCTGCAGGGTGCGGCTGTTCTTACGGTCGTGAACGGGCTTGCGCAGTTCCAGGGTTTGCAGCTTAATCGCGCGGGCACCGCGTACACACTGAAGGCCTCAACGCAAGCGCTTGGATTTGCCGTGTCCGATCCGTTTGATATTTTCGCGGGAACGGGCCCGAAATTTTCAGCTGTTTATGACGGTGTCGTGAAAGCGTTTTTTATCTACCTTTGGCTTGAAAAAGATAATGAACGTCAGATTTTGACTCCTGACACGGTATGCGACGCGACCATTTATCAGGTCGATTCCGGCATATACAATTCTGTCGGCACGATCGCTTTTAATACCGTTGGAGCGCCAACCAATTTGTGCACACCCCAGAATTCCTGGAAACCGCAAAGTTCAAACAAATCATACTTTATCGATCTGTCCATATATTTGGATAAAACACTGCCCGGTCAGTACAATTATCAGACATATTCCCCCCTCGACATTTCGGCAATGCAGTGGGATTACAACAATGCCAATTGGGATAATTTCGCCGATCTCAGGAACAAGCTGGATGCGGTCAATTGGACCGATATTACCGACATGAGCCAAAAACACATCAACTGGGATGATGTCGCGGCCATGTCAACTTCTGCGGTGAATTGGGAATATCTGGGTGTTTTGATCTCAGACATCACGGATATCAAGAATGTGACATCCCAGATGTCCGGAGTCAATTGGTCTGACGCGAAGGTCCTGAGCGAAGCCGGCATCAAGTGGTCTGATGTTAATGCCATGAGTTTAGCCGGGGTCAATTGGGATGATCTTTATGCCATGACGACCAAGGGCGTGAACTGGCAGGATATCGATGCGTTAACGGCTACCGGGATTAATTGGGATGATCTTGGATATATGTCGGATGCGGCGATCAACTGGTTCGATATTGCGATGATGACCGCTCAGGGTGTCAACTGGACCGACATTGCTGTCTTGGGAGAGGCCGGCATCAACTGGTATGACCTTGAGATATTCAGTGCGGCCGGCATCAACTGGTATGACCTGGCCGTTATGACCGGGGCGGGTGTCAACTGGCCTGATCGTGTCAATTGGGACAGCCTGGCGGCTTTGACGACGGCGAATATCAACTGGGATGATTTGAATGTCATGTCGGGGAGAGGGTTGAACTGGTATGACATCGAGGACCTTACCAATGCTGGCATTAATTGGACCGACCTGAGTGTTTTTTCCGCTGCCGGCGTGAATTGGAATGATATTGAAGTGATGAGCCTGATGGGAGTGAACTGGGATGATATCCAATCGTTGACCATAGCCGGTGTGAACTGGTCAGATGTGGTAGTGCTTAGTAAAAGCGGGGTGAACTGGAACGATCTTTCCGTGATGACCATCGCGGGTGTTAATTGGAATGATGTTGGCATATTGTCCATAGCGGGGGTCAACTGGACCGATGTTGAGGCGCTGGCAGCCGCAGGGATCAACTGGAGTGACCTTAATGCCTTGACGATGGCGAGCATCAACTGGATCGATATTCAGGCATTGTCAGCGGCGGGAGTCAATTGGAACGATGTTGCCGCTTTATCTGCGGCGGGTATAAACTGGAATGATGTGGACGTCCTTACACGCACAGGGGTGAACTGGAGTGATGTTGGTGCCTTATCTGCCGCAGGCGTTAACTGGTCTGATTTTGCGGCGTTGTCGTCTATTGGCGTGAATTGGGACGACATTCAGTTTTTGGCGGCTAAGGGTGTTAACTGGACGGATCTGGGGGTGATGACGGCATCAGGCGTCAATTGGAATGATGTCGCGTTGTTCACGTCAAATGCGATCAATTGGGCTGATGTTCAGTCCATGTCTATGTCTGGCGTGAATTGGGATGATATTCAGCGACTGACCACCACTGGCGTCAACTGGAGCGACGTCGGCATCTTATCAGAAACCGGCGTCAATTGGGCTGACTTGGCGGTCTTGGCTGCAACCGGGATGAACTGGCAGGATATTCAATCCATGACGACCACGGGTGTCAACTGGGTGGATGTTGAGACGTTTTCTAAAGCAAATATTAACTGGAACGATATCGCCAGGCTCTCTGAGACAGGGGTTAACTGGGATGATGTGCAGGCTTTGTCCGTTGCCGGGATCAACTGGACTGACATCGGGGCGCTGAGCAGCAACGGGATCAACTGGAACGATATCCAGTCCATGACGGCAATCGGGATCAACTGGTACGACATCGGCCAGATGTCGCTGGCCGGGGTCAATTGGGCTGATGTTGGAGCGATGTCCCTCAAAGGCGTGAACTGGGATGATGTCCAGGCTTTAAGCACTGTCGGGATTAATTGGGTCGACGTGGGGGTCATGTCGGAAAAGGGGATCAACTGGGATGATGTGGATCTTTTGACGTCGCGTGGCATAAACTGGGATAATATTCAGACAATATCGTCGAGCGGCATCAACTGGGCCGATATGGGTGTGTTAACCACGACAGGAGTCAACTGGGAGGACATTCAGGTGTTCTCTTCCCGGGGGATCAACTGGGATGATGTGGGTGTCCTTGCCGGCAAAGGCATTAACTGGACTGACCTTTATGCTTTGAGCGTATCTGGCATCAATTGGGATGATGTAGGCGCGTTGAGCGCGACAGGGATCAATTGGGCTGATATCGGGCAGATGTCGGGTGATGGTGTTAACTGGGTTGACATCGCGATGATGAGTGATGCCGGTGTGAATTGGTACGGCATAGGCGTGTTGTCAGAGACCGGCGTGAACTGGGCAGATCTGGGGGTGCTTTCAACGTCCGGTGTGAATTGGAATGATGTTGCAACATTCACGGCAGCGGGCATCAACTGGAGCGATGTTACAGCGTTGACGGCGGCAGGCATCAATTGGGAGGATATTGTCACAATGACTTCCAAAGGGGTCAATTGGAATGACCTGCAAGCATTGACCCAAGCAGGGATCAACTGGATCGATGTTGGGGCACTTTCAGGCAAAAATGTGAATTGGGATGATATAGCCATTTTGGCGTATGCAGGCATTAATTGGGATGACGTTAGTACCTTCTCCTCGCGTGGTATCAATTGGACGGATATCGGTGCCATGACTTCAACCGGCATTAATTGGGATGATGTCGGGGCTTTGGCGGCGAAAGGCATCAACTGGAATGATTTGCAGGCGCTTTCTGTGGCGAATGTTAACTGGGAAGACATTAACCGTTTAACGACGACGGCCATCAATTGGAATGATATCCAGGTCCTGACCGTGAAAGGTGTTAACTGGGATGATATTTTGGCACTATCGACCAAAGGGATCAATTGGGATGATGTGGAGTCTTTGGCCGCCGCAGGGGTGAATTGGACGGATGTCGCGATCTTTTCAGAGGCTGGTCTCAATTGGGATGATATTCAGCTGTTCTCGCAAGCGGGCGTGAATTGGACCGATTTTACGACTCTCACAGCCGCAGGTGTCAATTGGGCGGATATTTCTCAGATGAGCTCTATTGGTGTCAACTGGAGTGATGTTGGTGTTCTGTCCAAGGCGGGTCTTAATTGGGACGATGTCCAGTCTATGACGACCAAAGGTGTTAACTGGGATGATATCCAGGTCCTTTCTGGAACAGGTGTGAACTGGTCGGACCTTCTTGTGTTTTCCACAGCAGGCCTCAATTGGAACGATATAACTGCTCTTTCTGAAGCGGGAATTAATTGGGAAGATATCGCAGTCTTTTCGTTAAAAGGTGTTAATTGGGATGATATTCAGGTTTTCAGCAAAGCAGGTGTTAACTGGATTGATATCAGTGTCCTTTCCGCTCAAGGGATCAATTGGTCAGATATCGGATCGATGAGCGGGGCGGGGATCAACTGGAGCGATATTGAAACGCTTTCGGGTCAGGGGCTCAATTGGAATGACCTGTATGTCATGTCGCGGGAAGGTGTGAACTGGGCCGATGTTCAGGCTTTGTCCTCAGCTGGGGTGAACTGGTCTGACGTTCAATCTCTTTCGGCGGCTGGAGTGAATTGGGACGGACTTAATGCCTTAGCTTCGGCAGGTGTTAACTGGGATGATGTGAATGTCCTCAGCCGGACCGGTATCAATTGGAACGATATCGGGAACATGTCGGCTACGGGGATCAATTGGAACGATGTTCAGGCTCTGGCTGCGGCCGGTGTTAATTGGCTGGACATTGAATCTTTAAGCTCTTCCGGTGTCAACTGGACGGATATTCAGGCTTTGGCTGCGGCCGGCGTCAATTGGTCTGACCTTGGTGTCATGACAACGATGCCTGTGAACTGGATCGATCTTGCCGTGCTTACCACTAATGGAGTGAACTGGGGTGATATTGGAAGATTGTCAGGAACAGGCATCAATTGGGACGATATTGGATCCATTGCTTCCAAAGGGATCAATTGGGACGATATCCAGACGCTTTCTTCGAAGGGTGTCAACTGGGATGATATTCAGCAATTGACGGTTACTGGTGTCAATTGGATGGATATTTCTATCCTGGCGGCTTCTTCTATTAATTGGTCTGATATCCAGTCACTTAGCGCTGGTAATGTGAACTGGGATGATATTGCAGCCATGTCGGCTAAAGGTGTGAACTGGACCGATGTGGAAGCTTTGACCAAGGCAGGTGTCAACTGGAATGATCTGCAGGTTTTTACACAGGCAGGGGTGAATTGGGCTGACTTAAATGCGTTATCCATATCCGGGATCAATTGGGACGATATCAATATTCTTTCGTCTAAAGGCATTAATTGGAATGATATCGAGATAATAGCCTCTACCGGGATCAATTGGACCGATTTTCAAAAATTATCGACAACGGCAGTCAATTGGGACGATGTTCAGGCCCTTTCGGCGAAGGGGATTAACTGGGATGATATCCAAGTTCTTTCTTCCAGGGGTATCAATTGGGAAGAGATTCAGACCATATCGCAGCAGGGGGTTAACTGGCTTGATATTGAGACATTCTCCACGTCAGGCATTAATTGGAATGATATCCAAACCATGACAATGGCGGGTCTCAACTGGGATGATCTTTCCGCGCTTTCTTCTAAAGGCGTAAATTGGGATGATATTGTGACCATGAGCCACAGTGGAGTCAACTGGAGTGATATCGGGACATTGACTGCGGCAGGGGTAAATTGGACGGATGTCCAGGAACTTTCATTGACAGGCATTAATTGGGATGATGTGAATGTTCTGACACGTGCTGGCATCAATTGGTTTGATGTTGGTGCGATGGCTGTTGCCGGCGTTAACTGGGTAGATATCAGTGCGATGACATTGGCTGGTGTGAACTGGACTGATGTCGAAAGGTTATCGGTGACCGGGATCAATTGGGGGAATTTGAACACCTTAACGACAGCGGGTGTGAATTGGGATGATCTTCAGGTATTGACGATCGCCGGCGTGAACTGGGATGACCTGACAATGTTAACAACAACGGCTGTCAACTGGACAGATCTGAATGCCCTGACAGTTTCAGGTATTAACTGGGATAATGTGCAGGTGTTAACAGCATCGGGTATAAATTGGGCTGATATTTCGGCTATGTCAGGGGCTGGCGTGAACTGGACCGATATCAGTGCTTTGGCTGGGATGGGCGTGAACTGGTCCGATCTTGATGTCATGACTTCGGCTGGTGTCAATTGGGATAGCGTGATGACTTTGACTACCGCCGGAGTCAATTGGGCTGATGTTGTTTCCTTAACTCAGGCCGGCGTTAATTGGAATAGTGTGGAGGCGCTGACAACGGCGGGGATTAATTGGAGCGATTTTCAGGTCTTATCGTACGCAGGTGTCAATTGGACGGATCTGAGCGCCATGACCGTTGCTGGTGTGAACTGGACAGATATTGATGCTTTGTCACGATCAGCGATCAACTGGACTGATGTTGAAGCGCTGACAACAGCAGGTGTGAACTGGATGGATGTGAATGCGCTGTCATCCACCGGCATAAATTGGGCTGACCTTGCAGGTATGACGGCCGTTAGCGTAAATTGGATCGATGTGGGAGCGATGGCGACGACCGGTATAAACTGGGTTGATATTGGTGTTATGACAGGTGCCGGGGTCAACTGGACAGATGTGGGCGTTATCGCCGGGCTCGGTGTGAATTGGATCGATGTGCAGGCTTTGTCAAAGGCAGGGGTGAATTGGGACGATTTGAATACGCTTACGCGCGCGGGCATCAATTGGGCTGATCTTGGAGCTTTGTCTAACACGACTGTGAATTGGATGGATGTGAATGCCATGACAGTTGCCGGTGTTAACTGGAATGATGTCGGGGCTATGGCGGCCGTTGGCGTTAATTGGGACAATATGCAGGCCATGACGACCACAGGGATAAACTGGACGGATATCGAGGCATTGAGCGTGGCGGGAGTGAATTGGGAAGATATGAATGTTTTGACGCGCTCGGGTGTGAATTGGGTTGATATCAATGTTTTGACGCTGGCTGCTGTCAATTGGAATGATGTTCAGGCATTGAGTACAGCGGGGGTGAATTGGACTGATGTGAGCGTGCTGGCGGCAACAGGCCTGAATTGGGACGATCTGAATGCATTGACCCATGTCGGCATAAATTGGGAAGATGTGAATGTTTTGACGGTGACGGGGATCAATTGGGATGATATTGCTGTTTTGGCACGGGCAGGGTTGAATTGGGCGGACCTGAACGCTTTGACGCAGGCGGGTGTGAACTGGATTGATCTTCAAGCGATGACATACGCTGGCGTTAACTGGAGTGATGTGGATGCTTTGTCGAGGACAGGTATCAACTGGAATGACATCAATACATTGTCGCAATCAGGCGTTAACTGGGCTGATATCACCACCATGTCAAATTCGGCTTTGAATTGGGAGGATATGAATACGATGTCCTCCCGTGGGATCAATTGGCAGAATTTCGCGGATCTTTCTGTGGCGGGTGTTAACTGGAACGATGTGCAGGCGTTGACGGCGGCAGGAATCAACTGGGTTGACGTGAGTGCGCTGGCGGCGACGGGCGTGAACTGGGGCGACCTGCAGGCAATGACGGTGGCGGGCGTCAACTGGAACGATATGCAGGCGCTGACGGTGGCAGGGATCAACTGGGTAGATGTGAGCGCGCTGGCGTCAACGGGCGTGAACTGGAGCGACCTGCAGGCGATGACGGCGGCGGGCGTGAACTGGGATAATATTGAAACGATGACCACGACGGGCGTGAACTGGGTGGATATCAGCGAGCTGACGGCGACGGGCGTGAATTGGGCGGATTTCGGGGCGATGACCACGACGGGTGTTAACTGGACGGATGTGGATGCGCTGACGAAGACGGGGATCAACTGGAGCGACGTGCAGGCGTTGACGGCGGCGGGTGTGAATTGGGATAATATTGAAACAATGACAACGACAGGCGTGAACTGGACGGATGTTGGCGTGCTGACGGTGGCGGGAGTTAACTGGAGCGATGTGCAGACGCTGACCGCGGCTGGTGTCAACTGGAGCGACATTGACGTGCTGGCGAAGGCGGGGATCAACTGGAACGATATCGGTGCGCTGACAGTGGCAGGTATTAATTGGGCTGATGTGCAGGCGCTGACGGCGGCGGGTGTCAATTGGGACGATGTGAATGTGATGAGCCGTACGGGTGTGAATTGGGATGATCTGAACAAGATGAGCACGGTAGGTGTGAACTGGGCGGACCTTAATTTGATGAGCGGCCTTGGGGTCAACTGGAGCGACCTGGCGGTGATGACGGGAACTGGAGTCAATTGGGACAGCATCCAGGTGATGACAGTGGCGGGCGTTAACTGGATGGATATCGAGGCGCTGAGCGTGGCGGGCATGAATTGGACGGATCTTGGGGATATGACGGCGATCGGGATCAATTGGAGCGATGTGAGCGTGCTGACGGCGACAGGCGTGAACTGGGCGGATGTGGATGTGCTGGCGAAGGCGGGGATCAACTGGAGCGATGTGGGCGTGCTGACGGCATCGGGCGTGAACTGGAGCGATGTGCAGGCGCTGACGGTGGCGGGCTTGAACTGGAGCGATGTGCAGGCGCTGACGGTGGCGGGTTTGAACTGGAGCGATGTGCAGGCGCTGACGGTGGCGGGCGTTAATTGGAACGATGTGCAGGTGTTGACGGTGGCCGGGATCAACTGGGTTGACGTGAGCGTGCTGGCGTCGACAGGCGTGAATTGGAATGATGTGGATGTGCTGGCGAAGGCTGGGATCAACTGGAGCGATGTGGGCATGATGACGCAGACGGGCGTCAACTGGGTTGACGTGAGCGTGCTGGCGGCGACGGGCGTGAACTGGAGCGACCTGCAGGCGATGACGGCGGCGGGTGTGAACTGGAACGATATGCAGGCGCTGACGGTGGCGGGGATCAACTGGGTTGACGTGAGCGCGCTGGCGTCAACGGGCGTGAACTGGAGCGACCTGCAGGCGATGACGGCGGCGGGCGTGAACTGGGATAATATTGAAACGATGACCACGACGGGCGTTAACTGGGCGGATTTCGGGTTGATGACGACGCTGGGTGTGAATTGGATGGATGTTCTGGCGATGACCACGACGGGCGTGAACTGGACGGATGTGGATGTGCTGACGAAGACGGGGATCAACTGGAGCGACGTGCAGGCGTTGACGGCGGCGGGTGTGAACTGGGATGATCTGCAGGCGATAACGGCGTCAGGCGTGAACTGGACGGATGTG
>CAIUQE010000034.1 GCA_903901225.1 Candidatus Omnitrophota bacterium
ACACAAGATGGTTCAGGATGCCTTGTTCTTGCCTCTGACCATCATTGATCTGCTCAAAGTATCGTCAAAACGCCTAGAGCGCTTTAAATCACACGAACATCAGTTCGAGTTCCTCTAAAAAGTTTTACCGGACAGCTGTGTATAAACACAAAAGGCGCCGGTTAGGGCGCCTGGTACAACAACATGACCTGGTTTCTGAATTTAAACTTCCCTCAACTCTCCGTCGTGCAAGCAATCTACTTTGTCTCCAAAATACTTGCGGTACTTTTCAGGACTATTGCTATGGATCGGGATGATCTTAACCGGCTTCAAAGCCTTTTCGAGGCGCACCAGATCATCAACAACCGCATGCCCGCTCGTATGCGCTTCAACGATCGCAATGTCATGTTTCTTACAGAAAACCTCCGTTGGCCTGAAAGAAGGCTCAAGCATATAGCCTTTCCATTGCGAATAAAAAAGCACTGATCCCGAAGGAACGCCCGCAGGCTCAAGCTCAGGCTCAGAATTCTCGCGATAAAAAATAAAAACATTACCGCCCGCCCGCTTCAACGCTGATGCCCTCATCTCATATGGCCGCCAGCGCTTGTACCAATCCGGGCGATTCTTTTGTTCCAGTCTCTTCATAAAATGTTTCGTGAAAAGTACCTGCACATCCTTGAACCCGTTAAATGGATCAGGCAGGCTTTTACGCTCAAGCGCGTGAATAACATTCGCCACATAAAGATCCATCACAAAGATCGCGCCGGACCGTTTCGCGGCCCTGTAAAAAGTCACAACCCTGTCAATGTTCTGACCGGAACACTGGATCAGCTTCATGCCGGGATATTTTCGGGCTTCCTTAACGATCTTTGTTTCCAGCTCCTGCTCCGTGTCAACGCCCTCTTCTGTCCGATCTACCATCGTGCCTTCCATGAGAAGCACATCAACGCCGGAAGGCGGCAATCTCAACAATTTATCAAAAAGCGCGCTCTTGCGCCCGTGCCCGCGAAAGTCCCCGGTGTAAAAGATCTTTTTCCCATCCGCTTCAATAAGAAAAGCCATCGCCCCGTAGCCGGAATGGTCCATTAAATAGGGCGTTACCTTGAAATCGCCGATCTGGACCGGGATACGATCCTGAAAGAATTCTCTCTTGTCATGGACGCCAAACTGCGTGGGCAAGAACACATCTGAAACGCCAAGCATCAGATTCGCATCCTGGCTGAGATAAACAGGAACGTCTTTGCGGATGTACTTGCAGAAACCGTAATGGTCCTGATGGGGATGGGATAACAGCAGGGCATCGACCGGCTTAGTGTCATCATGCCCTTCATAAAGCCCTTTGACGGCCGGAAGAATGCCCGCGTCGAGCATTTGCGGCAATGTCATGCGTCGGACAGAAAAACTCTCAAACTTTTTTGTTTTGTCCCGGGGGTCAACTAATGGCATTCCAAGATCGAGGATAATGCGGGTCTGCTCTGTACAAAGCTCCACACAGTTCCCGCCGATCTCTTTGGTGCCGCGGTGGATACGCAGGATCATAATGTCATGATGTTATATTTAAGCCCCATCTCGGCCCCGGGCAAAATGCACTTTTCCCATGTGTTTTTGATCTTTCCGGCATGAGCCATTGCCTTGTCCGTAAATACGAAAAGCATTTCCACGCCCTCCACCTTAACTTCTTCTTTCTCGACAAGCCCTAATTCGCCATACTGCCTGCATATCTCGACCGCGTCATTCTTGCGGACACCGATCAATTTTTCATTGCAAATATATCTTTCCAGATCAACCCTGTGCTTTTCAATGCCGGATCCCCCTCCACAGGCTACTGGTGTGCTCTTCAACTCAATAAAAACAAGGCTGTATCTTCCTGTTGAGATCCGCCGCAATGCCAACATATCAAACCTCCCGCTTTTAGCTTCACTGACGGAAGAATTTCTCGGCTGATCGTATTCCATATCATATATAAAATATTCACCCTTCAGACTGTTATTCGCCCTCATGATCTGTTGCTGGCGCTGACGTTCTAAATGCTCACTATTTCTGCCAACCAGAGAGCCCTTGAAATAGTCATATTTTTTCTCTAAATCAAGAAAATCATCGACCAATGGTTTCAGTATCCTGATAGACTCTTCCCAAAAAGAGCGCAGATCATGTAAATTTTTCCCTTCGGAGCGGTATCTGTAAATGACCTTCCGGGATCTTTTCGCGACATCTCCTTTTCCTTCAAAGTATGCATATCCCAAACCTTTTAACTTCTTCAAAGAAATTTCCCAGGACTCTGTTTTTCTGGCATGATTAAAATCGAATGCGGCGACGCCTCCTCTGTCCGAAAGGCTGATCTTAAACAAGCTGTCGCCTTTGTAATAAACACTGAAATACTTTCCGCGAAAACATAATTGCAAAGAAGCATCCGCCTTGATCAAGCTCAACAGCGTATTAGAAGGACCAGATAATAAGGACGTCATTAAACAGCCCTCAAGCCTCCGCTTTTCATTCTCGGCGTTATTTTTCAGAAAGCACCTCCAGCATTGCCTTGATCTTAAATCATTTCATAAATTCGCGCGATTCTGTTCACGCTTGCACCCGAATTCATACTTCTTTACGATAAGGTCCAGGACGCTCGTGACATACTGGAAAAGTTCGCTGTTCTTGCGATAGTCCGCCGGCGCCGCAAAGTCGACCCTGGACGCCGTTAACAAACTTTTGCAAGTGCTCAGCCCCAGTTTGCTGCCATTACGATAAACTGCGATCGAGTGCCCACCCGATTTTCTTGTGAGCGTCATGGCCGGCACATCGGTCAGCCCATCGCCGACATAAATGATGTTTTCAAACGGGATCGGGCGGTCATTCTCATCCGTATGTTCATTGATACTTTCACTCAAAAGCTCTTTGCCCTTGTTGATGCGAAAAAGATACTGCGTCTTGATCGTGTCGGTAATGACCACTTTGGGGAAATGAGGCAGGCCCTTTTCGTCGTAGAAATATTCAGATCCAAAGATGTTGTGAAACTCTTTGCGGATACTGATCCCGTCCAGGATCTCTTTAAGCCCGGCTGAAACAATGTAATGACGGACATTCATCTTCCCTCGAGAAACATTCTTAACATAAAGATTGATGGTCTTAAAGAACTCCGTAACACCAGGGAAATATTCGATGTCACGTCCGCATTTCTTGAAATACGCGCGTGTGATACGCTTCTCTCCCTGCCTGGCGAGTTCGATGATCTTGCGCATCCAGACAAGGCTCATTTCAGCGTTATGCTTTTTGCCTTCCTTGTCGATCGAACTCCAGAACAGTTCCATGTCCTTCACACCGAGATTGGGCAAGACCGTGTACTCCTGCATGGATTTCTCGGAGAGTGTGCCGTCGAAGTCGTAGACTAGAGCGATTGTGTTTTTCATGAAAATTATTTCATCGTCCTATTCTTCAGTTTACTCTACCCAAAATAATTCGAAATACCATATTCATCTCTTCATTCAAGCTTGTAAATGCACATTCGCTTATATTTGTAATTTTACATTGAATTTCTCTAAACCGCTTGTTCATAATCTCCGTCTTCCAATCAACAGCGCCACCTTTTTCGAGGCTTACATATTTAGCCGGTCCAACCACAACAAATAATATCCACTTCCCCTCATACTTGCTCCCCGAAGAAAGTGAATTGAGTTTTCGAATGTCTTCTTCCAAAGAATCCATGCTCTTACTTGCATTGTCGCCCTTATCTGAATATTGCCACTCGGGAGACTCGCGAAACAAAACTTTAATTTCTAACGCTTCTTTATACCCGGGCACCTTGGAATCAAAAACAATGTCAATGGACTTCCAATCCTCCCCTGTATTCATTTCTGGCACAGGATGTTGCCCCATCGCTGACAATATCCCACAAAGCTCGACTTGTATCCACTGCTCAAACTTCGCCGGTTTCTTAGAATAAATTCTGATGCCTTCGCTAGACTTCATTTTATCGCAAAGTAATCTAAGCATTTCATCATTCATAACAAGTTGCTCCTTATTCGCTCCAACTCACACAATTCAACACCCCGCCGAGCTTGGCAATAGGCGTTGACTCGGCCTGAACAACATTCTTCCCTTTAAAGACACGCTGTAAGACGCGCAACGCGCGCTCATTTTGTTTAGAATAACCGATATATGCAGGCACTACAATTACTTTCCCCGCTTCAAGATAATTCACATAGTTCCCTACCGCCGAATCCTTATTCTTGGGATCATTATCAATAAAATACGGCATTTCAACATACTCCAGACGATGCTTCTTTAAAACGTTTCTTAGAGCGCGATCAAATCCCGGATGACTTTTATGCAGCTCATGGATGATGACCGTGTTCTCATTAAGAAACCTCACACATCCGTCTGCATGCCCGTAAGGATCCCACGGCTCCTCGGGGATCATAATAAGCTCATCAACCTTCAGAAAATCCTTAAGAACATCCGGGAATATCTCCGGGTAATACTCCGGATTCTCGCTATAAATCCGTTCGGTCATGATCGCTTTAGATCCGAACCGGACAACATTCCCTCCATCTATCACAAAATCCCAGGGATCAGCCTTGATGCCGACAGCCGCACACACTTTAACGGGGTCAGTGATCGTTGGCCACCATTTCTTCGTCATTAAATATGACGGCGCATACTTAAACTGAACAAATTTTCGCGGAGATACACGAACTGGCATGTAATCCCGGCACCAAATATCATTGGTATGAGGCAAAAGTCCCCACTCGACCTTCAAGGAATCCAAAATCCCGGACAGGTTCTTGAAGAATTCAGGGAATCTCACTGGCAACAGTGCTGAGAAATATACCGACTTCTTATTCACAAACACCTCTTTCCTGTCAAACAGTCACATTGTAATATGTCAAAAGATCCTGGACCGGTTCTTTCCAGGACGCCGCCACATCCGGGTGCCGTTCCAACAACCGACGCAAATGTAAAACAGCCCTTCGATTGCCGTGGCTCAATTTGATGCCAGTTGTATAAAAAGACGCCGCTTCCAAATAGCGCCCGGTATGTTCCATGACAACTCCCATATTTTTCCAGGCATTCCAATGTTTGGAATCCCCATAAAACCGCCCACTACCTTTAATCCAGTTGATTTCATCCAAGTCCAAAGCTTTACGGCAATGTGTTTCGGCTAAGGCAAATTCCTTCCTTGCGAGATAACAAAAAGCCACATTGTTGTGCTGCCAATATTGAAAATGAGAACTGGCTGACCCGGCATTGAAGCTATTCAGGTAAAAGTGAAGCGCGGCATCAAAATCTCTCTTGTGTTCACTGATCATCCCCATTTGAAACCATAAATCAACCCGATGATCGCCAAGCAAAGGATTTTCCATGGCTTCCTTGCAAATTGCCACAGCCTGATCGTAATGGCCGGCATCGGCATATAACTTCGCCAAGTCGCGCGTGGCTGACCATTTACTTGAAGGATCGGGTGACATTTCATAACACCGGCGTTCATGGACAACCTTCTCCTGGTCCAGCGGAACATGCACCTGCGGTGACAGGATCTCAACAAACAGCTCTTCATGCATATCACACGATGAATAATCCATGGCTCCCCCCCATTTTTTCTTCTACCCAATCACCCAACCGTTAGCGGCAAAACCTATCGACCGTTTGTTCTCCTGGATGAACCTGCGCTCCTGTTCCATCGCCGTTCAGGGGCGCATAAAAGAGCCAACCCGGATGCTCTTTTGCTGGTCGGTCCGCTTCTTGTGAAGTTTAATAGCCTTGCCTCTCATAAGGATAAGTCTACAGCTGCCCCGCGACAGCCTTATGTCGCAGCTAAAAAAGAAAAACCGGAGAGCACTTTCGTGCTGTCCGGTTTTGAAAGTTAATATGCTATTAAATAGTTCCCGTTTGAGCAAACCCTGCGATGGCTTGAATAAAGACCACATATGCCTGTTCAGACATAAAACCGTTTGATTCATCATTATTAATTTTAACATCCCCCTGCTGAGTGCCGTAAGCCCTTAATTGGATCAACATGAGACTTTTGGTCGCTGGATGCCATCTAAAATAAAACTCTTTTCTGAAAGGCTTAAGTGGCTCAACAGGATCTTCTCTTCCCATAAAATCGAACTTTAAACAGACCGTGTCGCTGCCGATCTTTTCAAGACTTGTAATTCTGGAAAGCCAATTATTACCTGAATCGACGATGTTACTTCCGAAAACCAGCTTTCTTTGCTCGAGGGTCAACTGATTGAACCCAAAATAGATCAGTGTTTGAAGAAATTCCCGATCATCTGACTGAATTGCGATCAGATGCAACTTGGAACTCAACAAGACCTTCAATTCATCCGCACTAAAGTTGGTCTTGAATGTCTTTACCAATGCTGCCGTATCCGCATCAGTCCATGGATTTTTCTTCTCAACTACCGATGGCGCTACTTCAGTCTGGGCTGCCGAAGGTTGTTCTGCCTGTTGCTGGACTACTTTTTGTTCAGTCTGACCTTCCGTTCCCTGCTTTGCCGGAGCATCCTGTTTAGAAACAGCTTGGTCGGTGACTGTTTGGACCGCAGCACCTAACCCGGACTTCAAAGCATCATCAAACATTCCCGCGTGTGCCAGTGGCACAAACACCAATAAGAAAACAAAACTCCACACAACATTCATACCGCCCCCCTTTTTTAAATGTTCCTTACGATTTAAACTTTTGTTACCACCCATTTTAAAACCCGAATTCAATTTTGAAGTGCAACACCCAAGGAGTTAGCGACCTCCAGCGGTGTTAAGAATCCGAGACATTTTCTCGGCCGGTGATTGAGCCAACGCTCCACCGCGTTTATTCTGTTCTTTGAGACTTTAGCAAAATCCGTCTTCTTTGGGAAGAACCGTCTTACCAGACCGATTGTGTTCTCCCCGGTTCCACGTTCCCAGCTATGGAACGGCTCACAAAAATACGACTTGGTGCCAAGTATCTTGTTAGTTCTAACATGCTCGGTATTTTCGGAGCCGTTATCATACGTGATTGACAACCTGAACCACTTAGGGAGTCGTTTTAACCGTCTTGTCAGTGCCGTGCTCATAGGATGCGCCCCTTTCCATGGCAGTTTAGCAATTTTGGTAAGCCGGGTCGTCCGTTCAACGCTGACTTGTAAGGCTGGCCGGCTCTGACGCGAGACAGCCGTGTCTGTCTCCCAGTGCCCTGGTTCCTGACGCGTTTGAACATGCTCAGGGCGTTCTTTGATCGACACTCTGGACGGGATATGGGTCTTTTTGTGACGCCTTGAATAGCCTCGTCGCTTGCGGTTACGGTGAGACCGAACAAGTGACGGGATGAGCTCTCGAGCATCGGTATAGATCCATTGATAAATGGCTTCATGGCTGATGGACAGTTTAGGATGCAGTTTTTTAAGGCGTCCGGCAATGAGTTCCGGTGACCAGCCGTGCCTGATCCGGCGCCTGGCATACTTGCGAATTTTGTCATTCTTGAGCCGCTGGTGCGTCCGGCAGGTGATCGCCCGGCTAACAGCACGATCATGGGCCTTATGGGCCAAGTAATAACCGGTGTGCACAGGAGGAGCGTTTCGTTTAAGCTCTCGCGAAACCGTAGCCGGACTTCGGTTGAGAGCTTTGGCAATCTCGCGAACCGATTGCCCTTTACTTTTGAGGACTGATAGCAGGTCTCGCTCATGATTCGTCAGGTGTTTGTAGGGTTTTGGCATAGTCCGCTCATTTTATCGCGGAAGCCCGTCAAACTCCTCAAGTGTTGCACTTCGTTATTGAACTGGGGAAACCAATCTACACCAGCCTGACGACAGCCTCATGTCGCATGTAAAAAAGAAAAACCGGAGAGCACTTTCATGCTGTCCGGTTTTAAGATTGACGGGCTAAATACCAACTATGAGATCTACTTTCTTACTCCGAGGATCAAATCACTAATCTTTGCTAGGTGGGCTGATTGACAAATCAAAATATTTCTTTGCGGAAGCTGTTATTTCATCTAAAAACTTATCCGATGTCGCGTCTGTTGGAATGAGATTCGCCGAATGGATACTTTTCAATTTCATATTCCAGATAGCACAAATCACTCTTCCAATTGGCTTGAACTCATCTACACTAAACTCATCTGACTTTGCATTGTTGCACCAGTAACAACAAATAGCTACGTTACCAAATTCATACTTATCGTTTGGCTCACGTCTATCGGCTTCCATGGTGTGTCCTCGATTAATAAGCCTTTTTGTCGTAATACCTTCCTTGTAAATTAATTCCTTAATTTGCGTCTCGGAAATTCCACAATATTCACATTTTCGTGACTGACTTTTATCTTCTTTATATTTCTCTCTAAATTCTGACAGGCGAAAATCATTTTCGAATTTGTCTGCATATAATTTTCTACATTCCTTTCTGCGCTTAGGATCTATATCCTTAAGTTCTTTATTTTCATCTCTAATTTTTTTCATATTTTTACAAATAGCAAGATATCGATCACGCGTGTCAAAAGAAATATCACTAACGATTTCTTCGCTCTTGAAATCGTGGTTCATAAAGAAACGCAGCTTCAACATGTCTTTAAAAGAGCGCTCTTTAATTGCTTTGTACCTATCATCAGCAATTGTGTATTCATGATCTCTATCAACATTTACACTTTTAATAATTTTTTCAAATGAAACTCTACCCAATCCACTCTTTTTACCTTTTACCATCACTAAAATCTGATCAACAGTAAGTCCTTTGAAACAACTTGGTCCCTTAAAACGTAGATTTTTCAGACTCATTGCCGTTTTTTCCCCCACATCTTTAATTTTCATTAATTCATCAATTATTTCTTCTTCATTCATTTAATTGCTCCTTATGGTAAAAAGATATGTTTTGTGAACAGCCCCATCAACACATCTTAAAATACTCACCTGCCATCTGCTTTATCTCATCTTTAAAGGCCAATGGCTCTAGCACGGTCAGCGACGGGATCCAATGCATCACCGTGTGCTTGATCTCTTCCGTATTTGCCGGGAATGTTTCGATGATCATCGCCCCGTCGGCATGCTCTTCAACTATCTTCTGAAGCGGAAAATACTGGCGTTCCTTGAAATACTGGACGACTTCAGGCGCGACCTTGATCAGCACCCGGTCACCTCGAACCTCATCAAACCAGATATTCACGCTGTCTTCCAGGATCTTGTCAATACGAACAGAAGGAACAAAGGATTCTTCAAGGATCCTTACATCTGAAATCCGATCCACGCGATACTTTTGGATCTTCTTCTCCCCTTTCTTTACAGCTATCACATACCAATACCCATCGAAGAAGGCGATCTTGAGCGGTTCAAGGCAATATTCTTTCTCGACTTTGGCGGCCGAGACATATTTGATCTGGATGCGATTACTTTCAAGAATGGCAGCTTCCAGGAACTTAACCTGGGTTGTCGCCGGCAATGGGGAATGTTTGACCGGAAGCTTTGCGTAATAAGGAGTGTAAAGATCTCTGGCCATCAAACGCTTAAAGAGATCCTTGAATGACGCTTCAAAAGTTTCGCCTAAACCAGAGGCGACCTCGAACATAAAAGATAAAAGTGATGCCTGCTCCTCATTCAAGGAGACTTTACGCAGTGAAAAGCCATCTCCGAACCTGTATCCTTTGCCATCAAAGTCCTCAACATTATACCCCGCGCCACGCAGGATTTTTAAGTCTCGCTCTACCGTCCGTTTAGATACCTCTAGGGTCGCCGCCATTGCCTTGACTGTGATCGAGCCCCCTTTGTCCAAGACAGACAATATAGTTATAAGTCGTTCGATAGACTTCTTCTTGCTGTCGGTATTTCTGCCTTTTCCCGTGCGCTTAAAGATGACCGTTTTGTTCTTACTATTTTTCCGTTTAACTTTAACGGCGCTTTTTTTTGCTGACATAATTTTCCTTTCAGAAACTCTTATCCTTCTTTCATTTCTTTCATCTTATTCAAAGGTGTATTTAAATGCTTTATCAAAATTCTTTCAATAATACATGCGTCAAGATGATCGTTAAGTGCTAAATATTTAAACGAACATTTACAATTAATATACTCCTGAACTTTATCCCAATTTTTAACATATTTATCATTTAAATTCTTTCGAAATGGACTTCTTTTATATGCGTTTGCATTTGAATGATGCTCTGTCAATCTTCGACGTAAATTAATAGTCTCGCCAACATACAGGGGCTTTTGGGAATTCTTGTCATAAAAAATATAAACTCCTGCCTTTTTGGGCACTTCATTTCTGATACCTCTCGCCTCTGAGCATTCTTTAAAAGGCTCAAACTCTTTTAGGATTTTATCTGCTTGATTCATAATAATCTTTATAGACGTCTCTACACTCATAACCACCTCCCAATTAATTAACCTGCTTATTTAATTTCTCTAAAACATCCACCATCGCCCGCGTATCCAGCCCACAATAGGCCTCTAGGTCAGCATAAACCTTCGCACGGTCAGCCGGGTCAATGCCTTCGCCGTAGGTTACCCGCGCATATTCCGTCGTAGCCTGGCCACCATCAGCTATCGTCATTCCTTCATAACCTTTGCCAACCAGCGCCGGGAGGACCTTCTTGAGTGAAGCTGAACCGTGTTGAGATGGATGATAATAGAAAAATTTCTGGAAAGGAACGAACAGGTCCTCTGTGCGTAAAATGACATCCTTACACCATGACGAGTGTTCCGGGAAAGCTTCGCCCAGCTCCTTGATCCTTCCATTCTCAAAACTCCTTTTATAGGCCAGGATCGTTCCTTCAGCCCCCAGACATTTACGCAGGGCCTTCAAAAACGCGGGGCGCGGGTCCGTTGCGTCTTTGTGCAGGAACTCGAAATGCTCAGGCGTCGCCCCTAGCTCTCTTTCCAGATGGATCGAAAACTGGAACGGCACCTGTTGATACGGCCGGATCCCGTCAAACCGCGGGATGGCCTCAAAGATCGTTTCGAAATCCATATGCCATAACGGATACCGCAAGGTCTTGAGAAACGCTTTTATCTCATCCTTATCGAGATACGGCTGGCCGCTGATGGCGCATTGCCGCTGGATCGTCTGTTTATCTGTCAGTTTGAAGTCATCTGGAATATCCCGCAGGCGAAGAATCCCCTGGTCGATCAGATCAAAACTCTTGGACTTCCTACCTGACAACTCAAGGACATTTGATTCCGGCAGGAACGCCCAACACAGCGGCTTCATCTGACAGTCATACGGCTTGCCACAATGCTCCCGGATGCCCACCTTCGGACAATCAACAAGATCAATGATCTTCAAAAGACCTGCGGTCCACTCCAGCATTCTTTGGAAAAACGGCGCTATTTCAACCGTGACATCTTCAAGGGTGAAAAACTCCTCCACATCGATCGCCCCGTGGCGAACGTACTGATTATTGATATGCATGAGGAAACAACGCCCGACCTTCACCCCTGCCTGCTCATAGCAGTAACGCTGGAAGGCAATATCCTGCAAATATACGTCCTTAACCGAGGTGCTGCATTTGACTTCGATGACATCCCAGGCGCCGACTGTCGTTTTTGATGGCGCCAGGATATCCGCCCGCGCGTACAGCCGCCCTGCCTTGATCCCCGCCTCATAGATCGGACGGGGATCTTTGGCGGACAAAAGAACGCGCGTTTCTTCAATGTTCCTTTGAAAATCGTCTTCCTGGACATGATGCCCACCAGGGAATCGACGGGTTGCCATTTCTCCGACGCGATGGCCTGTATAAAAAATTTGTTGAATTCTGGCAGAAGAAGGTGGGATTGTTTCAGGGGTGTTACAACATGTCCACAGCAATTTAGGGCACTGAAGACCGTTGAGGAACCTGGATTTGGTCAGGATCTTGGGGTCCTTGACCACTTTCCTGTCCTGGAAAGCATCAATAAGAAGATCATTCTCTAATGGCTGCGAATCAAAGATGTCGTCATCCATATTTTTTTATTCTACCACTCCTTTCAAAATTGAAATTTTTTTTCACACGCCCCATGCTGATCCGGTCATGACTCCATGAGCGGATGATATTCTGCTTCACCAAGGCCAAATGTCCATGCCACGGCTTCCCTGACCGTCCGCATCTCCTGTGGCACACGTAAAACATAGAACGCGCCCGTTGAAGGACATTTAACCTTCACCAAAACGATCGATTCCTCCCGATCAGACAAGTCGATCCGGACCAACGCTTGAGTACCGTCCTGATGAAGGATCTTGTATTCAACCCCTGCCAGCAAACGCTCATAACCCAGTTCCTGAAGAAATATCCGCCGGACTTCAATATTTTTGACACCTATAACATGTTCTGCATTGATCGGCGTCCTGGCAATCCACTGATTAAGGCCTTCTGGCACATCGCGGCCACGCAAAAAGAGTTCTTGCTGAACAAATTTTCCCGAATCATTCCATTCAACACTTAACCCATGACGAGATCCCAGAACGTACGTTTCGCGTTTCCTTAATTGCCCGTGCTCATCCCAGAAAGACACAACGCCATCCAACCTGCCCTGCCTGTACGGTTCTTCTTTCTTCTTCATCCCGTTGTGGTAAAACATACGTCCCACGCCATTCAGCTGACGCATATGCATAGGGTATTCAAACATTATCTTGCCATCAGGATAATACCCGCACGCCATTTCCTTGATCCCTAGCCCCGCATGCTTGCGGACATATCGTAATATACCTTTTCCCCAACAAAATTCGGATGGCTCAACAGGACCCGTATAACGATTACCCTTTTTAGTCTTGTTCATACGTCATTATCTCCCGTGAAACTGCACCTCAGAGATCCCTGATCATACCGCAGTTGCACACATTCCATACCCGCCATCCGCGGGCTCTTGACATACAAATGACCGGATATGTCCCTGAATAATATATTCAGGACCATAACGTTCTCGGCAAAACGCGCGACATTGCCCTCTTTTCTAAATATCAGGTGTACATTCGGTTCAGAAAGATCCCCCTTTTTGGTCCCCAGGTTACCTGGGTCACTGTCAATTTTAATGATCGCAGTAATGGCCACATCTAATGATCTCGCCAATTTCTTAAGTCGTGCGCAGATCCGTTCTCTTTCAGCCCTTTTTGAAAACGAATCTAATTCATAAAACTCCCCGACTTGGTCTATCGTATCTACCGCAAAGAACTGGATCTTTCTCTCCCGCACTAACCTACGGATCGATCGTTCGAGGCCGTCCAGATCAAACTTGCCCTCAAGCACATAAAGAGGCGCTTCTGACAAAGCTCCCGCGGCGGCTGTTAACCGCGGCATATTCCGATTTGCTGTCAATGGACAAAATTTTTCACCGGAATACAGGCACAACATGCGCTGAACCAGAATATCCCGCGAAAGATCCAGCGTAAAATACGCTACCGGAATATCCTTTTTCACTGAAAGCTGAACAGCCATACTTGATAAGAAGGCCGTCGATCCGCCCCAGGGCCTGGCAAAAATAACAGAAAACTCTTCCCGATGGATCCTAAAATTGGAATGACCAGAATTAATAGGAAGGCCTGTTCCTCCTGATCCATCCTGGCACAAGGCTTCCAGGGCCTCAGGAACAAGATCACGGACTCGATTGACCTTCGACTCAATATTGCTCCCGAACACAATCATCCCCCTTTTTAATCCGCTACATTACGCCAGCCATCCGGGACGTATTCCCGTTGCTGGACAACCTTATAAATCCCGGCTTCAAACGTTAACGCATGATGTTCCTGATGACTTAATGTGCTAATTTTTCCCATGTTGACCTTAAAGTACAAGACTCCATCTTTTTCATAAACATCGCCTGAGTCGAGTTCATGTTTATGTCCCGTAGCCTCACCCTCGGCAAGAATTCTTGACGCGTGTGGTACCGCCCCTTCGGGCATCACCTTGACTTTCACGATCAGTAAATCACCATGTCTTTTCATATTATTACCTTAGGTCTCTTTCTTCTTCGTGTGGCCGGAAGATATGATTATACGCGCGGGTAGCGACAGCCTCGTGTCGCGCGACAAACAACAACGCAATTGCCAGGGTCGAACGCCAGCTTACCGCATAGTGGCTCTGTATACAGGCACACCGACCTCAAGGGACATTTCATCATCTTTATGTATGCCAGACAGCAAATCATCTCCCGCCAGCATCCCGAGAATGGTTCTGTTATCAGATCGTTCATCAATGAATATTCGGGCCACAAATTTCTTGTCTGACATTGCCATAAAGAAGCCCTTTACTTCGACACCGTCTAACAACAAGACCTGTACTAACAGGCAATCCATCTCTGTAATAAGGTTTGTCTTCTGAAGTAACCGTTGAGCACCTTCGTCCTCAAAAGACTTCTTATCTGAAGGATCAAGACCTGCTGCATGGCAAGCGGATAAAAGGCCATATTCAAAAGGTGATCGCTTATGAAAGATCAAAGTCTTTCTCGTCTTGGAAAACATCTTCTACGCCTCCTCTACCGGTTGGTATCCTTTTTCGCTTACGCCGAATGTCCACGCTATGGCCTGTTTGACTGTTTTCATACCAGGAGGAACGCGTAAGACATAAAACGCGCTTGTTGTCGGGCAACGTACCTTAACAAGGCATAAAGGCTCCTCTCCTTTACGCCAATCGACCTTAACAAGCTCCTGATCACCGTCTTTGTGAATAACTTTATGAGAAAGTTGTGCCAGGAATCGGCCGTACCCCAGCGCCTCAAGACATACCCGTCTGACTTCAGCGTTCCTTATTCGCAGGATGTGCTTTGCAGTTAAGCCATTGTTAAGAATTAGCAATTCATACTTTGCCGGCATTCGAATGCCATGCGAATAATACTGCCTTAAGATATCTTTGCCTGCCTCATTCCAAACGATCCACTCCCCGTGCGGCCGCCCGCCGAGATACGCTATTCTGCGCCAAATACGACCCTGTATGTCCCATTGTCTTGAAATGCCGTTTTTACGACCACCTTCAAACAATTCTTCTGACTTAAGCTGTCCATTTCGATGCCAGGTGCGGCGCATTCCATGCAACTGCCCCGCCTTATATTCCGCGATACATTTGATATTCCCATCCAAGTACCATTCCTTTTGAGTCGACGTGCGGAAGCCTTCACAAAAGAACTCCTCGTGTATCAATTTCCCCTTGGCTGACCAGATCAAATTTTTTCCATTCAATAAACCATTCACATATTGCGTCTCAGTTTGTGCCATACTTCCCCCGTTATTGTGAAGCTCACTTTCATGCAAGCACTAAGCTGCAAACCCGATCGGCTGTTTATTTTCCTTGAGAAACATCCCTTCCTGCTCCATTTTCGCGCCGAACAGAAGATCTTCCATTGTTATGGTTGTCCGTTTCTCCTGTGACAAACGCCGCAGCGCGTTCATGACCGCATTCTTGATGTACCCGCCGCTCATCACAAATTTCTGGCCGAGTTCCTCGAAATCAACGTCCGGACCAACCGTGACCTTGGAAGGAATGAGCGACTTCCATATTCCTGGCCGCAATAACTGATCCGGCGGCGTAAAACGCACTTTCAGCGACACGCGCCGCTCCAGGGCCGGGTCGAGCATGGTGTCAAAGTTCGTCGTCAAACAGATGACGCCTTCATACCGCTCGATCTCCTGCAACATCACGTTCACAAAAGCGATATCGCGCTCATGCTCCATGCGCTGACGGCTATAAAGCAGCGAATCGGCCTCATCAAAACAGATCACCGCGTCTGTCGCCTTGGCCGTCTTAAAAATTTTTGAAATGTTCTTTTCCGTTTCGCCAAACAACTTGTCCGTGATCTGCGGCATGGCAACTTGCAGGATCTTCTTGCCCATGTGCCTGGCGATAGCGTCAGCAAGCATGCTTTTGCCCGTGCCAGGCGGCCCATAAAACAGGAACGCGACGCCTCGCCCCTTCTTGATCTTCTCTCCAACTCCAAGGTCTCCCAACCCGCCTTTCCAGGAATCAATGTGAAACAATACATCTTCTTTGACCTTCTGAACAAGGATGACATCTTCCATTGAATACTCCGGATCGCGCAAGCCGGCGTTTTCAATAGACGCGCCGCCATCTTCTTTCACAAAAGCCGGGATCTCCGTAGCCTTGCCGGACACAAACCCGATCAACGCCGCGCACGTCGCAGGATTCAGTGCGATTTCCGGATCTTGCATAGCGCCCCGGCACCGGCCATCCCGGGGCTTGATGACCAGGATATTCATCTTAAAAAGAAGGCTCTCCGGCATGATCGCGTTACGGTATCTCAACTTGGAATCCCAGGTTGATCCGCAATCAAGCATGGCGACGATCTCCGTCTCCTGCCAAATGCTGTGCGGATGGAACATATGGGCAAATAATACAAACAGCGCTGCTTTCTTTTCAAAGACACCAAGCCCTTTCTCTGCGGAAAACTCTTCAAAAAGCAGTCGCGCACCGTCTCCTTTTGCCACAGCCACATCCCGCCAGAATTTACGGTCCTCTTCTTCTAAAAAAGCGTCGATTGTTTTTAGGTCTCTAAGAACCGCGCAGTACGCGTTGTCGCAGGTATTGTCATCCACATGCGTCCAGATCTTGTGCAAAATAGCGCGCTTCTGCAGGTAGAACTCGCACAACGTAAAGAATTCACTGAAATAGTCCTGGTCATTCTTCATATAACCTCGCATTCCCGTTTTCTTGTTGACGACGGATCGTTCCAAATAGTATACGGCCACCTCGCGACAGCCTTACGTCGCGCCTGGAATGGATCACGGACCTTCCTTGCGTAATGCCCGGGCCTCCTCAAGGCGGGAACGATTTACAGCGACCTCAAAGCCGATTACAGGTTTCTTTTCCTTGTTCTTCAGGACCTCCAGATTTTCCTCCAGATCGGAAAATATAAGCACAGGGTCATGTTCGTCCCTAAGGACCGCGTGAGCGAACCCGGAATTGACAAGCTCCTTGAGATAGGCGCCGGAATACCCTGAAAAACAGGCGGCCAGGTCATCAATCTCTTCACGCGTGATCTTGTTGGGAACTTTATTGATGAAATGCTCAAGCAACCGGCGGCGGGCCTGAAGGTCAGGGTTCAGGATCTTATAGACCCGGTCAAACCTTCCGGGTCTGTTCTGGAGGGCTTTCTCGACCTTTTCTAGATGGTTCGTTGTGGCAAAGACGATGATCTCTTTATTCTCGATCATCCCGTCGAGCTCATTCATCAACTCGCCAAGATACTCGCCATCCGCAACATGATCCCGATCCTCACCATAAAGATCTACATCCTCAAGGATAAGCATGGTTGGGGCGAGCAGTCTCGCCAGGCGAAATACAGCCGCCATGTCTTTTTCTGAACTGTTCTTGGAAAAAGGCACCATGATGCAGGTGGCATCGATCGTATTAGCCAGGATCTTTAAAAGCAACGTCTTGCCGTTCCCCGGATCACCTGCCAGGATAAACCCCTTCTTATTATTCAGCCCGTAATGCGTAAGCATTTTTGCGCTGCGCAACACACCTGTCACTTCTGAATGAACCTTCTCGGCTATATTATCCGAAAGAATAATATCGCCCCACCCATAAGAACTGAACGGCATCAACCTTCCCTCAAGCCCGATGAATTTTTTGCCCTTAAGGTAATGGTTTGTCTTTTGATAATCACGGAACAGATCAATAAATCCTTTGAGGGCGGCGTCGCTCACGCTGAAAACCTGTATGACAGTATTTTCCATGATACGATCATCCCTCATGCTGACGCAAAAAGGACTGCCCTTCCATTTGAAAAAGATCGTTGCGCGTGACCATACCGCCTCATAAATTCCCGGCATGACCTCTAAATCACGAAAAAGAGGATAAGAAACCCGCGGTTCGCTGTATCTCTCGCTCTCATAATTACCCTCTTCAAGTGTCTCAGCCTGCTCGGAAAGTATCTTCTTCAAGCAGTAAACAGTATTGTTCAACAATATCCCGCTGATCTTCTGCTCATTGATCCGAAGGGTCGCAAGCCGGTCGCGTGACATGGCAAAATGCCTTGCCAATGCCTGCTGCTTCTCATCATATTCCCTGACTTCATCGTACTGGATCCTGGCGGTTACATAGCGTTCAAACCCCCGATCGATCCAATTCTCAACAAATGCCTTTATCCCGTCCATGCCAACCCCCCTGTCTTTGTATTTCTACAAGCATAACAGGGGGTGGCGACAGCATTGTGTCGCGGATATAAACAAAAAGCCGGACAGCATTTTGTGCCGTCCGGCTAGCAGAAAGAAAATATTAAAGTTTATAGTTTAACCTTATTGCCCTTAATTAGAACATGAATCAGATCGCCCTAACATTTGCTTCTATTTCATGTAAGAACGCCGACACAATAGGGAAATTGTTCAAAGTATCCTTAACTTGCCCGTCATTTAGAAAATGCTCGAAAAATTCTTGAGAATTAATATGCGGCATATGCCTGCTGAAAAAGTCTACAACTTCATCGACAAATAGTTTTGCCGCCGATACTGAATTCTCTTCAATATAACGGTCGCTCACGACATGATCTTGCAAAGGCACCTGGATAAGCAACAAGGGATTCTGATTGTGCGGTCCGAGTCCACACCAGCCAAACTTAGGATATCTCGTTAAATCTCGAAATCTTCTATAATCCTGTGGATAGTATGTGAACATTATTTGATCGCTAGCAACAGTAATGAACATGGAGAAAATAAACCATGTTTTCGTCTGTTCGTCATCAAATAACCCAACTGCGCGCCTCCAGGATTCTGCGTCGAAGAAAGAATCCCCCGGATTAGTGGCATTCGTACCTGGAACAAAACTTATTCTTTTAAAATCATTTCGAAATTCCTCCAAATAGTATCCCCTAATGTCGTTTGGCATCCTATTCTCCATTTTATTTTGCTGGGCTCTCATATACTTTTCAACATTCTACCTTCAGCCTACCTTTATCTCAAGAATCAAATATCAACTCAATGTTTCTTATTCCTGTTCGCATGCGATCCTACGCTAAGAAGTAAATACACGGCGATAAAACCCACCGTGATCACAAAACCGAGAACAATTTGGAACAAGTTGATAATAAATGACTCACACGCGTTCTTTGTCCAGCGCGTTGTCCTCCCAAAAGGCAGGCAGCACATGGCCAAAGTAACAAGCGTTGATATTATAGGACAACCCGGCCAGGTTTTATTGGACGGCTCCAGCTTTAAAGAACAAATCGTTAGATCGGAATGTCCAAAACAACCGTTCAACCACATACATCCCACAATTAACCATATCCCCACATAAATGAAAACATTGCTCCAGGCAAACAACGGATAATCGTACAGTTCCCTTACCCTCTCCTTGTAACTATAAATCCCCCAACTTAACAACACCCAGACAACCACGCAGCCGACAAATATAAGCGTCCCTTCCCAGGTAACACCAAGCATCGTCAATTCCTTCACAATGCTCCAGTTCATCACCCAGTTTGATATTTGCCCTAAGTAGCCCTGTGCATGGATCGTGCCCATAAACAAATACCGCCCTTTTCCTAACATTACCTACGACTCATTCTCTAAACCATCCCGACAATTGCTATGAAACAATCCCTTCAATGATCAAGGGGCTCCCCTTGTTCTCAGGCAGGCAACTTTTATCCGGAAAAAAAGTGATCATTTCGGGGCAACAAACACCGACAACATTCTTTTTCAGGCCGCTCCACTTCACAAGATAAGCAGGGATCGGGATCCTCATGAAACCATGCTTCTTTAAATCGATTTCATTGGTCCCTTTAATTAACGTGTCCAAAAGGTCGCTTGCGGCCTTACTCCCCAACTGCTGTCGCAACTTCTTCCCCATTTGGAGCCATTCTTTCTTGGGAAACATATAAAGCCCCGCCCTCTTTCCTCTAATTAGGAAAACTTTCTCAAACTTGTTCTTTTGTAAGAAGTCTTTTAGCTTCGCATTGATGACAATGTTCATATAGCGCTTTCCTTAGACAAAAACCTCACCGCCGCACCGGTTCGATCTCTTCCGGCACTACAATGAACCAGCACAGGCTTGGGCAAACCTCGAAATGCCTCCAGCACTCCCCGCGATTCTTCCGGTGATAAAGCCGGCGACTTATGATCCCGCACAGGAATATGCACCACATCAAAACCTTTCTTTCTGTAATAAGCAACAAGCCCTTCCGTTACATCATAAAACTTGAGTTGCTCGTCATCGAGGAGGCATATAATTGACCTTATTCCGCTCTCTTGAATTGGCTCAAGCCATCGATCAACCTCCGCCTGCCCGATCCCCTGCTTCTTTGGATATCCAGGCCGCAAACTTCTAGCTAACACACCTTCTTTTACCCATTCAATCCCAAAACCAATACTTTCCCTTACCATGAGAGCCTCCTTATTAACTGGATAGATCATAAAGCACAAAAGCGACGACCTTATGTCGCACCCCTGGCAGTTTCAGGATATTTCCTGAATAAATACAGCATTCCTAACGTCAAGACCAGGTTAGCCACGCCGCTTGCGATAAATACAGGCTCCCTGATGGCGATCGCCCGGATCAGATAACAGGCTATTGCGACGAACAATATCTGATATGTCATCACGCTTAACCCTTTCGTTGACCGCTCTCTGACGGATTTAACCAACTGCGGGATCGATGTCAGCATGCCAAGAACCATCCCAACCCATCCTATTGCCTCAGTCCACATACCTCGCCTTTCTTTCGTTTAACGTCTTTACTTCCTGTGACAAGGATACAACAATGTGGCGACATCATTATGTCGCGTTAAAATAAAAAAGCCGGACAGCATTTTGTGCCGTCCAGCTTGATGATTCAGTTGAAAACAATACTATCTTCTATGCCATCAACTTTCAAATCCGCCTTACCCGCGATCCTAACGCATCAATACTGGTAGCGCCGGATCCATTTCTGAATAGCAGGATCTTGAGGATCGTGGGAAGTCTTTCCGCCTCTGACCATCTGCTTAAATTCCTCATAAGGATCATTCCCACCCCCCTGCTTCCTCAAATGATCTTTATCGTTAACATATAGATAAATGATAATGCCAGGTTTGTTCGAGAAGCAAAACATGATCCTGTACCGCTGCAACCCCTGTTTGTACCTTCTGTACTTCCTAAGATCACCGGAAAGCACGTATTCAGGCCTGTTGGGATCTTCTGGAATGATCTCTACCGTGGCCCTTCTGATCCTTGCAGCCAGTTTTACCGTCTCATGCTGGGAAAATTCATCCTTTGAAAGAGTGGCATGTAATTTCTTTACCTGCTCTTTCAGCTTGCCGATCCGCAGGGCAAATAACTCATGGCATTTGAGATAATACTTACTCATCTTCCGCATCCACGCCTTTTAACAACATATCCCACTCTTTATCCCAGACCTTGTGCATGTCCTGCAACTTATGGGGATTCTTTAAAGAGTCCTCCACCAATGCTTTAATGAACGTCTTGAACTCAGGTTCTGATTCAATGTTTTCCAGCGTGTTCTTGGACACCATGATCAGACGGTCTTTATCATACTTAATTATGATCTCAGTATTACCCGACCCGACGAACTCTTTGGGAAGATCTATCGCGCAGCTTCCACACTCCTTCAAATATCCATCCACCATCGCCCTGATCTCAGCCTTGAATGGCGCCGGCTCCAGGACCGTCAAACACGGGATCCAATGCATGATCAGGTGTTTGATCTCCTCGGGATGTGCCGGAAACGTTGCGATCACCATAGAACCGTCAGAGCATTCCTCAACGGTCTTCTGAAGCGGGAAGAAACAACACGACTTGAAATATGGAACAACTTCCGGCGCGACGCGGATCAGGACGCGATCACCGCGCTTTTCGTCAAACCAGATATTCACACTCTCATCCAGGATCTTGTTGATATCGAGCTGCGGGCTGAAATAATCATCTTCCAGGTTTTGGACATCCCTGATCCGGTCGACACGGTACTTCTGGATCTGCTTCTCCCCGTTCTTTATGGCGATCAAATACCAGAAGCCGCCGTAAAACGCGAGCTTGAGCGGTTCAAGATAATATTCTTTTTCGACCTGGGCCGCGTTGATGTATTTCATCCGGATGCGGTTGCTTTCAATGATAGCGGCCTGAAGAAAGCCGACCTCGGTCGTCGCCGGCAAAGGCAACTGCTGGGCTGACACCTTCACATAAAACGGCGAATCGAGCTTCTTCATGGTCACGCGCGAAAAAAGGTCCTTGAAAGAATTTTCAAATGTCTGACCCAGATCCGTGGCCATTTCGAACAGGAACGACATGAGTGACGCCTGTTCCTGGGTCAGCGAAAATTTGCGCAGCGTATACCCGGCAAGGAACGAATACCTGCCTTTATCCGGCCCGAGAATAGGGATCCCCGCTTCTTTAAGCACGGTCAGGTCACGTTCGATCGTGCGCTGGACAACATCGAATTCCTTAACAAGATGCTCAATTGAAACGGAATTGCCTTGATCAAGGACTGAAAGGATGGCAATACGGCGCGCGGCAGCCTTCTTTTGAGATTCCGGCATCTTTTTCTCAGCGGACCTCTTGAAGGTTACAGTTTTTTTCTCACGACGTGTCCGAGCCTTCTTCACGGCCTTCTTTTTTACCGGCATAGTCAACCTTTCGTAATGACCCTTAACGCAGTCAGGATATCTACCATTCCACCTGTGTCCAACCCGCAATATGCCTCCAGATCAGCATAAACTTTGGCACGATCAATCGGGTCAACGCCCGCGCCGTAAGTTACCCTGGAATATTCTGACGTGGCCTGCCCGCCGTCGGCAATGGGCATTCCCTCATAACCCTTGCCTGTTAAAGCCGGCAGGACCTTCTTGAGCGACGCGGAGCCGTGCTCATCAGGGTGGTAATAATAGAACTTCTGGAATGGCACCAGAAGATCGACCAGACGGAGGTTGATATCTTCACAGCACTGCCGGTACGCGGGGAACTGCTCGCCTATCTCCTTCAAACGCAATTTCTCAAAGGACTGGTTGTACGCCACCACATCCCCTTCCTGCCCCATGCAGGCGCTTAAAGCTTTGATGAATTCCAGGCGAGGATCATCGGCCTTTTTATGCAGAAAAGCATGATGTTCAACCGGCCCGCCGGGCGTTCTTTGAATATGCACAGAGAACTGGAACGGGATCTGCTGGTACGGCCGCGTGCCATTAAAGCGCGGCAGGACCTCGAAGATCGTCTCAAAATCCATAAAGTAGAGCGGGTAGCGCAAACTTTTGATGAACGTATTGATCTCATCAAGTTCCACATGCGGTTGTTGCGTTATCGCGCAAACACGCTGGATCTGCTGGTTGGCCGACAGTTTAACGTTATCAGGAATATCTTTAAGGCGTAAAACACCCTGGTCGATAAGGTCAAACCCTTTGGACTTCCCCCGATACAGCTCAAGCACGTGCTCCCTGGGAAGGAACGCCCAGCAGATCGGGATCATCTGGCACTCGTAAGGATCGCGGCAATGCTCCCTTATCGATATGTGCGGACACGCGGGCATGTCGATGATATCGAGAAACCCCTTCACCAACGACGGTGTCACACCGTAGAACGGCTTGATCTCTTCCGTGACATCAAGCAGGGTAAATAATTCATGGGGGTTAATATCCCCGTCACGCACATACGTGTTATTCACGTGCATCAAATAGCAGCGGCCGATCCTGATCCCGGCCTGTTCGTAACAATAACGCTGGAACGCGATGTCCTGTAAATAGACATCCTTGCACTTCGTCGAGCATTTCACCTCGATCACGTCCCAGACGCCGGGCTTTTCAGGTGAAGGCCGCAGGATATCCGCGCGGGCATAAAGCCGCCCCGCCTTGATCCCAGCCTCATAGATGGGCTTCGGGTCTTTTGACGCTAATAGCGCCTGCGTTTCCGCCAGGTTCTTCAAAAAATCATCTTCCTGGACATGAACCCCTCCCGGAAAGCACCTGGTCGCCAATTCACTGACGAGATGGCCCGTATCGAAAACTTTCTGCAGCGCGGCGGTCGGTTCGGGAATTTCTAGCGGGGCATTGCAACGCGTCCAGAGCAATTTAGGGCACTGCAAGCCGTTGAGGAATTTGGACTTGGTAAGAAGCTTCGGGTCCCTGCGGACTTTTGTTTCGATCAAGAACTCCAGCAAACCGTCGCTGCGTTCTTCCTGATAAAGGTTCTCTTCACTCATGGTGATCAGACCTCCACGTCATTGTTTTAAAGTATAGCCGATGCGAAACACTTTTGATAATGAAAACTTCTGCCGCATCCCTTACCCGACAGCTTCTTCACGGATATCCTCAAAGCGCATATACTGCCCCTGAAAACGCAGCATTACAGCGCCCAATGGACCATTGCGGTGTTTTCTGACACAAACCTGCATTTTTCCAAGATCAGCGACCGTGGCGCCTTAATTGAGCGGGATATTTCACTGATCTCCTGCTGACGGTCCTTTTTACCTTCCAATATAAAAGGTAGCTACGACAGCGTTATGTCGCTATTTTATAAATCAGTCTTAACCCCTCCTCCTGTTATCCCCGTATTGTAAATCTTTCATATTATGGGGACACCCGAAACTTTGATCTCTTGATGACGAGAATCCGAGCTGAAATCGTCGTCGCCCCACCGGGCGGACACAAGGTCCGCCCCTACGCTCACAATAATCATCCTCTCGATTTGCTAAAGATTTACGCAAAAACGCGGGGGAGGGCTTCATTAAGGCCATCGCTTCAATAAACTTTCACACCCCGGAAGCATGGAAATTCTTGTGGATTTGACGGCGTGTTGTAAAATACAGTCCTATGAAACGATCCATTCACCTCTGGCTGACAGCCGGCTTCATCCTGTTATTCGCGATCGGCTTTGCCTGGCGGCACCCGCGCACGGCGCCACTGCCGGCCAATGCCGCGCTGGGTTACGGCGGACCCATTGCCATCGCCCTGACCGCCTCGTCGACGGGAGAGATCACGGATGTCAAGGTTGCCCGGCACAATGAAACACCTTCTTACGTCACGGGCATGCCGGAATTCCTGCGGCAATTCAACGGGCGCACGGTCCACAGCCCCCTGAAACTCGGGCACGGCATCGACGCCATGTCCGGCGCGACCGTCACCAGCCGCGCCATCCTCCTGGCCGTAAAAAAAGACCTCTTCGGCAAGATGAACCTGCCCCTGCCCGCGGATGACACGGCGGGTGACTTTCCGTGGGCGCAGGTCCTTGCGCCGCTGTTCCTCTGGCTGATCGCCCTGGCCGCGCTCCTGCGCCGCAGCAGTGCCTTGCGCTGGGCCGCCATGGCGGGCGGGTTCGTGTATTTCGGGTTCATCACCCATACCATGCTTTCCATCGTCCAGGTCGTACAGGCCGGAATATGGCACATCCCCGGCTTCAGGGATGATCCTTTGTGGTGGCTCCTCATGGCCACGGGGCTGGCTGGCGGCTTTTTATTTGGCCGCGTCTACTGCGGCAGCCTCTGCCCTTTCGCGCTGGTGCATGAACTGCTGCACCTGCTGGTGCGGCGCAAACGCCCGGCATCACCGGGCATCTCGCCGAACCTCGACCGCAACGCGCGGCTGATCAAATATGCTTTGCTCTTTGTGATCACGGGCCTTTGCTTTGTTCTTGGCAACGCCGCGGCGGCGAACATGGAACCGTTCATCACGCTTTTTTCAGGGCATGGCGGCAAGATGGCGTGGTTTTTCCTCGCGCTGATGTTCGTCATGGGCATATTCTACTTCCGCGCCTGGTGCGCGTACCTCTGCCCGGTGGGCGCGCTGACCGGCCTGGTCGCCCTATTCAGTGTCAACAAGATCGTCCCGGCCAAAACCTGCACGGCCTGCGACATCTGCGCGAACGCGTGTCCGTCCAACGCCATTGCCAAAGGCGCTCATGCCCGTCCCGTCGTTGACATGACGGAATGCATCGCCTGCGCGAAATGCCTTCGCGCCTGCCCGGTGAACGCGCTACAATGGAAACGTGGCCCCGATGAAAAAGCATGACAATATCTTCATTTTTTTGACCGCCGTGGCCGTGGCTTCCGTTGCCTGGATCATCACGGATAACATCGCGACGTCTTACGGCCAAATGGCCATGACAACCGCGTCGATCCGCCAAAATTTCATCAACATGAAACTCCCCCTGCACGAGGGAAAATACTGGAAGCCGTCCGATGAATAAGGTCGAATGCACCCTTTGCCCCCGGCGCTGTAAGATCCCCGAAGGCGGGCGTGGCGACTGCCGCGTGCGCACCAACGTGGGCGGGAAACTTTTTTCACTCGTTTACGGCAACCCCTGCTCGGTGCATATCGACCCGATCGAGAAAAAACCGTTCTTCCACATTGTCCCGGGCTCGACCGCTTTCTCCATCGCGACCGCGGGCTGTAACCTGCACTGCCGTTACTGCCAGAACTGGCAGATATCCCAGATACCGCCGGAAGAAGCGCACAGCGAACAACTCCTCCCCGAAGAAGTTGTCCGCCAGGCGCTGGCCAACAACTGCCGGAGCATCGCCTACACCTATTCCGACCCGATCGTGTACTACGAGTACACCTGCGACACTGCCGTCCTCGCGAAGGAAAAAGGCCTCCTGAACATCCTTGTGACCGGCGGCTACATCGAACAGGAACCTTTGCTTGAACTGTGCAAGTCCGCGCACGCGATCAAGGTCGACCTCAAAGGGATCACGGAAGAATTTTACAAGAAAATGTCGCGGGCCACGCTGAAACCTGTCCTCGACGCCATTGTCACGATCAAAAAATCCGGCGTGTGGCTGGAGCTGTGCAACCTCATCGTCCCGACGTGGAATGACAGCGACACCGACCTGCGCCAGCTGATCCGCTGGGTCAAAGACAACTGCGGCGAGGACACGCCGCTGCATTTTTCAAAGTTCTGGCCCATGTACCAGTTGCTGGACCTGCCGCCCACCCCTGACGCGACCATCACGCGCGCGTGGGAAATGGCCAAAGCCGAAGGCATGCGCTTCGCCTACGTGGGCAATATCCCCCAGCACCCCGGCAACAACACCTACTGCCCTCATGACGGGAAACTCCTGGTGGCGCGCCTCGGCTACGAGGTGCTGGAGAATCATATTAAAGACGGGAAATGTGAATACTGCGCGAAGGCTATACCGGGGATATGGAAATGAAACGTCGAAACTTTCTGAAGATATGCCTGGGTGGCCTGACGGGAATATTCCTCAGCGGCTGGCTCAAGCCTTTCAACGTCGTGAAAGCCCCAGGCCTCAAGGAAGCGCGCTTTTACAGGCCCGCAGATACATTAGCAGGCTGATCGCCCCCACCAGGGCCATGGTCGCCGCCGCGCCCCACAACGGCACCAGAAAAAGCCCGGCGCACAACGCGCCGCAGCCGCCGCCAATAACATCCGCCGCGTAAACTTTGCCCGCCTGCCCCTGGCCCGCCATCGCCGTATACAAACCGAACTGCAGGCCCGCCGATATCCCGGCAAGGACCGGAAAGACCCAGAAGAGCACCGGCCAGCCCAGGCCCGCGATGAACAACCCCGCGAGCAAGGCCTGCGACCCCGGCCCCGCGTGAACGGCCCATCTTGACGCTATCCGGGAGAAAATCCTTGTGCCGAGGAACGCTCCCAGCATGAACCCCGCGGTCAAAAGCCCCACCGCCGCGTAGGCATACCCGAAGAACGCCTGGACGGCAAAGATCACAGCGACCTGAAAAACCATTTGTGTAAAACCCATGAGGCCAGCCCCAACGAACGGTACCGCCGCCGGATAGGCCAGGGAGGCCGCGATCAAGGCGCACGGCAGGACCAGCCACAGGAATTTCGGCGCCTGTTCCACGGCTTCAACAAGCTTTGAAAAAGCACCGCCATAGTTGCTCGTCATGAACAGGAAAGAACGTTCGACCGTCACAGGCCGTTCATCCGTACCCACTTCGCTCGCCCCGGCGAGCCAGCGCAGGGCCGCGTCCACGCGCGCGGGGCTCATGCGCTCCTTCAGATAATACCCCCGCATGAACTGCGTCGTGATCTTGCGTTCCCGCAAACGCCCGACAAGAAGATCCGCCGTCACGGGCGGGATATCGTCCCCGGCGATGAATGTCATCTTTTCACCCGGGATCACCCGCACATCCCGGAAGACCGCCGACAAGGTGGCCATAACCGAACGGGCGTACGCCATGCCCTGGCGGTTGAGAGAATCCTCGGAAGAACTGATCGTCACGGACACCAGGCCGCCGCGGCTCAAATGACGCCGGGCCAGAGCAAAAAACTCCCGCGTGAAGAACCGGCCCGTCAACAGGTCGGCGGGGTCGGAACCATTCACCGCGATGACATCATAAAGGTCGCGCGCGTGATCAAGAAAGGCGCGCGGATCGCCGGTGAGAACCCTCAGGCGCGGGTCACGAATATCAGCGATATGATCCCGCTCCAGGGCGACAGCCTCGGGGTCAATCTCGGCATAATCAAGTTGTTCCACAGGATGCTTTAGCACTTGTGCCCCGGCCTGCGACACGCCACCGCCGACGAGAAACACCCGGCGCGGGGCGGGATGGACAAGAACCCCGGCATGGACCTCTTCGGCCGCAAGCGCATCGGGCGCGGTGAAAAGGTGTTTCCCGTTCTCAAAGAGGCTCTTCTGCGCGCCGCGCTCAACGACAACAAGATGGCCGTAATGCGACTGGCGCGCCGTCACAACATGGTACCCCGGCCAGGCGGCCTGTTCGGCCCATTGCGCCACACCGGGTGGTAACGGAGAAAAAATGACAAAGGTCATCAAGAGCCCGCCCGCCACAAATCCTAAAGCTTCACCACCATAAACCCTGACTGCCGCCGCGTCGCTCCCCCCCGCTCTGGCCAATATCGCGAAAGCGCCACCCAACACCATCGTCAGCGGCAACAAAAGCCCGGCCGCGGCCACCGCCACGATCCCCGGCTGCGCAATACTGCCCAACGGGATACCCAGCGCCGGCTTGAGCAAACCCGCTCCGAGAACAGTCAATGGAAGCAAAAATACCGATGAGATCAAGAGGAGGAACGCGACACGAAGGTCAGAGGAGCGAACAATAAAACTTCCCGCGGCAATGCCCGCCAGCCAGGTCCCGAGGACAACGGCAACAACAAATTCGTTGCCGCTGAAGGCCGACATCAGCGCGCGGATCAGGATGACCTGGGCGAGCGCGGATATGAACCCCAGCACTCCCGCGGCTCCGGCGCCCCACAGGGCACCGGAAGACGGCCTGGATCCGGTCATGCCATTTCTTTTCATTTCAATCTTAAAAAAGAACTGCTAAAACGGAAAAAGACATAAACAGCATAAGGCCCGGCGATAATGCCCGCGATGAGCGGCCATGAGAACTCCCGCGTAAAAAATCCCGCGACGAACATCGGGCCGGAAATGATCACGCCCCACAAAGGGCCGAAGACGACGAAATAAAACCACTCGCGCGCCAGCACTCGCTCATGTTCGCTGCGGAAGAATAAACTTGAGACCAGATAAGCGGCCCGCAAGGACGTGACGACAATATAGACGACCCGGGTCACAAGGTAGCAGCCGTAAAGCCCGAACATGATGACAAAATTCCGGGGCCATAGCTGTTTGTCGTCAAAAGAGCCTGCCAGGAACAATGGAAGGTACATCGCGGCCGCCCAGAAAAGCCCGAACAGCCAGAACATGACCCATTCCGTGGCAGCCAATTTCCTGAACCAGGCAATAATATCGCTATGTATCCGGCTGTTCATATCAATTTCATTCTATCGCCACGCGAAAAAAATATCAAGCCTTGGCACAACCCCACGCCGGATCAATGCGCGAAGGATATGACAAAGATCCCGGCGACCATGAGCCCAACCGCGAACAAACGTTCCCGGCCGCCGCCTTCTTTCAGGAACCACATCCCCCACAGCGCCGTCATCATGACGCTCGTGCGCTTGATGGCGATCACATACGGCACGATGGTCAGTTTCAGCGCGTTCATCTGGAACATCATGACCAGCGCCATGCAAAACCCTATGGCCACAAGCCACGGCCACGCGCCGCGGACCCTCTCTTGCGCGTCCTTGACCTTGACGATCATGATGATCCCCAAAAGAACGGCCACCACGGCATTGAGCGCCAGGCTCCACGTCAAAGGCGAAGAATTACGCACCCCGATCTTGTCAATGTTGCCGCCGATGCTGTAAAGGACCGCCACGATGAGCATGTAACGGCTCCCGCGCGCCTTGATGAGCCGGCGAAAAGGCGCCAGGACATCTTCCTGCTCTGGATGATAAAAAAGGATATAACACCCCAGCACAATGAGGATCATGCCCACTATCCCCATGGGTTTCGGGAATTCTCCGACGATGAGCGGGGACGTCACCAGCAGGAGCAACGGCGTGAAACTCAGCATCGGGATGGTCAGCGAAAGGTCGGAAAGTTCAATGGACTTGAAGAAAAATACCGAAGAAACGGTCAAGACAAGCGAAGTGGCCAACAGCGCGGGCCAGAACGCAACGCTCGGGACAACGGGATGTTCCCATATGCAGAGCACGGCAAGGAACGGCAAAGAGAAGAAACTCACCGCCCAGGCCGTGATATAAGGGCTTACACGCTTTGAAACACGCTTGGAAAGGATATCCTGCGCGGATGTGCAGACGGCGGTGAGGAATGACAGTACGAGCCACATGATAGGCAGTATTTTACCCGGATTGCGATGGCCGGCATAGACAATATCTATTTTTCCGGGTTGAATTTTCCCGTCAGCATCTGGTTCTTTTTCCCGTGCGCCGGGATCTTGCGGACCTCAAAACCCCGCGCCTCCAGGCCGCGGCGCACGAATCCTGCCACGGTGAATGTGGACAAGGTTGTGCCGGGCTTACTCAAGGCGGCCATGGCCTCAAACACCTGCTCTGACCACATCGCGGGATTCTTCGACGGGGCAAACCCGTCCAGGAACCACGCGTCAGCACGCTGAGGGGCAATGTTGTCCGCCGTGATCCGCGCAAGCGCGGCCACCACATCATCAAAGACGATGGTCAAACGGACCTGACGATCCTTGAAATACCAGTCCCGCACGCGCCCCGGCGATGGCTCATAGCAACCGGCCAGTTCATGGCCAATATCCCCCAACGCCGGCCAAAGGCCCAGGGCCCGCGCCATATCATCCTTGCCAAGCGGATATAATTCGAGCGAGACAAAATGCAACTTCCAGGAAGGCGGCGCGCTTTGCTCCCAGACCTGACGGGCGCAACAAAAATCCAGTCCCGTCCCAAAACCGGTCTCAATGATGGTGAACGTCCCCGGACATGAAGGATCTAAAGCTGAAAAACGCTCCTGGAGGGAATTACCGCGGCAGCAGACGTGCACCGCTTCGTCGTAACCGTTATCCTGGCAAAAATACTGGTCATTGAATTCCACGGAATACGGCACGCCGTTATCTCCCCAGCGCAGGGCTCCCGACAGCGAGCCAACGGGCGAGTCCATCATGCCCATCGTCCGACCAGGGAATAAAAATGTTCAGGGACCGGCGCATTGAACGTCATGCGTTCCTTTGTTTTGGGATGCGGGAAAGAGATCGCGTAGGAGTGCAGTGCAAGAAAAGGATACTTGGCGCCAGGCCTTCCATACTTCGTATCACCGACGAGCGGATGCCCGTGATGCGCCATGTGGACACGGATCTGGTTCTTGCGCCCGGTCAGAAGGTCAATTTCAAGCAGGCTGTATCTGTCCGTCGCCTTGATAACTTTATACGCCGTGCGAGCGAGCTTGCCGTCTTCCGCTTCTTCCAGGGAATGCACGCGGTACTTGTCATCCTCGACCAGATAGCTTTCGATCAACCCCTCGGGCTTGGCCAGGCGCCCGTGCACGACGGCATAATATGTTTTTTTGGTATCAGGCCAGTTGTTCTTGAGGGTCTGCTGGATCGTTTCACTCTTCGCAAAAATGAGCACACCTGACGTTTCCCGGTCCAGCCGGTGCACGACGTAAACACAACGGTGCGAACGGGAATTGCCCTTGCGCACGTAAAGATTAAGAAGCTGGTGAACGGTCCGCTCACGCTCATACATCGCGGCGACGGTGAGAAGGCCAGCCGCCTTGTTGCCAACGATGATGTCATCGTCATCATAAAGAATGTGAAAACCTTTGGGCTGATGCTTTCCCGAGACAGGTTTATTGGTATGCCGCGCCATCATTTTCCTTCCATTACCGCCGCTCCGGCGCCGTTGAACAAAGGCAGCCCCGCCGCCGGACGTATGTTCAAAATAACCGGCACCAGGCCGTCGATGTGGATATTGTCCAGGTCCTGCTGGGCTACCGGCAAAGGCACCCCGGCGCCGTCGCGCTTGATCTGCATGTCGAGATTGGAGGCGGCGAAATCGATACCGCCTGGCTGAACAACTTTCTCTGCCATGTCAGAAGACTCTGAATTTGATCCAGTTACTTTGCGTTTCGATGTTGTCGCGGCCTGATCAGGAAACCGGCTTATATCCTCTATCGGTCGTTCCGATTTAATTAAAAGCCAGTCGTCTCCCCTGAATGATATCCCATCAATCCCATAAATGTAAGCCACAACATCAATCAAATAAGGTGCCAAATGCCATAAATTATGATCAAATTCATCGTTATCAAAAACTTTAAACATCTCATTGCGAATTAAAGATACGGAACTATCAGACACGACATCCCCATCAAATGAAATCTTGACCCAGGAATCTGATTCCTGTAAAAATTTTAACAATGCCCTGTTCCCATTATTAACAAAAGTCCAAATGGATCTTCCATTAAAATAAGATTCCGCCTTACCCCACGAAAATCCATCACGACAAATATGCTCGACATCTTCGGGCGATTGAGTAACTCGCTTATGATTAACCTCATGGAACAATTCAAGAATTTTTCTTTCTCTACCAGAATAATACGATCCCATCTCCAGGACAAACTTTGCCAGCTTCCTGCTTTGAATTAACGCCTGCCGTAGCGTTCTTTGAGAACCTTCTTTTAACGGATCATCCAGTGTAGGAAAAACATACGGCATTTCAGCGATAGCTCGACCCAACAATCCCGGCATCAGCTCCATACCAACAGAATTGAACAATGTAAAATTGTTATTCTGCGTATCATTCCGCAACCAAACCTCTTCTCCTCCCGGGGCAACAAAGCGCAGATTGAGCTCAATCTGAGCGAAGGCTGATGGAGGGGTAAATCTTGCTTCCAGAATATAATTACCATCCCCGTCACGCTCATCCGTGGCCGTCAATGCCAACGGCAGATCGCTCTCGGGTGCAGACCAGTCATGATAACTGATGCCAACCTCGTCAATATCAAAATGGCTAAAACGGACAAAACCTTTTATGGCCCTAAGATACCTGTCGAGTCGCTCGCGGGACATCTGTTTGTCATTCAGCGCCATGGCGAACCTGAGGGCAACCTGCCCCTGTTTGTCGACAACGACCTCGGATCCACTCGGCTGCTGGATATGCCCGGCCCAGACTAACTTCACCCCAGATAGATCACCCGCCGCATCTGTTACGGCCTGGCTTTGATCCGGAACATTCTTTTTCAATTCAGCCACACGATATTCAAGATATTCCGGCAACGTCATGGAAACCGCGGGAAAATCAATGTGCTCATATTTTTTGCGCAATGTTAATCCCATTTTCATTTGAGCCACCAGCGACATCGCGTCCCCCATCGACGCCGCGCCCCGCCCGAAAGGGTTCGCCTGAAAGAACCACCATTCATATTCGGCAAGCGCCGACAACCGATTATCCATCCTCAACGCATCATCCATGATCCGATCCCATAATTGAGTCAAGTGTTCCATAATAGCAGGGATATCCGTATCGTTAGCGTTATAAAGCAGGATCGCGTCTCCCTGGTCATCCATCTTCTGCACATACATTACGCCCGTCGACCCGATCTCCTGCTCATGAGAATAACGCCTGAAATCAGATTCAGTGTACGATTTCACAAACCCGGGATGGCTTAACCGCTGGTGCAGCATTTTATACAGATCGCCATACCTGTTAGAACCCCGGATGCGCGTGGCCGGAATAAGATCATCTGGCAACCCCAGGAACCTTGTTTGAGAATCGATACGAAGATCCTCGGCCACCCTGCCTTCACTCGGACGCACGCCCGTTTCAGCCGCCGTCAACCGCGCCTGAAAAACTGAATGCAATATCCTTATATGCCTTTGTTCGGGCCTTTTGAACAAAGAAACGACCATGGCGGCCATGATCTTGCCGAAACGGTAATTAGTATCAAATCCGGAATTTTTAGGGGCACTCATGATCTTGCGGACCTTCCTCTCCAGAAGATCATAATATTGGAACTCAGGAACAGCTACAGCCCCAAGCCCTTCGAAACCACGCCATGTTCTTATGCCAACATCCTGCGCCAGGTCCTTCGTCGCCGCAGCCTGGCCGGACCAGTTCATCCCGTTTGCCGGCTCTAGATCCGGAACATTCTTTTTCAGTTCAGCTACGCGATATTCAAGATATTCCGGCAACGTCATGGATAACGCGCGGAAATCAAGGTTCTCGTAACCAACACGTATCGATAACCCCATCTTCAGCTGGGCCACCATCGACATCGCGTCTCCCAAAGCCGCCCCGCCCCTCCCGAAAGGATTCGCCTGGAAGAACCACCATTCATATTCAGGGAGCACTGACAAACGACGGTCCATACCCAGCGTGGCATCCATCATCGTATCCCATAGTTCAGTCAAATGCCGCATAATGACAGGAACATCCGGATCTCTGGCGCTATAGATCCGGATCGACGTGCCAAAAGAATCAATGATCTGTTGATACATCCCGCCCGTTGATCCAATTTTCTGGTCACGGAAATATCGTACGCCATTGGTAATATAATGATTTTCTGAAAATCCTTTTTCCAGCAGTCGTTGATGTACCATTTGATACAATTTTTGATACCTTCCGGAATTCCGAACAGAGATGTATGGCGTACCGTCGATCCATTCTAAAGTCAAACCTGAAAGTCTTGCCTCTGAAACATTACGAAAAACTCCCACAACTGTATAGTCATCAATACTCAGCTGTTCAGAAGCCACTGACAGGCGTGCCTTAACCAGTGAATTCAGTATCCATAAATGCGCTTTTTCAGAACTCTCAAACAAGAAAGCTACCGCGGCGGCCATTGTCTTGCCAAATGCAGGGTTAGTATCAAATGGCGAACCTTGCGGCGCGCTGATCGCCCCGCGGATCTTCGCGTGCAACATGTGAGCTGGATCAAAATCGGATATAGCAGCCTTCCCGTGATCCTGCGCGTTATTGCTTAATTCAGTCACACGACCCGCCTTGTACTCCGGCAGTGTCATGGATAAAGCGCGAAAATCGAGATGTTCAAACTTGTCGCGTATTGGCAAACCCATCTTATATTGAGCCACCAGCGACATCGCGTCCCCCATCGACGCACCGCCGCGCCCGAAAGGATTCGCCTGGAAAAACCACCACTCATATTCCGCCAGGGCCGACACGCGCTGTTCCCTGTCAAGATCATCCGCCATCATCTTGCCCCACAGTTCCTGCAAATGGCCCAGGATCGAAGGAATGCTGGGATCCAACGCTTTATAGATACGGACCGTCTCATTATAACGTTCCAGTACTTGCCAATAGAACTCCCCGGTCGATCCGATCTCCTGCGCGCGCGTATAACGCGTCCCTTCGGGAATAGACTCCGTATTAAAGCCTTCCGACGCAAGCCGCTGGCACAGCATCCCGTATAATACGGCGTATCGCCCCTTGCTCGGGATGTCAGAATACCGAATACCCCGCCGTTCGTCCGGCAAACCCAGCAACCTGATATTGACAGAGGTTCTCAGTGAATCTTCAACAGCCCGTTCCTCAAGCACTTCCTTGTTCGATGCCGCCAGTAATCTTGCCTGGAATATAGCGCTTAACACCCACATATGCCTTTTTTCGTGATCCCCGCATAAAGAAAAAATGGTCGCCGCCATATATTTCACAAACAAGGGGTTCAGGTTGAACCTTGAGTCCCCCAGGTCAAAAATGGCTCTGCGGATACTCTGATATAACGGATCAAAAAGATCCACCTCTGGAATAACATACGGTGATCCCAGTGTCTTCCTGAAAACTTCTCCCGGCATCGTTTCTGAGCTCTTCAACATCACCTCACTGGCATCGATCTTCCCCGCCTCCGCCAGATCCTTCGGCGACAACCGCTCGGCATGATCGACGATCTTGTCAAACATTGCCCCGTCAGGGACCATGCCTCCCGAAAAATATTTGCGCGGAATAACCTCCTGCGTGTAACGGTCCACATCTTCCCTGATCATGTTATACGCGCCGGCCTTGAACGCGGTGACATACTGTTCATAAATTTTCTGGTTAGGTTCACATGGGATCCCTGCCTGCCGGCAGGCAGGTTGGTCAATGCCTTTGATCTTTGACCGGTCCGCGTACACATGCGCCAGGATGGAATTTTTTAACGCGCGTTTGTACCATGCGGCCAGTAGCATCCCGCTATATACCTGGCGAAGCTGGGCAAAATTCTTGCCCTCATTTACCTCTTTCTCGATCGCCGGAATAATGATCTGCCGCATGACCTCCTGTGAAATAGCGGTGGATCCATGTTCATCCGGTGTCAAGTCGTTATGGCCTGCCTTGGCCGCAAGGTAATCCTTTTCCATCATGACCTTCAGGTGGTGCTCCAGCACATAAACCGTATTCCCCTTCTCATAAAGCACGGCTTTATCCGGAATGATCCATACCTTGTTGAACGTGTCGGTCGGAACATCTGTGGTGCCGAATTTCTGATACGCCCGGCTGTAAACCTCATCCCAAAACTTCTTTCCCAGATCCGTGTCGGGATTGGTCAATGACGCCGCGATCTGCTTGAGCAGGTAGTCCTGCGCCAGAAGGTCGCGCCCCATCGCGGTCACGCCAAAGTTGTCAGGGACAATACGGTCTTTTTCATAGGGCGAAAGGTTCACCCACTGATCCTTGTCGGGAATGGCCAGCGATGCCAGGAAATACTTGATGAGCCGGGGATACTCGGCCCGTTTCTGTTCCTCCGTCAACGATCCATCGCCGCGATGGATCAAAAAATCAAGTTTGAAGGGGTTGGCAGGATCAATGACCATGCCCTTGAGATGGGCCGGTGTGAACGCGGGCGTGAGAGCGATCACGGCACCCGGCGACGGCAAAAGGCCTTGCGCCAGGCCACGCGGCGGCATAACGCAGCTAAGAAAAAAAGCCAACAGGAGCAGATATGCCGTAAATTTTTTCATATCCACGTTTCCCTGCCCCGCTTAAAGTGTCGCCGGTTCCGCCGGACGTATGTTCACGATAACCGGCACCAGGCCATCGATGTGAATGTTGTCCAGGTCCTGCTGGCCCACCGGCAAAGGCACCCCGGCGCCGTCGCGCTTGATCTGCATGTCGAGATTGGAGGCGGCGAAGTCGATACCGCCGTTGACACTTGCCTTATCAACAGGCTTGGTTTCAGCAAAATCAATTTGCCCGGCTTTTTGTTCCGCGTCTTTGACTTTTTCGTCATACTTTATCAATAACCCGTCGCTGGCATTGCTCAAAGCCACCCGCAAAGCGCTGAGGGGGTTCAAAACTTCCACTACTGTAGCGCTTCTGGAATATTCTTTTATTGCCTCATCCAGCTTCGTTTCCAGAGCGCGAATATCTTCCTGCTTTTTATAACGGCTTCCCGTGCCACGCAAAATATCCAGGAACTTAAGCCGAATGCCCTTGCCTGCGCTGATGGCCTTTTCACGCGGCGTCTCCATCGCTCTATCACCATCAACCTGAAATGTAAAAGTATCCCCGGCAGAGGTCTTCACCTGAATGATATACGCGGGCTCGTTCTTCGCCTTATAAATGCCTTCAACTACCGCGTCAACTTTATTAACCTCGCTCCCCACCATGATTTTCTGCCCGACCTTAACCTCGTAACCATCCTTCAACCTGAAGTGAGTAACGAATAGGAACGCCTGCACGGCATTGCCAGCACCCTGTTTTTCAAATCCGCTCGCGCCCCAGCGCGCCCTGGTTTTATCTGGCACTGATGCCGACGGCAAAGCCAGGACGTCCCGCGACGTCAACAAAGCCATGATCGTGGCCGCCGCCAATACCACATCCTTCGTTGTCATCGCCGCGTCCATAAGCTGGGCAAAATCCCTGGTCCTGGCGCGCCTCCAGGCATCGCCGGTCACAGGCCCTGTGATCAACAAACTTGTTCCGTTGTCCATCTCGATAAAACACTGATCATCTTTGATCCAGATATTATGAACAACCCCCTTGACCTCTATGCCTTCGACCATGAAACTTCGCAGATCTTCGACATTGATCACATCGCCATTCTTCAACCTAAGGCTGGTAACCTTCCTGCCCAGGTTCGCCAATGACGTCGCGGGTGTTTGGTGGAGCAAAACTACCCTTTTTTCAAACTCGACCAGCCATGATCGTGCTTTTTCCATATTGGGATCCGACACTTTTAACCAACCGAACGCCACCAATCCTGCCACGATCAGCCCGATTACCAGGTTCAACTTGCCAGCTTGCATCGCGGCATCGACAAGCTGGGAATACGCTTCAGCCGTGACATCAGAGAACTGGGTAAGGGTGGGCGGCACTGCGGCCGTGGCAAAGTCCGTCTCAACAACATCCGTGTCAGGGGCTTTTACCGCGATCTGGCGTCCGGCGATCAACGCATCCTGGGCCGGTTCGATGGGCGTGTTCCCCATGGCCGTCCCGCCGGAGAAATACTTCCGCGGGATCACTTCCTGCGTATTCTTGTCAACTTCTTCCCTGATCATGTTAAAAACGCCCTTCTGGAACGCCTGCACATAGCGATCATAGATCGCGCGGTTCGCCCGCGGGTCCTGCTGGTCAACGCCCTTCACCTTGCTCCTGTCGGCGTAAAGCTTGCCCAGGATCGACCCTTTCAACGCGCGCTTATACCACGTCGCCAAGAGAACACCGCTGTAGACCTGTCGCAGCGGAGCAAAGCTCTGGCCCTCGTTCACTTCCTTCTCAATGGCCGGGATGATGACATCCTTCATTACCCGGGAAGAAATATCCGTTACAGCCTCGGCATCCGCGGTCTCCGTGCCGGTGGCATTGTTCTTCAGCGCCAGATAATCTTTCTCCGTCATGACCTTCAAATGACTTTCCAGGACATAGACCGTATTGGCTTTCTCGAACACCACCGCCTTACCGGGCATGATCCAGACCTTGTTGAAAATGTCGGTCGGCACATTGGTCGTGCCAAAACGCCTGTACGCCTCGGCATAGACGTCATCCCAGAATTTCTTGCCCAGGCGGGTATCGGGCGACGTGAGCGAGGAAGCCAGTTGTTTGAGGAAATAATCCTGCGCCAGAAGGTCGCGGCCCATTTCGGTAAGGCCGAACGTGTCAGGAATAATGCGGTCTTTTTCATACGGCGAAAGATTCACCCACTGGTCCGCGTCCGGCACCGCAAGGGCGGCAAGAAAATATTTGACCAGACGGGTATATTCCGCGCGCTTGCTATCCTCGGCAAGACGGGCATCGCCGCGCTGGATGAGAAAATCGAATTTGAATGGCGCGTCGGGATGGATGGCCATACCCCACAGATGCGCCGGCGTGCACGCAGGCGTAAGGTTTACCATGGTTCCTGGCTGGGGCATAAGTCCAACCGCCGAAAGGCTTTGCGCCAGGCCATGCGGGGGCATAACACAGCTGCAAACAAAGCTGACCAATACAAAAAATGACGTGATCTTTCTCATAAGAGGCCTCCTGGAGCCGGTAGATCATATCTATCAACGAATGTCACAACGTCCACCTTACGTAAATATATACTATAGAGTATCAGATATCAATATGCGCCCAGGAACCCGGCCAAGTCGTTCACAGGCCGGATCGACAGGATCACGGGGGCAATACCAGCCGCGCCCCGGTACTTTTCCAGCGCGGCAGGATCAAAATGAAAGAAACCGCTGCCCTCCGATGTGCCAACGGTCATGACATGATCGACCGGATTGAGGTCGATGCCGCCGTCAGCGGCCACTTGCATCAAATTTTCTTCTGAATAAAACGAATAATACTTAGGAACGTTTATCTTGGCATCTCTTGTTGCTCCTAAAAACTTCAATGGGATCCGATATTGCCCGTTTTTCCTTATTTTGACCCATTCAACATCTGAACCATCAAAATTGAAATGAACATTTACGTTCTGACGCCGTTTTGAGAATTCACGGAAAAACTTATCAAGCTTTCTTTTATTATTTTCCAATTGACGATCCGACCAGTATCTTGACGCATCCGCACTGCCATTATCTTCGGAGACATAATTCCTTAACTGTATTCTATCTGTAAGAAATGTAAGTAAATTCCCGTCCTTTCGACAATAATCCTCTAGGAGCGTATTGAAGATGCCTACTGGATCTTTAAAATACGGGGTTACGACATAGCCCAAAACAACCAGATCAAATTTGGCATCAAAAACCGGCATTTCATTATCAAGATCTACTATTCTGAGATTATTCTTTACATGCTCAAAAGCTTTTTCAAAAGATTTTCTGTTAAACACCCCCACAGGACCACCCGATCCAAGAAAGCTCTCCTTATCGTAAAACAATCCATCTTCCTTATTAACAGCATACACATCCACAAACCTTCCGAATTTGCGCTGGGCCTCTATCGCCTCAAGCCCACGGCCAACACCAACGAACAATATCTTCACAGGAACAGGCGCGACCCACTTCCTATCTTTAACAAACTTCGAGACAATGGATGAGGAGATCGTCCTCGTTAACTGACCGTTATAACGGTAATTCAGCGCACCAAAAGAGCGACTAATATATTCCTCTTCCTTATAGGGCGTTTTTTCGGCTGGGAGCATCTGGGCCATATCAGCATTGATCTTCTCGATCCCGGCAACAATGTTGTCCATCAGATCGTCAACCCCATCGACATGGATCGCCTTAAGGCCGGCCGCCCTGGCGGCATTCACCTCTTTCTCAAGGCTTCCTCCGATAGAAACGACAGCTTCCGGCGGGAAACCCAGCGCGTTCACAATGTGATCGAAGAACCGCGGGTCGGGCTTGCCGACCCCCATGCTTCCCTGGGTATACACCCGATCAAAACTCTCGGCCAGGCCCAGCGCCTGCAAGACCTGCTGGACATGCGCGTCACTGGCGTTGGAGGCCAGGACGAGATAATATGACCTGCGCAAATTCTTTAGCAGCGCGACAAGCGCGTCATTCGGCTCCAATCCAACGCTTCCGATGTCCAGGTCATCGATCACCTTGTTGAAAGCCACCATATCGAGGCCATAGGCCCCGACAACGCCGCTCAAAGAATCGAGTTGCGCATATTTGTCACGGACATCTTTCTCAACAACACCCTCTTTATTCATCAGGCAAAACCTCACCAGCGCCTCAACTTTCAGTTTCTTTACCAATTCCGACGCGTATAACGTATCCGCCAGGTCGAAGACCAGCGCCTTGACGGGTTTGACGCCGCGGGGTTTAAATTTCATATCATCTTGCAACAATACTCTTGTTGTACTTTCAGGAATGCTACCAAGCAAAAAGAAATCTTTTGTGCTGAATCCAAAGCCCTCAACAGGCAGGATCATTGGTTCATAACCCCGGTCGACAAAATCCCGAAAAACTTCATCTGAAGCAGGACGCGCGTTAAACTTGCTCATAAAAAATTTGATCTTGTCGTCTTTAGTAACAACACTTATCCCCCAGCGAGGAAAATTCTGCCTGAATAGCTCTTCCCGATACACAAATACGGGCTTCATTAACCCTTGATCTCGTAAAACATCATTGCCAGCCCCCTTTCCAAGAGAGAATCTTTTTAAATGGACATTCCTGTTCCTTCTGTCGACGATGCAATAATGAACGAACTCCTGTTCTCCGATATCGATCTGATCGAACTGACGCGTAAATATCGAACCTCTTTTGATCTCTCCAACTCTGCCCACAATTGTCAAATAATGCGTCCAATCTTTTTGAGGGTCATTGATCACCAGATCCAGCCCCACAAATTCATCATCATGAAGATCTTTGGTCCTACGCAAGATCTCTGACTGAAGTCTCTCAGAGCTTGTCGAATCCTGTTCAATGTCAAAAACAGGAATATCGTTCCCCTTATTCATTTCCCTGAAAATAGCCCAAACAGGACTTCGCCCTAACAGGACATCGGCTTTCAAGCCATTCTTGAATCCTTCGGCATGATCGCCCTGCTCTTTTTCCACCGGAATGCCATCCCCTTGAACTTCAACCAGGAAGGCATCCTTCGGCGTCAGCGCCGCCGCGTCAAGATGATCGGTCATCTCCAGGTCAGGGACTATCTGAACACCGCCTGCAAAATACTTCCTCGGGACCGTTTCGTGGGTGGCCGGATCCAATTCCTCACGGATAAAATTATACGCGCCCTTTTGGAACGCCTCGACATACCGGCTCCAGATCTTTTCAGCCTCTTTAGGGTCGTCGATGTTGACACCCTGGACCTTATTCTGGCCCACATAGAATCCGAGCGGTGAATCTTTCAGCGCGCCCATGACCTTCTTTTTATACCAGGTCGCGAGGATCAGGGAATTATAGACCTGGCGAAGCTGGGCGAAGTTCTTGCCTTCGTTGATCTCTTTTTCGAGGACGGGGATGATGATCTGGCGCAGGATCTGACGGGGCATTTCACCACGGGCGGACATAAAGTCCGCCCCTACACCCATGGCATGGTCATTTTCTGTTGTAGGGGCCGACCTTGCGTCAGTCCCCCTTGCGGGGATGTCGGCCCGCATGCTGGCTGTGTAATCCACATCCAACATCACCTTGAGCCGCGATTCAACCACATACGCCACGGCTTCTTCCGGAGATTTTTTACCTGCCACCTTCGGCTTCTCGTAAACCACGGCTTTCGCGGGAACGATCCAGACCTTGTTGAAAGTATCCACCGGGATGTCCGTTGTCCCGAATTTCTCCCTGGCCTGTTTGTAGATCTCGGCCCAGAATTTCTTTCCCAGGCCCTGCTCGGGATACATCAGGCTTGAGGTGATCTGCTTCAAGAGATAATCCTGCGCCAGAAGGTCACGGCCCATTTCCGTGCGGCCAAAGGCTTCGGGCACGATACGGTCCTTCTCATACGGGGATAAATTGACCCACAGCTCTTTCGCGGGAACGGTCAACGCGGCGAGGAAATATTTGACCAAGCGTGACGATTCTTCTTGTAGAGACGTTGCGTGCAACGTCTCTCCCTCATCACCCTTATCCAAAATAAAATCAAAACGGAAGGGATCTTTGGCGTAAACCTTGACCCCGGTGAAAATAGGCGGATGGAACGCAGGGCTCAGCGCCACCAGCCCCACCGGCGGGGGCATAAGAACCTGGGCATACGATGGCGGCAGGAACGTATTCACCAGAAACACCGCCAGGATTATTGATGAGACCCATGAACGCATAGGCTTCCTGTATTCAACCCGGATACCTGACATTCAGATATCCTTGACACATTAACGACGGGTGCTATACTTTCAGCGCATCTGAAATATCCGCAAAGGAAATCGCATGATGAAACACACTTCTGTCCTTGACCCCATAACGATCACCGAACCGATGGTGCTGATCCCGGCGGGCGAATACGAAACTCTTCTTAAAGAAGCTGGCATTCATACCACCCCCATCCTTGACAAAAGGATCGCCGAAGCCCGGAAAAATTTCAAAAAGAACAAAACCGTCGCCTGGAACAAGATCAAACATGCCGTTTGATATAGTCCTTGATCCATCTGCCGCTAAAGAATACCAAAAGATCTTCAGATCCAACCACGTCATCGGCATCGCCATCCGGCAATCCATCGAGAAACTTGCTACATCCCCCTTTGAGGGTAAGCCGTTGGCCGGCAATAAAAAAGGCTGTTTCTCCCTGCGCAAGGGCGATTATCGCGTAATCTATGAAATTCATCTTCCGCATACCATCCACATCATCCAGATAGGCCATCGCAAGGACGTCTACCGTTAAATCGCGCCTCTTGCGACAACATGCTCGCATCAAATACCCTCTATAATTAATTTATAGACGAAGTATTTACTATAAAACTGAATAAATCAAGAGGAGGTCAAAACTGGGTGCGGTACTTGAGAAAAACGCGGTCGTCCGGAGTTGGGCGGGCTGATGTCGATGGCTCTGTACCCTGTTGCAAGGGGAGGATCTCTTTCTGCGCGCCGAGCGTGACCTTGTCCGTCACCCGGTATTCACCCTCCAACGTCTGCGTCAGCGCGCGCTGATGCGCCTCATCCGGAGTGTTGGCCACAGCCACGCCATAACCAACATCGAGTTTGTCAGAAAGATCCCTGTTAAAGGTCACACCCTGTTTCGTCTGATCAAGCTTGTAAGATATGCCGGAAAATCCGAAAAATCCGGCCACCCGTGACCCCGCCCCGCCAAAAAAGAAATAGTCGATGAAATCACCGGCCAGCTCGGGCGTCATCTTGCGGCCTCCCGCGGAAACCCCCGCGAGGTTCCACTTCTTTCCCGTCGTCAGCATCAGCAAAAGCTGCTCTTCGGGCAAAGGGGGATCGGATACAAGGCGCACATCCGGCTTCGAGCGCGTGCCTTTGGCGGAAATATCAATATGAACGCGCGCGACCGTCGCTGTCGCGTGGACATCAAGCTCAGGATTTGCCGGATCACCGGAAAAGGTCAGCCGGCTTTCACCCAGGTGCAGAAGGGCACGCGGCGCCTGCAATATCCCGCCGTGGATATCCAGTGTACCGTACGTTCCCCACAACCCGCTCGTACGCGAAAAGTACAGCGCACAACTGACAGGCGCGTCACGCAATAGAAACCCGCCCTTGGGAATATGCCCGACCACGAACACACCCGCGAGCTCTGGTTTCTCCAACGTCCCGGTCAATTGCAGATCAAGGCTCTTCAATTCTCCTTTTAACGGCGGAGGGTTCCTGAAATGCCGGATGACCTTCCGCAGGACGTCAAGATCAAGGCTGGAAGAATAAATTTCCGCGTGATAACGCCCCCGACTCAACCTGCCGTTGAGGACCACGGGATCGGCTCCCGGAGCAAGGATACGGGCATTGTCGAGCATGACATCAAGGCCGTTGAACGCCGCCCGCGCCAGGCTCACGTCCAGTTCCTGCACGCGCACGATACTTCCCGCCGGAAGGAATGACGGCGCGATAGCCTGCAGATTGAAGATCCGCACCCCGCGCCATAAGGAGCCCTCGCAACGTTCATAGGCCATCTGCTCCGGGCCTAAAAAATACGTTGATGCCGCGCGCAGTGAAACCCTGGCACCCTGGGGCATAACGAGGAAGAAGGCGACAGCCCCGGCGAGCACGACGAAAGCAACAAGCAACGTGAGCAGCGTGAACCCGATGAGCCGGAACACGAAGGGCCTGGCCACGTCAGCGCCTGATCTTTCCCAGGAGCCGCAAAAGGCCGTCAAGGATGGTCAACGGGTGCGGCGGGCATCCCGGGATATAAAGGTCAACGGGGATGAGCGCGCCGGCTCCCGTCGAAGCTTGAGGGCCGTCGGCGAATAATCCGCCCGCGATCGCGCACGTCCCCACCGCGATAACGATCTTCGGCTCAGGCATGGCGGCGTAGGTCCGCACGAGGGCGTCGTGCATGTTGCGCGGGACTGGCCCCGTCACCACAAGGCCGTCGGCATGTCGGGGGGAGGCCACGAACTGGATACCAAAACGGCTCAGGTCAAACACTACGGTATTAAGGACATTAAGATCAAGTTCGCAGGCATTGCATCCGCCCGCGGAAACCTGGCGCAATTTGATGGAACGACCGAACACCCGCAGCATTTCCGCGTTCAACGCGCGGGCCAGCTTTTGCCCGTCCTCACCCGCAACAAGGTCACCGCGCGTGGATGCGGCCATGCGAAAGTCCCCGGCATACGCCACCCCGTCATCGGGCGCGAACGTTACGGCCCCGGCATCCACTCCGGCGGCCAGGGGCCTGCCGCGATATCGTGGCGGCAGCACAGGCGCTATACCTTTGGGGAACGCCAGGGTGCGCGCGCGTTGCCTCAACCGTGTCATGATGATCTTCAGCATATCAATCCCGCCTCACAGGTCATGCCCGCAGTAGGACAAATTAAAGCTCTTGTTGCACAACGGAAAATCCGAGATCTCCCCGCCGCGCATCGCCAGGGCCAGCGCGTGCCAGTTATGGAACGACGGGTCCTTGACCTTGTACCTGGTAAAAACCCCCCGATCGTCGGTGATCCCGGCATGCATGATCTCGCCGCGCCAGCCTTCGACCAGCGACAATGCCAGCATCCCGGGCTGCATGGGACCCGGCGGGACAAATATCCCGCCCTTGGGCAAGGTCGGCAATACCTTGAGCAGGAAATCCAAAGAACGCAAAGCCTCCTGTTTCTTCACCAAAGCGCGCGCGTGCACATCGCCCGTGGCGCTCACCGAAAGGGGGATGTGATGGAACTGCCACATCCCGGAAGCATAGTTGATGCGAACGTCGCGCTCGAGATGGCTGGCGCGGGCCGCGGGACCGACAACGCCGAATTTCTTCGCGTCGTCCATGGACAGCACGCCGACCCCCTCAAAACGCGCGAGCACCGACGGCCTGGAAAATAGCAGCTCACTCACGTCCTCGAATTCACGGCGACACTGCTTCAGTTTCCGGCAAAAGTCATCGGCCATGGCCGGCTCAATATCAAACACAACACCACCCGGCCGGCACAACCCCTTGCCGAAACGATTGCCGGTCAAGGCCAGCAAAAAGTTGAGGTAATCGCCACGCATGCGGCCAAAATACGCGCTCGTCGGAAGGAAGCCCGTGTCCATCCCCATGGCGCCAAGGTCGCCGGTATGATTCGCCAGGCGCTCCAATTCAAGCGCCACCGCGCGGATAGCCTGCGCTCTCGGCGGGATCACGCAACCGGCCAAAGATTCCACCACTTCGCAGAACGCCGTTGAATGCCCCAGGGCCGTGTCGCCCGCGATGGCTTCGCTTAAAAACGCTCCTCGCTGAACATCAACACCGCGCAGCATGGGTTCAATGCCGCGGTGCTGGTAGCCGAGCTGGATCTCCAGATGAAGTATTTCTTCCCCGTGGCACTGGAAACGGAAATGCCCCGGCTCGATGATGCCCGCGTGAACAGGCCCGACGCCGACTTCATGGACTTCGTCGCCGCCCACCGCGTAAAAAGGATACACGCCGGGGATCACCTGGCGGGATATGTCAGGCCAGATATCCGCGGCACCGCGGTAATTGGAATGGTAGCGCAAGGGCTTGGGCCACGGATGCCCGTCTGGCACGACCGCCCATTGCTCCGCGATCTCACGCTCAAAAGCATGGGCCTGCACAAGATCCTTGGCCAGGCTTTCATAACGGGGGCTGTCCGCCGGAAGCCGCGTCGAAAAGACTTCCAGCGACGCCTCCTCGTCAAAACCAATGACCGCGTAAAGGCGCACGCTCCCGTCATCCAGCCGGTCGCCGAAAAGGTTGACCAGCCGCCCCTCGCCGTTACAGGCATCGATGACCCGCGCGCGAAATTCCCCCGCGAGAAGTTCCGGGACATTTTTCAGCGACGCGCGCCCGCCATTGAATAATTCCATATCAGGCCCCCACCAAGGCCGCCGCCGCGCGGATGACCCGCTCCAGCGGCACCGGCAGCCATACGCCCAGGACGAACAAACCCGCCGCCCCCAGCCCGATCGCCGTGTTCATAAAAATATTTTCTTTCTTCTCCAGGACGGGCGCCGACGCTTCCCCCTGCGCCGCCTCGAGGATGATCCGCCCGATACCGACGAACACCAGCGCCAGGCAGGCGACCACCACTACGGCAAGGACATAATGTTTTGACGTGATCGCGGCGTTGAGGATCATGAGCTCGCTGTGGAACGTGGCAAACGGGAACATGCCGGTACCCGCCAGGAACCCCACGATCAGGAACACGCCCGTCACGGGGTAAACATGGAGCACGCCCCGCACATCACCGACGCGCGCGGAGCCGTATTTCTGGGCGATCGACCCGGCCGTAAAGAACATGATGACTTTCGCCAGGGCATTATTGATCATGTGGAACAAGGCGCCGAAAACTCCCGCCCCGCCGAGGCCAAGCCCCAGGACCAGAAGCCCCATGTGCTCGATGGACGAATAAGCGAACGCCCGCTTGATGTTCTTTTCGCCGAGGACGAACAAGGCGGGAACAATGAGCGACAGGACCGCCGAAAGGATCAGGATCGACCCGTAAAATTCCGTGAGGCCTGTTTTATGGCAGATCTGGCTGACACGCAGGAGCGCCAGGAACGCGCACTGGGTGAGCGCGCCGGCCATCACGACCACCACCATCCCCGTGGCCTGGCCGTAGGCCTCGGGCTTCCAGCTGTGCGTCGGGGCCAGCCCCATCTTGCAGCCATAACCGACGAACAGGAAGATGACGCTCAGCTTGAGCCAGTTGACCAGAAGCAGCGGCGCGCCGTTCAATAACGATGGCAACAGGAGCGTGTGGACATCGTGCGCGGCGATCGCGAGGAAGAATGTCCCCAGCAGCGCCAGGGCGATGCCGACCGAACAGATCAGCAAATATTTCCAGGTCGCCTCAAGGCTCTGGGGCGTGCGGTGAAAACTGATGAGCGGCGCGCTCAGCAATGTCGTCGTCTCGACGGAAACCCATAACAGGCCCATGTGGTAACTCATGGCCACAACGCTCATGGCCGATAATACGAACAGCAGGCAGGCCATGAAGTTCCTGTTGTTCCTTTGTTCATGTTCAAAATACCCGATCATGTAGACCGCCAGGCTCAGGAAAAGGAACGTGTCGATCGACAGCATGATCAGCCCCAGCGGGTCGAGCACCAGAGCGCCGTCGAATTGCGCGGCGGGCAGCTGTCGCCAGCACGACGCCACGAGGCCCGCGTGGACCAGGGCCACGGCCAGGAAAAGGAAGCAGCGCGCCGCGTTCTTCAGCGGCAGGAACGCGAGCAGGGCTCCCGTGAACGGGACAAAGATGAGCGCCGGCAGTATCATCCGCTTTCCCCCATCTTGCCGCGGTTCGATCCCGGTGAACGCTCGAAAGCCTCATTGATGTGATTGACAACGATGGCCATGATGAACACGGCCACAAAGATATCCAGCAGGATGCCCATTTCCATAATGACAGGCATGGCATCGAACAAGGAAAGCCCGAAAAGGAATATCCCGTTCTCCATCATGAGGTACCCCAGCACCTGGGCCACGGCCAGCGTGCGGGTCACCATGATCATGAACCCCAACAGCACCGTCGCGAGTGAACACGGCAGGATCAGGTCGGACAAAGGCTTGCCCGGCAATTTCAGGGACAAGGACACCCAAAAGGCCCCCGCGATCAGCAGCGCGCCGAAGATCAGCGAAGCGCCGACCCCGATGATCGGCTTGATCTCGGAACGCATGGACACCCGGCGTATGGCCCAGAACAGGATATACGGGACAAGCCCCGCCTTGAGCACCAGCGTCCCGAGCGCCAGGGTGATATCACGCCCGCTCAGGTCATGCGCGTGCAGGAAGAAAGGCACAAAACCCAGGACAAAAGCCTGGGCCGCGAAAAGCTGGATCACCCCGATCAGCCGGTGCGTCGCCAGCATCGCCAGGGCGAAGAAAACGATAAGAATGCAACTTGCGTCGATCCATGCTGTCATCTTGGCTACATCCTCCACAAACCCACAATGAACGCGAAAAAGGCCAGAACGAACGCGATCAGCAAAAAGTTCCTCACGCGGTTAAGCCGCAAACGCGCCATCACCGATTCGACGACCCCCACCAGGACCGCCATCCCCGTCACCCCGCCCAGAAAAATGCCCATATCCACCGGAGGATATCCCGTCCGGAAAGGAATGACCAGCGGGACCAAAATAGCCGCGAACAGCAAAAGCTTCACGGCCGCGCCATAGAGCATATACGCCAAATCAATGCCGCTGTGCTCGAGGATCATCACCTCATGGATCATCGTCAGTTCCAGGTGCGTGTCCGGATCGTCAACAGGGATACGGCAGTTCTCCGCCAGGAGCACGATGAACAAGCTCGCCGCCACAAGCAGGAGCGCGGGCCCCGCGTGCTCCCACGACAAAGGCGCGTCAACACCGATCATGCCGGACAACGAAAAGCCGTGCGCCAATAACGCCAGCGTGATGAAATTCATGAACAAGGCCAACTCGCCCAGGCACGCGAAAAAAGCCTCACGGCTGGCCCCCATGCCTTCCATGGAAAAACCAGTATCCAGGGCGGCCGTGATCATGAAGAACCGGGCCAGGCCGAGCATGGCCGCCAGCCACAGGATGTCGCCCGTGAACGCCGCCGGGGCCCTGGATATGCCCAACGGCACCAGCAGCGACAACGCCAGCATCGCGGCGAACACGACCAGCGGCGCGGCGCGGAACACCCATGTGGTCGTGCGGCTGTAGACGGAATTCTTGAAGAAAAGCCGCCTCAGGTCAAAGAACGGCTGCAGCAGCGACGGACCGGTCCTCCCGGCGAAACGTGCCTTGACCCTGGCGATCACGCCAACGAATAAAGGCGCCAGGACCAGGACCAGCAGCCCGTGCGAACAAACGTCGAATACCATCATCAGCATAAAAGTTTCATTTCAATTTCCAGACCAAAAGGACGAGCAGGAATACAAAAATATACATCAGATACGTCTGCGTGTAACGGATGCGGTTGATATCGATCCGCCGCGAAAGGCTTGTCAGTCGCCTGAACAAAGGATAAAAGAGCATGCTTTCCGACGCGTCATGGACCGAAGAATGCAGGTCGGCCTTTCCCGGAAAATCAGCCGCTATCGATGGAGCCTGGCGCCGGAACAAAAGGACGCCTTTGGCGAATTCCATGACCGGCCTGGCGAAGGAGGAAGCGGTATACTGGAACCGCGGCGCGACGCCTGTTCCGCCTGAAAACCCACAGTTCCACGTCGGGACCAGTGCCATCGGGCGCAGGCCCGACAACGCCAGCCGCCGCAGGGCTGCCAGCACAAAGGCCAGGACCAGAAATATAGCCGCCATGCCCGTGACCATGGCCAGCGGCGCCAGGACATTTTCAACCCCCGAAGGCAGAGCACGCGCGATGTACGCGCCCGCGGCCAGCGTCAAGCGCACCCAGGGTTGCGGCAGCACCCCGATCACAAGGCACAACCCCGCGAGGACCATCATCGGCACGATCATCCAGACCGACACCTCGTGCACGCGTTCCGGCGCCGGAAGGGACCTCGGCTCTCCGAGAAAAACAGTCCCGTAAACTTTTGTGAAACACGCCAGCGCGAGCGCCCCCATCAAAGCCAGCGCCAGGATCGCCAGGCCGCAAACAACAGCCCCCGGCAACGGCAGATGGCCCAGCCCGTGAAAAAGCCCGAAAAAAATAATGAATTCACTGACGAAGCCGTTGAACAACGGCAACCCGCAAATGGAAACAGCCCCTACGAGGAAAAGGGCGGCCGTGACGGGCATGTTTTTTGCCATCCCGCCCAGGCGGTCCAAAGCGCCCGTATGGGCCTTCTGGATAACGGCGCCCGCGCCGAAGAACAAAAGCCCCTTGAAGATCGAATGGTTCACGACGTGCAGGAGCGCCCCGCCAAAACCCAACATCGTCAGGAGCGGATCATGATAACTGCGTCCCAAAAGCCCGCTGCCCAGCCCCAGCGCGATGATGCCGATATTTTCAATGCTGTGATACGCCAGGAGTTTTTTGAGTTCATGCTGCCCCAGCGCGTAGAGAACACCCATGACCCCGGAAACCACCCCTGTCAGTACGAGCACATACCCGCACCACTCCGGAAGGCCGCCCGTCATCCATATCACGCGGCAGATCCCGTAAATGCCCGTCTTGATCGCGACGCCGGACAGGAGAGCCGACACGTGCGACGGCGCCGCCGGATGCGCGTGCGGCAGCCAGATATGGCCCGGGATGAACCCGGCCTTGACCCCGAAGCCGACCATGGCCAGAAGAAAGACCGTTCCCGCGATAACGGGCGGGAACTGCGCCCGCGCGATCATGTCAAAATCCATGGACCCCGCCGTATGAGCCATCAGCAGGAACATCAGAAAAAGGCAGAACGTGCCCCCATGCGCCATGACCAGGTAAAGGAACCCCGCCTTGCGCGCCGCGGGATCCTCGTCGTTAAAAACGATCAGTAAATAGGTCGCGATCGACATGATCTCCCACGCGCCCAAAAACAGCACCACATTGCTGGCCGTGGCGATGACCACCAGCACCAGGGCCAGTACGATATAAAAGAAAATATGCGGCCCCAGCGGCTTTTTCCCGGCGTAAGCGCGCATGTACCCCGCGCCATAGATCCCCGCGCACACCACGAGTAGCGTGATCGCCACAAGGAACACCGCGCTCAACAGGTCGATCCTGAAAGTGAACGCGCCGAAAGGTACCTGCCAGGCCGACTGGAATAGGGTCCCCATTTAACCGGCCCCCGAGGTTTTGGCTTCCGCCACCTGGAAAATCGCCAGGATCTCCTCGCGGGCCACCGACAAAGGCGCCGTCCGGCTTTTCGCCAGGACAGCCCTTACAGCGTCATCCTGAAGGCAGAACGCCAGCCGGGATAACAGCGACAGATGGCCTTTGAACGAGGAAGAAAGGATCATGAAAAGCGTATGGACCGGCTGGCCATCCACAGCGGAAAAATCAACGGAATTCTCCAGGAAGAACAAGCCCACCACCGGCTCGACACCGGCCAGAACGACCGGATGCTTCACGTGCGGGATGGCGATCCCGTCTCCCAGGCCTGTCGTGCCGACCTGTTCACGGGAGAGGAGCATTTCTTTCAACGGCGCTTTCTGGATGTGCGCGGGCAAAGGAAGAAGGTCGAGCGCGTTGCCCAGGACCTCCTCGCTGGAGGCCCCTTTCAAGCCAAAATGGACACCGCCACGCGCGAGCGCCGGCGTGATGACATCCTGCCCCTGGCGCGCCCTTTCACAAAGTTTGAGCGCTCCGGGCGTGAGCGCCACCCGTTCCTTCAGCGCCCATTCCAGCACCTCGACGGAATTGAAATAATACTGGTCATTGGCCTTGACTGCGGGCATACCCCAGACGTTAAGCCACTGGTAAAGCGTCTTTTCCTTGACCTCGAACGCGTCCTCGATATCGCGGAATGTCAATTGCATGCGTTACCCTTTTTTCAGGTCTTCCAGGATGATGCTCGCGCGGGCGATCGCCTCTTTCATGCTGGAGAAAACATTATCCTCGCCAATGAGCTCATAAAGGTTCGCCTTGACGATCTCGTTCAGGGGCTGAACGTGCAGCCCCGTGATGATCAGCGCGACGCGTTCCTTGCGGCTTTTCTCGTAAAAGCTCCTCAAGGCATGCATACCCGTCGAATCAATGATCGGCACGTCACGGAAACGCAGGATACGCACGCGCGGATTCCCGCCCACCTGCCGGTCGATCTCGTCAAAACGGCTGGCCGCCCCGAAGAACAACGGGCCATTGATCTCGTAGATCTCGACATCTTTCGGGATAACAAAGTTCGACAACGGCAAGTCTTCACCCTTTTCATCCGCGTCGTATTCCCTGGCCACCAATTTGATGTTCGTCGCGTCGGACATCCGCTTCATGAAGATGAACGTCGCCAGGACAACACCGACCTCGATCGCCGCGTTCAGATCAACGAATACCGTCAGCCCAAACGTTGTTACAAGGACCAAAGCCCCGCCGCGCGACCACTTCAATAGCTCCACGAACGAACGCCATTCGCTCATGTGATACGCGACAACAACAAGGATCCCGGCCAGGCAAGCCAGCGGCACATACTTGATCAAGCCGCCCAAAAACAGCATGATCAACAGCACCGTGATGGCGTGGATCATGCCGGCTACGGGCGTGCGCCCGCCGTTCTTGATGTTCGTCACGGTCCGCGCGATAGCCCCGGTCGCTGGGATGCCGCCGAACAAAGCCGAGGCGATGTTCGCCGCCCCCTGCGCGATAAGCTCGGTGTTAGAGCGGTGCCGCGCGCCGATCATCCCGTCGGCCACAATGGCCGAAAGAAGCGATTCAATGGCACCGAGCAAAGCGATCGTGACCGCGGGCTGGAACAGCTCACGCAGCAACGCGAGATTGATCAGCGGGAAATGCGGCATGGGCAGGACGCGGGGCAATTCCCCGAAACGGCTGCCAACCGTCTCAACCTGCAAATGGCACAGGGCCGTCACGGCCGTCACGACAATAAGTGCGATGAGCGCCCCGGGCACCCGTTTGGATATCTTCGGCGTTATCACGATCAAAAGGACCGTTAAAAGGCCCGTCATCAGCGCGTCGTAATTGACCGTCCCGATGTTGGCGATGAAAAGGTGCCACTTCTCGATGAATTCCGCCGGGACCTTGCCGATGGAAAGCCCCAGGAAATCCTTCACCTGCGAAGAAAAGATGATCACCGCGATACCGCTCGTGAACCCGACGATAACGGAATGGGGGATGAATTTCACGGCGGTCCCGAGCCTGGCGAAGCCCATGATCAACAGAAGGACGCCGCCCATGAGGGTCGCCAGGATAAGCCCGTCCACCCCGTGCTTTTGAACAATACCATAAACAATGACCACAAAAGCGCCCGTGGGCCCGCCGATCTGCACGCGGCTGCCGCCAAGCGCTGAAATGATGAACCCCGCGACGATCGCGGTAAAAAGCCCCTTGTCCGGCGAAACACCCGAGGCGATGGCAAAGGCAACGGCCAGAGGGATCGCCACAACACCCACAATGAGGCCCGCGATGGCGTCAGAAAAGAACTGTGCTTTGGAATAATCTTTCAGGCAGGTGACAAGCTTTGGAGCGAACATAATACCCTTTCAGAACAACTCTAGTGGAATTTTTTATAGGATGGGATACGGGTTCAATTATACGCTCTATTAGACGGCTGTAAACAGATACCCTGCGAAAATCCAGGCAAGCGGGCTTGCAGTTATTTCGGCTCGGGATGGACCGTGACATCGGCGTCCGGATACACGTCCCGGATGGCTTTTTCGACGTCTTCGGTAAGGCGATGGGCGTCCTGCAGGGACATGCGGCCGTCGAGCAGGACATGGAGTTCCACAAAAAGCTGCGGCCCGGAAGAACGGACGCGCACGTTATGACAATTGAGGACACCGGGGATCGCTTCCGCGGTGGCGATGACTTTTTCTTCCAGCCCCTCAGGCGCCGCGTCGAGCAGGGCGTTGACCGTGCGGCTGCCGAGTTGCCAGCTGATATGGATGACAATGATGCCGACAACAAGCGCGGCAACGGCGTCCGCGTAATGGAGCCACGCAACCGCGGGGATCATGTCGCCGATCACGACGCATCCAAGCCCGAGAATAACGACTGCCGAACTCCAGATATCGGTCGAAAAATGGAGCGCGTCGGCTTCCAGCGCCTGGCTGTTGTATTTTTTCGCGGCCTTGAACAGCATGCGCGAACGCGACACGTCAATGATGATGGACACCGCCATGACAACGAACGACCAGACGGTCACTTGCACATCCGTCCTGCCGGAAATGATGCGGTGGATCGCCTCATAGCCGATCCACGCGCACGTCAACAGCAGGAGCGCTGTCTCAAACAACGCCGAAAGATTTTCGACCTTACCGTGGCCGTAACGATGCTCACGATCGGCGGGCTTCGCGGAGGCGCGCACCGCCAGCAGTGTGACCACAGCCGCCACCAGGTCAAACCCCGAATGGGCCGCTTCGGCGAGAATACCCAAACTCCCGGTGCCAAACCCCACCACGATCTTCATGACAACAAGGACCATCGCCGCAAACACCGAGTTTGCAGCCACGCTCTCTTTTTTCTTGCCCTGCCCCATGTCATGATCGCTAGATTTCTTCAAAAATTCCCGCACCTTTCCATCAACCCGGATCTTGCCACAAAGATCCTGGTTAACACTTTTTCGCGAAAGCTTTACCGTATTCCACAAACCCGGCCATGGCCTTGTCATCAGGCTCCCACTGGTGCTTGATGCCCTCGTCCACCACCTCCAGCCCGGCCTCGGCAAGGGTGCTGTTAAGGTGCTTCTGCGCCTCCCCGGACCAGCCGTAGCAACCGAACGCCGCGGCCTTCTTGCCCCGGAACGCCATGCCGCGCATCTCTTCAAGGAAGCCGCCAACGGACGACAACGCGCATTTATTATGCGACGGTGAGCCGACAAGCAGGGCCTTGGAACGGAACACCTCCACCAGAACATCGTTCTTGTCCGCCGCGCCAAGGTTCATGACATTGACGATCACGTGCGGGTCCGCCAGGTGGATCCCCTTGGCGATCTCTTCGGCCATGACGCGCGTCCCGCCCCAGATCGTGTCATAAACGATCGCGATGCGGTTCTCTTTATATTCATTCGCCCATGATTCGTATTTGTCGATCGCCCTGGCGACATCGGCACCGCGCCAGCAGGCCCCGTGGCTGGTGCAGATCATGTCAATGGGAAGGTTCATCGCTTTCAATTCCCTGATCTTGAGCTGGACCGACTTACTCCAGGGGGCGATGATATTCGCGTAATATTTCATATCCTCGTCCCACAGGATCGCGGGATCCACAAGGTCGGCCCATATCTGGTCGGTCGCGTAATGCTGGCCGAAAGCATCCGTCGTAAAAAGGATATTATCACCGGTCAAATAGGAGAACATCGTATCCGGCCAATGGAGCATCGGCGCTTCAATGAAGACGAACTTCTTCCCGTTGCCGACATCAAGCGTATCGCCGGTACGGACGATCTTGAAATTCCAATCCTTGTGGTAATGCCCCTTGAGGCATCTGGCGCCATTGGCCGTGCAATAGACCGGCACATCGGGGATCATGGCCATCAGGTCCCGCATCGCCCCGCTGTGGTCAGGTTCCGCGTGATTGCTGATGATGGCGTCGATCTTGCGGATATCGACCGCCTCGGGCAGCCCGCGCAGGAACTCCTCGGCAAAGGGGCTCCAGACCGTATCCATCAGGACCGTTTTTTCTTCCTTGATAAGATAGGAATTGTAGGTCGTCCCGTGATGAGTGGAAAGTTCATGGCCATGGAACATGCGCAGTTCCCAATCCACCTTCCCGACCCAGGAAACATTGTTCTTGATGTTGATCGCCATAGATCCCCTGCCTTTTAAGGACGTAGTCGCGCCGGAATAAAATTTATTACGTGAATTCTACCACACTATCCTTTTTGATGGCGTTGTGTTTTATCAATTGTAAAAAAAGCCTCCGGAATAACCCGGAGGCCTTAGAAAACGTCCTGTTGAGACCGTCCGTTATCTGAAACGGCGCCGGCCGCGCGCGAGGTTCCTGTTCACGAAACTGCGCCCGCCGCCGCTGGACCTGCCGCTTGAACCTGAACCGCCTGCCGGTGGACGGTACAATGTGTGTGTTTCCACGTCAGGATGCTGGGCCTGCGTGATCTGAGAACGAACGGTCTTCTCGATCGCCTGGATCAGGTCCGCCTGGTCCGGTGTGGCGATGGAAATGGCACGTCCTTCCATGCCCGCGCGGCCCGTGCGGCCGATGCGATGCACGTAATTCTCAGCGTCATCCGGAAGATCAAAGTTAATGACAACTTCAATGCCCTTGACATCGATCCCGCGCGCCGCGATATCGGTGGCCACGAGCACCCTGTAACGCCCGACCTTGAAACCTTCAAGCGCCTGGCGGCGCTGGGCCAGCGTCTTGTCCGAATGGATCTCGGCCGCGCTGTGGCCCATCACCTTAATATCGCGCGTCAGTTTCCTGGCGCCGTGCTTGGTGCGCGAGAAAAGGAGCACCGAGCCGCGGTATTCGCCAAGGAGTTTCTGCAAAAGAAGGATCTTCGATTCGCGCTTGACGACAAAGATCTCCTGCACAACATTCTCGGCCGCCGTGCCCTGGGGCGCGACCTCAATGTTGATCGGGAGTTTCATGTGGCGCCCCGCCATGACCATGATGTCACGCGGCATGGTCGCCGAAAAGAGCATGGTCTGGCGCTCCTTGGGGACCTCGCGCAGGATCTGCTCGATCTGGGGCGCGAAGCCCATGTCGAACATGCGGTCCGCTTCATCCAGGACAAGGATAGCAACGTTATTCAAACGTGCCGTACCGCGCTGCAAATGGTCGATCAGGCGGCCCGGTGTCGCGACAAGGATGCGCGCGCCTCTTTTAATATCACGGATCTGTTCCTCCATCGACGCGCCGCCGATAAGAACCGTACTCTTGATACCGAACGGAACCGCCACCTTACGGATGGTCTCATCGACCTGCAGGGCCAGCTCGCGGGTCGGCACAACAATAAGACCGTTAGATGTCCCTTGCGCAAGCCGCTGGACCATGGGGATCGCAAAGGCCAGGGTCTTGCCCGTGCCGGTTTGCGCAATGCCCATGATGTCCTTGCCTTCGACCGCCAGCGGGATCGCCTTATACTGGATGGGCGTGGGGATCTGGAATTTCATCCGCTCCAGCGTTTCCAGCACCTTGGGGGCAATCCCAAGGCCAAAAAATGTTGTTGGGTGTGTGTTAGGCATGTTTTGATTCTTCTTTCTTATTCTTGTTTTTTAATATGTAAGGTAATACGGAAGGAGGCTGAGGTGAGTTGCTCTTTGTCCTGATCGCTACCTTGTTCTGCACCATCATCCCTTATTTGCCTCCAAACGTCAATCCTTTTCTTTTACCACCCGTAATTGCGGTGTCAGGAGCCCGGCGACCATTTTCTGTAAAGCCTCTATCCCGATATTCTTTCGCGAGCTGACCCAAAATATATCAGGAACCCCGATGGCAAGCTGGCCGGCGATCTCCTTCTTGCGGGCCTCGATCCCCGCGGGGCCGATCTTGTCGACCTTGTTGACGATGATGCTGAAAGGATATTTGTGATGGATAAGCCAGTTGATCATCAGAATATCCAGCTTGGTCGGCCCCGCCACCACATCAAGGATGACAAATACCATGCAGAGGCTGTCGCGGCTGCCCAGATAACTTTCGATCATCGGCCCTAACGGCGCATTGTCAGACCTTGACCCGGTGGCGTAGCCATACCCCGGAAGATCGACGATCCAGCGGTAGGGCCTGACCTCGTAGACATTAATGGTCCTGGTCTTGCCCGGGACCTGCGAGACACGCGCCATGTTCGTTTTCTGGCACAAGGCATTGATGAGCGTGCTTTTGCCGGCGTTGGACCGTCCGACAAAAGACACCTCGGCATCGCTCTCGCCGAGCTTCAACGCGTCCGTTTCGGTCACCAAATGTTTGGTCATGCGTAACATGCAATATCCTATCTTATGAACCGCACCGCGCGGACCCTTTCCAGAAGAGAACCCTTGGACGTGCCGGAACCCGGCGAAAGATCGCTCACGACCACGCGCCCCAGCGCGACGAACACCTCGCGGCCGCCCTTCATTTCACGGTAACCTGACGTCGCGTGAATGGCATAAAGCCCGCCGTCAACCTCCCCAAGGTAAAGCATGACATGCCCCTTGAGGCACAACAGCGTCGCCCCCGCGAGCGCCTGGCGGGCAATGGCCTCCGCCTTATCCGGCGCCTTAAATGAAATATCGAACTCCGCGATGGGCAGGCCCGCTCTCGCCTGCTGGGCGGAATTGCGCGGCAGGTCAAACCCCATGGTCGCGAAAACCATGCGGATGAATCGCGAACAATCCTGCCCGCCGTTGCTGTCACCCCAGCCGTAGGGCGCGTCGAGCAGTTTGAACGCCTGGGTGATCGCGGCGCGGGGAGTATACGGAAGATCCCCCTCGGCCACATCGTTGCGCGCGATAAAAGCGCTGACCCATCTGGCCCGGCCGTCAGCACGGCGCAACGCGTAAACGACCTCAACCGCCTGCGGCGTCTGTCCCTTGAGCGCGAACCTGTCGCCCATCCGGGCCGTAGCCGCGGCGAACCACAACCCCGGGCCTAAGCAGACACGCGCGCGCGGCGCCGTGATAACAACAAAGATCTTGGGCGCAAGGATGGCCCGCCAGGCATCTTCATCCGTCAACGCGATGTCGCGGGCGCGGACCCAGCCCGAGGAAACACCGTCCTTGATGAAGAACCACCGGTTATCCGCGGTCTCATGCAGGACAACGACGGGCGTGCCCGCGCTTATCCCGCTGTCCTGGACCTCGTCGAACCCGGTGTCGTTGCGTTGGGCATAAAGCGGCTCTTCCGTCGGGACACAACGTATGCGCGTGAAAGTTGTTGCCACGGCATAACGCGTGACGAGCCAGGGGCCAAGCCGGGAAAAGTTCATGTTCTGCCGCAGCGGCGTAAAGAACCCGTCGCCCGCCACGGACCCGTCGCGGCGGAAAAGCCTGTTCTGACGCAGATGCTCACCCGCCTTGAAAGCCTCGGCCCTGAGCTCGACCAAAGGGATCTTATGGGGGTACGCGGCAAGGTCATCCGTAAGCCGGTTGGCCACGAGGCCCTTGTTGAAGGCCGTGATCTCAGCCGGGGCCATCAGCACCTTGTCCGGCGCCGAATGCCGGTCAAGCCATAACCGGGGCGAACGCATCGCGGCCGTGACGCGGGGCAATGTGCCGGCGCACGCCGGGTCGACGATCGCCACGCCAACACTGATCAGGAAAAGAAACGACAACATTGTCCGCATAGTATCCCCAGGTAAGTTCCAACGATATTGCCCAATATGGCCAGCAGGAGCCCGACCGATGCCAGGCCCGGCTGATAAACCTCGGCCACGACCGGCGCGGAAGCCACGCCGCCCACGTTCGCCTGGCTCGCCACCGCCACGAGAAAAAACGGCGCGCGCAGCAGCCAGGCGCCCGTTATCAAGAAAAACGCGTGCACCGCGACGATCACCCCGCCCGCGGCGATCAGGACCAGCGCGGAGCTGATGTTCGTCAGGCTCGCCTTCGCGCCAATGGCCGCCAGCACGAAATAAAGGATATAATAACCCAGCGCCGACGCTCCGGACTGTTCCAGGCGGCGCACGGGCGTCATCGACAGCGCGAGGCCCAGCAACGACACCAGCACGATCGTCCAGGCATAGGGAGAAATGACGTCTTTGACCAGCGGCAGCATCAGTGCCACCTGGCGCGCCAGCAGGCTTCCCACTCCCGCGAACATCAGCACGAACGTCACGCCGCCCGCGCTCCAGCGCACCGGCGCCTGCTTTATCGCGGCCCGCGGCCCAAGCGCATCGATCACCTCCCGCCGGGAACGCAGCCAGCGGTCCATGACAGGCTGCAGCCCCGCCACGGCGATCAGCATGCCCATCCACACGTACGGCACGATGGTATCAACAACCACCATGGGCGCGAAAATGCGGTCAGGCACACCGAAAGCCTCTTTCACCGCGATCATATTGGCGCTCCCGCCGGTCCAGGACGCCGACAAAGCGCCAAACCCGCTCCAGAAATCCCCGCCGACGGTATTTTTAAAGATACGGAAAGAAAGGACCGTGCCCGCCATGATGCCCAACGCCCCGATGAAGAACATGGCCACCGCCAGGGCACCCAGCCGCAGGATCGCTTTCAGGTCAACGGTTACAAGCAACAACAAAAGGCTCATGGGCAACAGGTGCGTCGTCACCCGGGAAAGTATCTTGGCCTGCGGGTCGATGATACCGCAGGTGGACAGGAGCATGGGCAGGAAATATATCCAGAAAACCGGGGGAAGGAAGTCGAACCACCGCCGCGTGCGCTCATGCCGGCTCAGGCCCAGGACAAGCGCTTCGACGGCCGCGAGAACGGCGATGATCAACAATGAACGCGCATCCATCAATAAGCTCCGTCAGTTCACGCGAATCCCGGCGGGACAACCCCGATGCCGGGGCCGGCGTCCGCAAGGCCAAAGTTCCCTTTTCCGTCGAGATAAGGCGCGCGCGCCGACGGGCCTTTCAGGAAAAATGTCGTATCCAGGTCAACGAACCTGAAACCTCCCAGCCCCGCCGCCAGGTGCGCCGCCGCCGTGATCGCCAGGGAACTTTCCATCATCGCCCCGATCATCAGCTCTAGCCCCGCGGCACGCGCGGCGCGGGCAATAGCCTCGGCCTCGATGATGCCGCTCTTCATGAGCTTCACATTGACCGCGCTCACGGCTTTCAGGCGAATAGCGCGCCGCACATCCTCCAGCGACTTCACGCTTTCATCCGCGCAAACCAGCACACGCCCCCTGACAGCGCGCGTGACCCTGGCAAGTCCGTCCCAATCGTCCCGAGGCACCGGCTGCTCGAGAAGCAGCGGAAGAACCCCCCGGGCCTTCAACGCCTTCAGGAATTCAAGCGTCCCCGCCGCGTCATACCCCTGGTTCACGTCGACGATAATGCCCGCCCTCGGTGAAACACGGCTGACCGCAAGGACCCTCCGCACGTCAAGGTCCATGTCGCGGCCCACCTTGACCTTGAACACGCGAAAACCCTGCCGGAAGAACGCGGTCGCCGCGGTCCGCGCTTCATCCAGCGTCCCGATGACGATCGTGATATCCGAACTCAGCGGCGCGGGCCTTATACCGAACAGCTTCCAGAGCGGGATCCCCCGCGCGCGCGTCCACGCGTCGAAGACCGCCATTTCCAGCGCCGCCAGGCCCGCGTGGTTGCCCGTGAACGCCGCGCGAAAAGTCCGCAAAAAAGACACGGGGTCGGAAATATCCTCGCCCTCGCACGCGCGCGCCGCTTTCTTCAGGTTGTCGCGCGTCCGCGGCACGCTTTCCCCCGTGATATGGGGCGCCACCGCGGCCTCGCCAAAACCCCTGATGCCGTTGGCAAGCTCGATCATCAAAAAAACATTTTCAAGCGTGGTGTGCTGGCCTGTGGCGATACGGAATGGCGTGACAAGCGGCGCTTCGACGACAGAAACCCGCGCCCGCCGGACAACGGCCCATAAAGGATCGCTCATGGATACCCGCCCCGCCCGAAATGCTCGCCGGGCTTGCCAGGTAACCCGGGTTCCCCTGGTTTCCCGCGGAGGGCTATCGGTATCTTGACCGTGAACGTCGCGCCTTCATCCGGTTTGCTCTCAACAAAGATCATGCCGCGGTGTTTTTCAATGATGCTGTGCGTCAAGGAAAGCCCCAGCCCGGTCCCCTGCCCCACGGTCTTGGTCGTAAAGAACGGATCGAAGATCTTCGGCAAATGTTCCGGCAGTATCCCCGCGCCGGTATCTTTCACTTCAACATAAACATACTCGCCCCGCGCGAAAGTCCTGATCGTGATGGCCCCCTCCCCCCGGATGGCCTGTTCCGCGTTGGCGACGATATTCACGAACACCTGCAGCATCTGCTGTTCTGAAAAACACACCAGGGGAATATCGCCGTACTCCTTGACCAGCTTGATGCGGTACTTGAGCGAATTCGTCAGGATCTCGATGGCCCTCTCCATGCACACGCGCAGATCACCCAGCACCATGTCGCCTTCCGCCGGATGCGCGAATATCCTCAGGTCCTGGATGATCTTCTTGATCCTTTCCGCGCCTTCGATCGTCTCCTTGACAAGGACCGGGCGGTCTTCCAGGCTCCGGCAAAAACTGTCCAGCCCCGAAAAAACCGTGGATGGAAGGGTCTTGAGGAAGTCCTCAAGGAGCTGTTCATAACTGCGCAATGTATGAAGGTTGGAAAGGATGTACCCGGTGGGATTGTTGATCTCATGGGCGATGCCGGCCACAAGGCGCCCCAGGGAAGCCATTTTTTCCGACTGGACCATGCGCTCCTGAAACGACAAGAGCTGTTCATACGCCGCCTTAAGCTCCGCCGTGGCCTTCTTCGAAGCGCTTGCGTCATGGATGACCCCGACAATGAATTTATCGCCGGCCTGGTCGGTATAAAGGGATTTTTTCGTCACGATGGTCAGCGTGACGCCTTTAGCGTTGGTGAGAAACTCCTCGTTGATATTCACGACGCCGGAAAGAAAAACCTCTTCATCCTTCTTCCAGAAAACATCCGCCTCCCGCGGGCTGAAAAAATCATGGTCCGACTTTCCCAGGAGCTCTTCCCGGCGGCGGCCGATAAAATCACACATCGCGTCGTTGAGCAGGACCCAGCGGTGCGCGCGGTCCTTGACGAAAATAGGGTCCGCCACAGCGTTGATGACCGCAAAAAAATATTCCCTGGCGCCCCTGGCAGCCTGTTCATGCTCCGCGTGCCCCGGCATATGTCAAGACCTCCTCACAACACCGCTACCGTGTGATCCGCGGGACGGGCCCGATGCACGTCTCGACCACAACGCACTTCTGCTTCCAGAAGGAAAACGAGAATTCCTGCTTCTTGAAAAGGTTGTAATCGAACGGTGCCCCCTCGGGAACCGCGTTCTTGTAGGCGAGTGGCGACGAGACCAGAAGGTCGACGTAACCCTGCGCCTTGAGCTCGTTCTTGACATTGCCGCCGAGAATCCCGGCAAATTCACCGACCACGCTCATGATGACCTGCTCATCTTCCGCTTCGCGCGCCGAACGGCCGAGCGCTTTCGCCAGCCTTTCCACGGCATCCTCTTTCAGATAGAGGACAAATGTGCCAACAGGATATTTGTCATCGTGATCCTTCTGCGTCACGTAAAAATTAATGACACCGGCATAAGCCTGGCCGTTGAACTTGTCCATGGGGAAAAGGCGTATGTTCCCGTTGTACTCGATGATGTCCTTCTCCTCGGCAACGGGTTCGGCTGAAAATTCGACATGGCACAGCTGCCTGAACGTGTCCTCCACCACCCGGAATACCGTCGCCTCAATGACCTGCTTATCGATGGGCTTTGCCATGGGTCACACCTCCTTGCGCATGCGGTCAAGGAAAGGAAAAACCTCGTCTTCCGGCATGGGCCGGCTCAGGAAAAACCCCTGGTAATAGTCGCAGTTATTGCCCAACAGCGTCTGCCGCTGAAGTTCACTTTCCACCCCCTCGGCCACAACGCTCAGGTTAAGCTTATGCGCCAGCTCGATGATCGCGTGGATCATGGCGCTCTCCTCGCTTTCTTTGGCGATCTCCTTGATGAAAAGGCGGTCGATCTTCAGGTTGGCGATGGGCAAGCGCTGCAGGTGGACCAGCGACGAATATCCGGTCCCGAAATCATCCAGGGACACCTTGACCCCCAGCGCCAGGATCTCGTTGAGGAGGCCGACCGCCGTCTCGAAAGAATCGATCAGGAGGCTTTCGGTGATCTCGACCTCAAGGCAGCACGCCGGAAGGCCGCTTATATCAAGGGCTTTCCTGATGCTGGCAACGATGTCCCCTCGCCGCAATTGGGCCACGGAAATGTTGACCGAGACGATCATCTCGCCGTAACCGGCTTCCAGGATCTTTTTGTTGAACCGGCACGCGTGCTCCAGGACCCATTCCCCGATCGGTATGATCAGCCCCGTCTCTTCCGCGACGGGAATGAACTCGTCCGGCAGGATCAACCCGCCCTCAGCCTTGAACCAGCGCAACAGGGCCTCAAAACCGCGCACCTTGCCGTCCTTCATGCTGACGATAGGCTGGTAAAAGAGAAGGAACTCATCCTTGCCAATGGCCTCGCGCAGCCCGTGCTCAACCTGCATGCGGCTGACCGCCTGGCGGTTCATCACATGGTCGAAGAAACAGAACTGGTTACGCCCGATGCCCTTGGCCGCGTACATGGCCGTATCCGCGTTCTTGAGGAGATCCTCGAGCGTTTCTCCGTCATGGGGGAACACCGCGATCCCGATGCTCGCCGTGATAAAAAGGCTGTTGCCCGCCACCACCCGCGGGACATTGAGCTGTTCGCGGATGCGTTCAGCGGTATGCCGGGCTTCCTCGCCATTATCAAGGTCGGCCAAAAGGACAATGAACTCGTCCCCGCCCAGGCGCGCCATAAGGTCCGTTTCGCGGATGCTCGCCGCCAATTTCAGGGCCGTATCCTTAAGAAGCTCGTCGCCCACGGAATGCCCAAGGGTATCATTAACACTCTTAAAATGGTCAAGGTCAACGAACAGCACGGCGCACTGCATTCCCGAACGCCTGGCATGGGCGATCACCAGGTTCGCTTTCTCGCGGAACAAAGTACGGTTCGGCAGGGCGGTGAGCGTGTCATAATGCGCCATCGTCAGCAGCTTGTTCTCGAGAGTTTTGCGTTCCGTGATATCACGGCCGATACCCACAAGGCCGCTCACATTCCCTTCCTCATCGCGCAATGGTATCTTGGATGTCAACAGCCAGCGCTTGCTGCCCGAAGAATTCTCGACGTACTCCTCGCGGCTGATCACCGCGATCCCCTTGCTTAACACATTGTGATCATCCTTGGAGTACTGGTCAGCCAGATGCCGCGGGTAGATCTGCGCGTCGGTCTTGCCGATCACGTCAGCCTCGGACGCCACGCCCATGAAGTCCAGGTCCGCGCGGTTGGTGAGGATCTTCCTGCCCTCCGCGTCCTTGACATAGACGCTGTCCGGAAGGTTATTGACCAGTGTCCGCAGAAAACTGTACTGTTTGGCTTCATTGCGGGCAATGATGCTCATCGCGCGACGGGCCAGGAAATAAAGGATGGCCGCGGTCAGGCCGATAAAATACAGATCCTTGAACGCCGGGAACTGGCGGATCAGGCCGCTGTTACCGAAGTTCTTCCATAATAGCGCATCTGAAAAAAAGACCCAGAGGGTGGCGAACACCGCATAGATCAGGGCGATCGCCAGTGAAAGGACAACAGCGAGGGATTTGATATTGATCTTTTTCATTACTATCTGCTTCTCATACATTTAAGAATATTGCGAAGAGTAATAATCCCGGATTTTGCACGCTTCTCAAAATAGCGTCGATAATACTGTGCACAAAAAAGTGCGTGCAAAAGTCCGGGATTACCTCGCAAAGCTGGCAAATCCTCGTCGGATTTGCCACGCGACCCTGAATTCACCTTCCCAAAATAATTTGGAGTAGGTGAATTCACGGGACGGATTTTTCTAATGAAAAATCCGTGATAATTACAGTCATGATACGCCATTAATAATAAAGGCGCAAGGGTTTCCACCGCCCTTTTCGGGAATTCCTACCTCCCCGGACGGACGGAAGGCAGGCCAAGGAACCCGGCGACATCCTCCAGGGGCGCCATGCCGATGATCACGGGCCTGATGCCCCGCGCGCCATCCAGCCGGTGTACGGCGACAGGGTCAAATTGGAACGCCGTGCGCTGGCCGTCATCGCGGGCTTCGACCGTCCGCATGCCGGGAGCGAGGTCGATGCCGCCGGGAGCGGAAGCGGCGGGATCGGGATCTTTTATCTTTCCTTTGCCAACAAGGGCTTTTCTTTTTTTGTTCCACAACACCATTGCAACCTGCGCAAAAACAGCTTCCGGGTTCTTCCATGACTGTATGGCATACTGAACCAGTACTTTGCCATCAAGCTCCTCCAGTTTCCAGGCATCCTCCGTCTTCAGCTTTTGGATAAGCCATTGGACTTTTTCAAACACATTCTCCGCGAGGATACGGGAAATATCATCGGTGTCAAAAATACCCAGTTGGCGCAAAATATCTATCTGCGGAAGCCCGCTGTCAGGAGCAATGGCAACCGCCTCAAGGTCGGCAGGGACAGCCAGCGCTGAAAACTTTGCTGGCGGGAACTTGACAGGTTGGACAACGACTCTCTTACGGCGATCAAGCCTTTTCACCCTGGAAGTGGGCCCCACAGGTCGCGCATTATTATCCAGATCCTGCTTCGCGTTGTTCAAACGATCCGCTGTACGAAGGTCCGACCTGACCGCATACCTCATCAATACCGGGCTCGCCACCGACGACAATTTGTATCCCTCAGCCTGCAATTGCCGTACCAAGTCCTGGGCCCTCTCCATTCGCCCTACGTAGGACAAAAGAGTGTAGAATTTTGCGTCATCAAAGATCTGCTGCCCCTGGAACCATTCAATGTAACCAGGAATCCTCTCCCTGAACGTTGCTCCATATTTATCAGCCAGCGTAGCGGCGCGATACGGCGTAAAGATCGCTTGGCCGGCACTATTTTCATATGTCAGCAATTGCAGCATGAAAATAACCCGTTCATACCGGTCATCTGCTTCGGCAATAGCCCTGGCGGCTTTCTCATCCAGCATTTCTTTGCCATCCCAGCGCATGCGTAACAGTAGCCGGAAAAAGATGTCTTTATCCCATGAATCTGGAATAAGAGTCTTTAGAAAACCCAGGACATCCATCAGGCTCCCGTCTTCGCCTGCCGCGATGGCCAACCTTTGCCCGAGCAACAGGGCGATATCCTTGTTGGTCAGCGTGATGGTCGTCTTCTTCGAGGCATTCCTTACCGTTGAACTGAAGAATTTCCGATACTGCAGCAATTGTTTATAAGCGTACGGCGACATCTTCCGCTTTTCAGTCTTCAAACTTTCGATCAGGGCCATAACTTGTTCGATCGTTCCCAGCTGAACAAGATTGAAGAACTTCGTGGCATCTATATCTTTCTGGTCCAGGAACCAGCTTACCTGGTCGGCAACCTTTCCCCTCCTGTACCTGCCCAACAATCTCGCCAGCGTAGCGGCCCTGGGAATATCAAAAAGCGGCTGGCCTTCCTTGCCCTTATACCTTAATAATTCAACCAAAAAAACAACCCGCGCGTATCGATCCGGCGAACTCAGGATCGATTCAACCCCTCTCGCCTCAATCACCCTTTTCCCGCCGCATTCCATACGGGCCAATTGCCACGCAAAGGCCTGTTCATCCCCGGAAGTTTTCGCGAGCTCTTTCAAGAAGTCCCGCGGGACACCATTGTCAGGACTGATGATGACCGGCTCCACGCCAGCCGTCATCACCGGTGACGGGTACGCAGCAACTGCCTTCTGAACGGATCTAACTACCGGCATCTTTATTCCTTCGGAGGTTTTAAAGGCTTTAACCGTCTTCACGGGACGATCACCCGATCGCGCCCGGGGAGAAATCTTCCTTTCTGCCAATTCCTTCTTCATTGCGCTTAAGTTCAGCCAATTTTTTGATCCGGCATACGGCTTTCTCGCGTACTTGATCAGTACTTTACCGTCAAATGGCGGCTGCCAGCCTTCCGACACCAACAGTTGGACAAAATCCTGGATCTTTGCCAACAAAGATTCAGTAACGACGTAATAAATATCATCACCGTCAAAAATGCCCTTTGCCATCAACCAGGGAATATTTGGAAAAACATTCGCCCTTAAATTTACTCCACCGAGCTTGGCCAGTGCCACCACTTGATCGTAACCCAGCAAAGGAGCGCCTTGCTTATCACTGTATCCTGAAAGTTCGATCAAAGAAAGGGTCCGCTCATAACGATCAGGTTTATGCGCGATCTCTTTCGCTATATCGGGCCTCAACGGTATCCCTTGCAGGCTTATCCTCAGCAACTGCCCCGCAAATGCCTCCTCATCCTTGATCTTTTTCAGGCCCTGCAAAAAAGCCTGGATATCGACCGCCTCCCCATCTGCCTGCGGTTCGACTGAAACCCATTCAGGGACCTGCGCGACAGGATCTTTTTGCGCCGCAAGCTCCTTCCTTACGCGCTGCAAACATTCCTGGTCCGTAAGCTGGCGGTCCGCGGCATATTTGATCAACACCTTGCCCTCGACATCAACCCATGTCTGGCCGCCATTCTTCAAAGCATCCACAAGCGATCTGATCCTTTTATACAGCCGCCCCCTGAAGATACGGTAAATATCATTGCCATCGAAGAGGCCCTGCGCGGCCAGCCAACCTGTGCGGGCCGGCGCCCATCGCCTGAAATTAGCCCCATACCTTCTGGCCAATGTGAGGGCCTGGATAAAACTAAAAAGCGGCCGGCCGGCTTTATCGCGATATGCCCAAAGTTCGATCAAAAATACGGCCCGCGCGTACCGGTCGTCTTCCCTGGAAATTTCCTCCGCGGCTTTTTGTTTCATACTGGTCCCGTGAAAACTGATCCGCTGCAACTGCCGTGCGAACTCATTTTTATCATCGGTCTTTTGAAGCTGCTTCATAAAACCCGGGACATCCACCTTGCCGCCGCCGGCATCGGGGACAACGGTGACCCCTTCAGGAGCCATTTTAACCGGAACTTCTTTCTTTTCCAGTTCAGCCCTCAAGTTGTTTAACCAGGCTCCGTCTTTGGAAACCCGCATGACGGCATATTTCAACAATATCTTGCCAGCGAGCACGGGCGCTTCCCGGCCGCTCTGCGTCAATTGATCGATCATGAACCGGATCTTGACCACCAACCTGTACTTCAAGATCCGGCTGATATCACTGCCGTCAAAAATATCCTGCTCCATCAGCCATTGCAGGCGCGACCGTACCTGGCTTCTTCCCCGCGGGCCGGACGACCCGGCGATCGTCACGGCTTGCTCGGGAACGAACAGCGGCCGGCCCTGCACATTCGCGTATGTCAAAAGTTCGACCACAAAAAGCGCCTGGGCGTACCGATCGCCGCTTCGGGCGATCTCCTTGGCCGCCACGGGACCGACGGGTACCCCCTGGGACCTGAGGCGTGCCAACTGCCGGACAAAGACCTCTTCATCGTCGATCTCTTTAAGGTTCCTCAGAAAGTCAGCGATATCGACTTTCTCACTCCCTGTTGCAGGCCCAATGGAGATCCACCGGGGAATACCCGCAACAAGCGCTTCTGTCGTCTCAAGTTCAGTTCGGATCCTTTTTATCCGCTCGGCATCTATCCGACCCGGTATCATGGCATGCTTGATCAGCATTTTACCGTCCAGCCCAGGCACTTCCGGCCCTGCCTGCCTTAACCCGGCCATAAGCAGCTCGATCTTCAGGAATATCGTGTTTTTAATAACATAATAAATGTCGTTGCTATCGAAGATGCCCTGCTTCAACAACCAGTTAATGCGCCATAACGCCTGTTCTCTGACATTCAAGCCGGGTAATCCGGCCAATGACATGATCTGTTCAAGCGTAAATAGAAGCCGGCCATTTTCATCCTGGAATCTCATAAGCGCGATCACAAAAAGGACCCGCGCGTACCGGTCAGGTTCACGGGCGATCTTTGCCCACGCATCATGATCCAGGGCTTGCCCCCGGAATTTGACGCGCCGCAATTCTTTCAGGAGAACACCCTCTTGAACTTCTTCCAGCCCTTTCAAATATTCTCCGACATCAACGGGCTTGCCGTCATCGCCCGCATCAACAGCCAGCCCTTGCGGAAAACTTGTAAGCATTTCGTTACTCTTGAACTTTTCCTTGATCCCCTCCCACGGGTCATTGCCAAAAGCCCCCTGGTTGCTCATATACGCCATCAATCTTATGCCGTCCAGCCGAGAAAGCCGGTATCCTTCACGGGACAGGTCATCGATCAGCACCCTGGCCCTTTCCAGCCAACTCCTTGCCAGGAGCGTATAAAACTGCCGCTCGTCAAAGACGGTCTGGCCCAGGAACCAGGCAACCTGCCCGGGCAGCTGCATCCTGTTGCTCCTCTCCAAAGAATTTGCCAGCACCCGCGCGCGTAAAAGATCGAACAACGGCTGGCCTTCATTGTTCCTGTAATTTAAAAGTTCCATCAATACAAGAACCCGCGCATACCGGTCTTTCCTGACGGCAAGCCTGCCTGCGGCCTGCGGGTCCCAGACAACTTCCCCCTGGAACCTCATACGCGGCAATTGTCCTTCAAAAAAGCTTTCTCTCCCGGCCTGTCCAAGTCTTTGCAGGAAGTCCCGCGCGTCCTCCATGCCGCTGCCATTCTCCGGAGCAATGGTCAATCCCTCCGGGATCTTGACAGTAACAATCGAGTTCTGCGCAGCATCGATCGCAAGGTCATAGTGCTTTCCTGGCACCAGAACAAGCCGCAGACTTTGCGGCAACTTGATCTCTTTTTCATTCAACCTTGCCGTAAATTTCTTACTTTTTATCATCCCCGCCAAAGATTCACGCCCTGGTTCGATCAAAAAACGCCCCAGCACATCAGCCAAACTTGTGCCTCGCAAAACATCAGAATAGCCCGCGACTTTGATCGCGACCTCCGCGGGCCCGACTTCATCCTCTTCTTTGTCGATAAGCTCCTCGAGAGGATCCATCCCATCGGCAACGATCACATCCAACAAGGACCCTTCCCCACCGGAAAATTTCTTGTCCAATGATCGAAAATAAAAAGACTGGGCTATCTGAATATCACGCAATAAATATCCTTTATCGCGCAAATGCGCGACGATATCCATCTCAGGCACTTTGACTTTTCTTTCTTGATAAATAGTCGCCATGATCGTCTTTACATGCGGTGCAAGTCTTCGAAAAGCCAAATACCATTTATAATGAAGGCACACAAACCTGACATTATTCTTTAGATTGCTCAATCCCGCGTTCGAACGGTACCATTTGTAATGTTCCAAATAGGCATACGCCGCTTCCTTAGCGTCGTTATCATACGGAAAGTCCCTGTTCACGAAATATTCAGGCAGCCATTCAAACAACAGATTCAAGAACTGCCGACGAATATCAGCACTAAAACTTATGGCCAATGATTTGAGCTTCGCATCCTGACCTTCAGGTCCATTCTGCCTCAGGTATTCCAGATCCTTCTTGTCTTGCGCGATGAACTCCTCAACTTTTTTCTTAAACATCCCGGCTTCAGCCCCAGCCACCTTATCCAGAAAGAAAGCAATATCAGGGACATCGGCTTTAACCAGATAAATCAGACGCCAACGTAAAAGTTTAGCAACAACTGGCCATTGAGAAGCAGGCTTGATTGACCAATCCAGGATGCTTTTCTTAACGTAAAAAGGACTCAGCAAGTACTGCAGGACCATCCTGGGTGAAAATCCAAAATGAGTGAATCGTTCCCACAATTCTTCAAATGCTTCTTTATGAAAATACCGGCGCCTTTCCAAACATGATCGAATAAGGCTGTCATTAAGTTGCCACCCATGACTTTCCCACCGCATCAAATACCCGATCATATTCACAACGTCCTTAATACCGGCATCATCCGATATAAACGGCACTCTTAACGCTTGATCCACATTGAATAAAGCTTCTCCTTTTCTGTTCCTTAAAGATAAAAGTATTGCCAAGGAGCGGGCTTTACCATACGAGATATTCTTATACTTGACGGTCTTGCTCCTGGTTGTAGGCTGAGTAAAGATATACTTGCCCCCAACGCGTACTTGCATCAATTTCGTAACAAAGAACGGATTTCGCGGATCAATACCCTTTAATTCATCCAATCCCGTAATTTCCACTCTGTCTATAGGCTTCTTGTCCGGGATCGTCATGTTTACGGGCACCCCTTCCGCCGGAACATCCTCAACCTCGGCGCGGACCACCTGCAAGGGCCGCTGCAACGCCAGTTGCGACGCGTCGATCGTAGGCGCCATGGCAAGATCGATCTTCATCGACATGCCGCCCGCGAAATATTTCCTGGGGATCGTTTCCTGCGCGACCGGATCATATTCTTCGCGAATAAAACTGTAGGCGCCTTTTTTGAAGGCCTCCACATACCGGCCCCAGATAGACTCCGCTTCTTTGGGATCGTCAATGTTCACGCCAAGGATCTTGTTGCGGTCCACATAAGATCCGAACGGAGCGTCCCTCATGGCGCCCAGGACCTTCTTCTTGTACCAGGCCGCGAGGATAAGGGAATTGTAAACCTGGCGTAGCGGCGCGAAATTTTTGCCTTCGTTCACTTCTTTTTCCAGGACGGGGATGATGACATCGCGGATGACATGTTTGGCCAATTCCCGGGAGGCCGTTTCAAGTGGGCGGGTCACACCTGCCTGCCGGTAGGCAGGGACCTCGCCCCTACGCACGACCTCTTCATTTTGCGCGCCGGCACGGTAGTCTGATTCCAGCATGACTTTTAGATGGGAGTCGACCACGTACCCCACCGCGGACTCCGGGTGCTGCTCACCGGACGCGCGCGGTTTTTCGTAGACCACGGCCTTCGCCGGCATGATCCATACCTTGTTGAACGTATCGACCGGGATATCGGTCGTCCCGAACTTTTCCCGTGCCTGACGGTACACTTCTTCCCAGAATTTTTTTCCCAACCCGTCCTCGGGATACATGAGGCTCGCTGTGATTTGTTTTAACAGATAATCCTGCGCCAGGAGATCACGGCCCATTTCCGTCTGGCCAAAAGCGTCCGGAACAATACGGTCTTTTTCGTAGGGAGAAAGGTTGACCCACAGGTCATTTTCAGGAATGGTGAGTGCGGCAAGGAAATATTTGATCAAACGGGTAGAGTCCACCTTGACTTGCTCATCCGGCGATCTGTCGTCGCCTTTGTCCAGGATGAAATCAAAACGGAATGGATCATTGCGGTAAACCTTGATGCCTTTCAGTAACGACGGGGCGAACACCGGGCTCAGGGCAATCCGCGTGCCGGGCAGCGGCAACTGGACCACCCCCTGCGCATAGGCGCGGACATCCGACATCAGAAATGCCAGTACCAAAACACCCGCCACGGACCTGTGGATCATTCGCTTTAAATGCAATGCTATCCCTCGTATTAGAAAGACTCCGTCCACCTAATACGAAAGATAACATATATTAATTATTAATTTCAAGCCGCGGGGGGATTCACACGTTCAAAGTCAATGTGGCCCAGGTAAGGGTCAAGGTCAGTGAGGCGGACATGGACTTTCTGCCCCACGGCCATCCGCTCGCCACCGCGCACCACGCGCCCCTCGACCGGCGGCGCCAGCAGGCGGACGTAAACGCCTTTTTCAGAAGCACCGGTCACAATGCCGTCGAACGCCTCGCCGATATGCCCGGTCATCAGCACCGCGGCCGCGACCTTCTGCATGAAGCGTTCCACCTTCTTCGACGCCTTGTCACGGTCCGTGCACCAGGCGGAATGTTCGATGAGCTCGCGGCGCCCGTAAGGGCATTGCTTGCCGTCGAGCACCGCCTTGAGAAGCCGCTGAATGATCACGTCCACATACCGGCGGTTGGGCGCTGTCGAGTGCGTATAGTCCGAGACCGCGAGGCCAAAATGGCCGACGGGCGGTTTACCCGGTTCGAGCATCATGTATTCACCCGGCCCCAGGAGCTTCACGACGGCCAGCGACAGGTCGGGAAAACGCACGGCATCGGCCGCCTTGCGCTTGAACAGGAATAAGGACAGCGCCCTGGAATCAGGCTCAAGCGGGAGCTTCTCGCGGAACTCAGCCGCGAGTTCCACGATCCCGGGCCAGTTCTTGGGGATGCGCACCACGCGCTGGATCACGGGGACCTTCGCCTTTTCCAGAAAGCCCATGACCGTGCCATTGGCCGCGATCATAAAATTCTCGATGAGATAATGCGCCCGGTCCTCGCTCGGAAGGACCAGCGCGGTGACCACCTCGTTCATCATGACCGGCTTGACCTCGAGGCTTTCAAGTTCCAGCGCCCCGCGTTCCATGCGGAATGTCTTCAGGCGACCGGAAGCCTCGTCCTGCAAACGCACCTGCGCCTCAAGTCCCGGGATCGCGGCAAAGGCCGCCGGCGCGGGACCTCTATCCTCAAGCCAGGCGCCGGTCTCTTCATAGACCAGTTTGGCCTTGTTACACACCAGGGCCCGGTAAATGTCACCGCGGCGGACATCGCCGTTCTTGAGCACCGCGAATTCAATGACGATCGCCGCGCGGTCCTCGCCCGGCTTGAGCGACGTGAGGTCGGTCGAGAATTTCGGGGGCAACATGGGAAATGTTTCAATGCCGGTGTAAACGGACGTGGCGTTGTGCTCGGCGTAAAGGTCGGTCTCGCTGCCTTTGTGGACAAAAAGGTCCACATCGGCGATGGCGACCTTGACCCTGATCTCCTGGTTCGGGCCGTATTCGCCGTACTCGATCTGGTCAAGGTCGAGTGAATCCGCGTTGTCGATCGAAGACCACAGCAGGGAACGCAGGTCAGCGCGGTCGCCCTGATGGGAACGCAGGATCCGCTCGGCATCAAGGCCCTTGAGCTCCTGCTCCACCCGCCGGGGGAACTGGTGATGGAAGCCGTAGCGGTCCATGGCCCGCCGGGCAATAGAGTGAAGGTCAATAGACATCGGGAATGAAATGCTGGCTGTTAATGGGAGGACGCCTGTAATGTTTATCTTTCTGGCGAGGCGGCAGCTTCATCGGCTTGAGGGTAAGGTCCTTGTAACGGACCAGCGACAACAGATGATGGATGCAGTTGAGGCGCGCCCGGTTCTTGTCATCGGCTTCGACAACATTCCAGACGGCTTCCTTGATGTCCGTGTGACGGAACATCTCGTCCTTGGCTTTGGAATACTCGACCCACTTTGACCGCGACTGCACATCCATGGGCGAAAGCTTCCAGCGGCGCGCGGGATCGGTGTTGCGCTTCTGGAACCTGCGTTCCTGCTCCTCGTCGCTGATCGAGAACCAGTATTTGACAAGGATGATGCCCGAACGGATGAGCATGCGCTCGAACTGCGGGCAACTGAACAGGAAATCACGATACTGGTCCTCGGTGCAAAAGCCCATCACATGCTCGACGCCCGCCCGGTTGTACCAGCTGCGGTCGAAAAGGACCATCTCGCCGGCGGCCGGAAGCTCATCCACATAACGCTGGAAATACCACTGGCTCTTTTCCTTGTCGGTGGGAGTCCCCAGCGCCACCACGCGGCAGATGCGCGGGTTCAGCCGCTGGGTGATGCGCTTGATGACACCGCCTTTGCCCGCCGCGTCACGCCCCTCGAACAGGACAACGACCCTCAACCCTTTGGCCTTGACCCATTCGTGATACTTGACAAGTTCGACCTGGAGCCGGGCCAGTTCCTTCTTGTAGAACTTGCCCTTCAGTTTTTTCTTTTTATCACTCATGGCATGACTTTCAGTTAGCGCCAGAGACCCTTCGAGACTTGTGCCTCAAAAATGTCCGGCTCTTGCTATCATAACAATCCAGAATAAATAATCAAGCGATGCGTTCCAGACCTTCGCCGGAGATAAGAACATCAGCCCAGCGCGGCCGGTCGACCTTGAGCGGTTCGATGCCGTCGGAGGCAGGCCAGCGGAAGAAATCCACCGGCACCTTGAATTTGGGAAGGTCCCGGCAGAGTTGCGCGACAAGCAGGGCCCGCGAGACCGGCGCGCCCGGCGCAGAACGGACCAGCGCCACAGGCACGCTGCCAAGATCCTCATCGGGTTTCCCCGCGACCAGCGCCGCGTCCACTCCCGGCACCCGCATCAACCGGGCTTCGATCTCCTCGGGCTGGATATTTTCCCCGCCCCTGAAGAACATATTATCCTTACGGCCTTTGACCCGCAGCCGGCCCTCGTCATCAAGCTCTCCTGTGTCGCCGGTGACAAACCACCCGTCGGCGTCAAAAGGTTTCTCAAGACCTGACGTACGTTCATACCCGGCGAACAGGACAGGGCCTCTGACCAGGAGCTCTCCGCCAGCTCCCAGCTTCACCTCACGGTAAGGCAAAACACGGGCCGCGGCGATATCTCCGGGCTCCAGCCGCGACGACGTGGCGACCTGGGACGCGGCCTCCGTCAGGCCGTAGGTGACATGGACCGCCAGGCCCGCTGTCACCGCCTTCTCAAGAAGGTTCGCCGGGATCGGCGCTCCCCCCAAAAGGATCGCTTTCAAAGTACGGGCCGCCGCGACATTACCCTGAACCTTGAGCAGTCGCGCCAGCTGGGCCGGTACCAGGGACATGTGCGTGACCCCGTCACGCTCAATAACCTCAGCAGGGTTTGGCTCGTCATTGCCCAGAACAACGGCCGACCCGCTTGAAAAACAACGCCAGAGGACGCCGAGCCCCCCAACATGAAATAACGGCAACGACAAAAGCCACCGGTCACGAGGCGTCATAGGAACAGTTTCAGCCGCGCCAAGCGCGTTAAAATAAAAATTACCGCAGGTCAATAACGCGGCTTTCGGCGCTCCCTGGCTGCCCGAAGTGAAAACAATGGCCGCCCGCTGCCCGGCGGCGAAACACGGAGAACCACCCGCCCCTCCATCCACCCACGGCCCGACGGCAACAAACCCCGCAAGCTCATCCTCAATCACAAACGCCGCGCACCTCAATTGCTCCGCCAAAGCCCGCGCGGCTGGCAGAGGATGGCGATGATTGAAAAGGACACTGACGCATCCCGCGCGCCAGAGTGACCATAGCACGACGATATAGTCAAGGCTGTTACGCGCCAAAAGCCCCACGCGGCTTCCCGGCCCGAAGCCCTTCGCCGCAAAATGTCGCGCCAGCGTATCAACACGCCGGTCAAGTTCCAGGTATGAAATATCGACGCCATGGTCGCGCACCGCGCAGGCCTGCGGCGAGCGGCGGGCATGCAAGGCAACAGGGCATGCTATGTCAGGCATCTTTGACGGGACGGATAAGTTTGAAATCGAGGTCGCTCTTTTCCAAAGCGTAAGGCCCGGGGACGATCATCTTCCCCTCCGGTTCGAAGGGATCAAGGAGAAGGTTCTGGGAATACCACTTGCCCGTATCAAGCCCCGCTGGCTCGTCGGGCGTGACCGCGCAGGCAAGGTGAGCCAGGGCCAAAAGGCCGACCGAAGATTCGAACGTGGAACTGATGGCCGCGCGGATCCCGCGATCATGGGCCCAGCGGACCCAGCTCATGGTCTTTTCCCAGCCGCCCAAAAGCATGGGTTTAAGGACCAGCATCCTGAGGTTGTCCAGCCCCTCCAGCTGCTCCTCGCTACACTCACGCAGGGTCTCATCGAGGGCAAACGGAAATTTGGTGATACGGCTGAACTCGTCAAGAGCGTCGGGATCGTCAATGGGCTCTTCAAGGTACTCGATGGCCTGCGGCTCAAACTCCCTGACAAAATTGAACGCCTGGCCGTAACGCCAGCGGCGATTGGCGTCAAGATGAAGCCGGCCATCCGGCGGCAATGCCCCCAGGACCCAGGCGACCTTCTGATGATCGGCCTTGATATCAGGATCGCCGACCTTGAGCTTGAATGAACGGCAACCGGCATGGACAGCCTGGGCCACCTCTTTCTGCAGGAGCTTCTGGGTCGTTTGCGACAAAAGCTCCGCGCGCGGCACCTGCCCGGTCGACGCCGGGTTGATCAGGCGATCAAGACTAACGTCCTGACGGCGCGCCAGCAAGTCCAGCACCGCGGTCTCGAACGCGCAGCGCACCGACGGGAAAAGTTTCCATGTCCGCAGCCACGCCTCGAAACGCCAGGTCAGCGACTCCACATCATCGGGAATGGCATTACCCCTCACCTTGTCCCTGAGAAAAAAAAGCTGCTTCTGGACATCCTGCAGGCGTTCCGCGCTGAAGCCGATGAGCGGTGCCACCTCGCCCACGCCCGTGGTGTGATCCTCGCCCTTGATGAAGATCAGGAACCCTTCGCGCTCCCGCTGCAATTCTCCGGCAAGCTCAAGCGCTTGCGCCAGCGGCAGGGTATAACGGAATATTTCGCAATCGATGATCTTCACAGGCACCAGCCGATCGAAAAGAGGACCGCGTAAATGAGAAGGGCCTTGCCCGTTGCCGCAAGGGCATTGTTGAGCCCCGGTCCGTCGCTGAAAATAAAGACCGACCTGATCACGGGGGCCGCGGCCACAAGCGTCAGCGCCGCCAGCAGCGTCCACGGATGCGCGCGCGGGCCTGTCACAAAGCAAAAAGGCACAAGCGACGCGCCCAGAAAGCACAGGAAATATTCCCATCGCGCAAAAACACGGCCAAAGCGGACCGCGAGCGTGCGCTTGCCAGCCTTGCGGTCCGCGTCAATATCACGCAGGTTGTTGACGCACAGGATTGCGGTCGACAACAGCCCCGGCGCTATCCCGGCAATGACAGCCGCCGGATCAAGGCGCAGGGCCTGCACATAATAGGTCCCGGCCACAGCCACAGGCCCGAAAAATACAAGGACAAAAATATCACCCAGCCCCAGGTAACCGAGGGCATGGCGCCCCGCCGTGTAAAGGATCCCGGCCGCGATGGAAAATATCCCGATGGCCACAATGGGCCAGCCACCCCGCGCGACCAGATAAAGCGACACGAGTGCCGCCAACGCGAAAGCCAGGATAAAACTGTTACGCACTGTCGACGGCGCGATAAGTCCGGCTTGCGTCACGCGGACAGGCCCGATGCGCTCAGCGGTATCAGCACCTTTTTGAAAATCAAAATAATCATTCGCGAGATTGGTCCCGATCTGGATAAGGAGAGCACCCGCCAGGGCACAGGCAGCGGCAAGCGCATGCCCCGCGCCGTCACGCCAGGCCATCACCGCGCCCACAACGACAGGCGCCGCGGCCGCGGGAAGCGTTCGGGGACGGATAGCCATCAACCAGGGATTGGACATAGAAAAAACCTTGCCTTCAGCGGCCGTCAGGGGCGCCGGGGAAATTTTGAAAAATCAGGTTTACGTTTCTCGATGAACGCGTCCCTTCCCTCCTGGCCCTCGGGCGACATGTAAAAAAGCATCGTGGCATTGCCCGCGAGTTCCTGCAAGCCGGCCTGCCCGTCGCAATCGGCATTGAGCGCGGCCTTGAGGCAACGGATGGCCATCGGTGAATTGGCCAGGATCTCACGGCACCAGCTAACCGTCTCCGCTTCGAGCCGCTCAAGCGGGACCACCGCGTTCACAAGACCCATGGACAGCGCCTGCGCGGCATTGTACTTGCGGCACAGGAACCATATCTCGCGCGCCTTCTTCTGCCCGACGATACGCGCCATGTAACTCGCGCCGTAGCCACCGTCGAATGATCCCACGCGCGGGCCGGTCTGGCCGAAAACCGCGTTCTCGGCGGCAATGGAAATATCGCACAAAAGATGCAGGATATGACCCCCGCCGATAGCGTACCCGGCGATCATCGCGATCACGGGCTTGGGGCAGGTGCGTATCTGGCGCTGGAAGTCCAGGACATTGAGGCGATTGACGCCCTTGGCGTCCTTGTACCCCGCCTCGCCCCTGACCTTCTGGTCACCGCCGGAACAGAACGCGCGCCCGCCCGCGCCCGTCAGGATAACAACACCGATCTTCCCGTCATCACGCGCGTCGTGCAGGGCCTGTGACATTTCCGTGACCGTCAACGGGCGGAACGCGTTATGCACCTCGGGGCGGTTGATGGTGATCTTGGCGATACCGCCGGATTTTTCATACCTGATGTCCTTGAACGTCGCGGCTTTTTTCCATTTCAACGCGGGGGTCATGACTTTCCTTCCGGTAATGTTCTGTCCATGAAAGCTTTCAAACTATCCTGCCACGCCTGGTGCAGGCGAATATTCCCGTCGCGATCTGTCACAACCTCAATGAGCGCGGGGCCTTTGCCGCGAGCCGCCCGCGCGTAAGCCCGGATAAATTCCGAACACGTCCGGGGCCTGGCGTAAGGCAGCCCGAACATGGCGGCCGCGTGCTCAAAATGATACCCGTGCGGCGTCCCGAAAAGCCGCTCAAAATCAGCCTCGAGCCGGGCTACCGGCAGGAATGAGAATATTCCGCCACCATTGTTGTTCATCACAACGATCGTCACGGGCAAACGGTTGGCCGCCAGAATTGCCAGCGAATTGATATCGTGCAGGGCCGCGAGATCACCAATGACAAGCGTCACCGGACGCCCCAGCCCCCGCGCGAACCCCGCCGCGCTGGCAATGATCCCGTCGATGCCGCTGGCACCCCGGTTGGCGCCGATAGCAATATCCCCCGGCCTGACGGCGCCGTACATGTCCATGTCGCGGACCGGCATACTGTTACTCAGGAAAAGCCCGTGCCCTGACGGAAGATGCCGGGAGATCAGGCGCGCGGTCCCCGGCTCGCTCAAAGATCCACCCGCTACTTTCCCGATCCGGGCCGCAATCTGCCGCGACAATGCCTGCGTGGCGGCCAGCGACGAAGACGCGCGCCGCGCTTTCACCTGAGGCGTCACGGCGCGGCAGAACACCTCAACCCCCGCCTCCAGGCGCAGTGTCACCTGGTGGGACGGGTCATTGCGCAACGGATGGTTGAGCACCATCACATAATGTTTCAGCCCGCGGCTCTCCAAAAAAAGGTTGAGGCGTTTGGAGGTCATCCTCCCGCCGACCTGAAGGACACCGTCTATGTCCAGCGACGCAGCGAACCGCGCGCTCAATAACATCTGGTCAAAATGATGGATCACGGGTCCTGCTGCCGGCGTCAATCTTAACGTCGAGGTCACGTCAGGAAAGACCGGCCATTGCAATTTCTCGGCCAGCCGCAGCACAGCGTCCCTTTCGCCGGAAGAACGCAATTTTCCCACCACGATAACACCGCGCTTGACCGCGTTGAGCGCGCGGACAGCCTGAACCGTCGCGACGGCATCAAGGCTTGCGGCCGGCGCGTGATACGTGGTATACGGCAGAGTGCCTTCCCTGTGCCTGGAAAGTTCCGTCAGATAATCTCCCGCCTTACCGGCATGGATAACAGGCGCCAAAGGTTCACGGAACATGCAGTTCAAATGCACGGGCCCGCCCGGTGAACGCCTCGCCCGGTAAACCGCCTGGTCCACCGTGGTCAGGACCATGGCGGGCGGGATATCTGTCGTCGGACATGGGAGGTCGAACTGGAAACGCACATACTCGGAAAAAATGCCCAGCTGTTCGATCGCCTGGTCCGCGCCCGTCTTGCGCAACTCAGGGGGACGGTCGGCCGTGATCACGATCAAAGGAAGTTTTTTCCTGGAACATTCAATGATCCCGGGGAGGAAATTGGCCGCCGCCGTTCCGGATGTGCAGACAAGGACCGCGGGCTTTCCCGACGCTGTCGCGTAACCCGTCGCGAAAAAAGCCGCGGCCCGTTCATCAAAATGCACGAGCGCCTTCGCCCTCGGCTCGCCGGCAATGGCCAGCGCCAGGGGGGCGGAACGTGACCCGGGGCAAATGATGAACGTGTCGATGCCGTTACGGATAAGCTCATCCACAATGAGCCCGGCCCAGATAAAATTAATGTCAGGATCCGCTGTTGTTGTCATGAAAGCGCCTTGAGTATATTGCCGATCTTCAGCTCAACCTCCGCCCACTCGCGCTGCGGGTCAGACCCCGCCACAATGCCCGCGCCCGCGAAAACAGAAAATTCCTTTCCGCGCAGCAGGCCCGAACGGATCGCCACCGCGAATTCAGCCTCATCCCAGCCGATCCAGCCGACAGGCCCCGCGTACCAGCCCCGGTCGAACGCTTCGACCGCGGCGATGCGCGCCATCGCTTCCATCGTCGGTGTTCCGGCCACCGCGGGCGTCGGGTGCAAACGCTCCAGGATGCTGCCGTCCGTCACATCCGGCGCGAGCACGCACTCAAAACGTGAGACCAAATGCTGGCTGTCACTGAATTTCTCCACCACCGGGACATCATCAGCCACATTCTCTTTCAATAATGACAAGAGACTTTCATGGATCGCGTCGACCACATGCCGGTGCTCCAAGCGCTCCTTCGGGTCATTCAATAATTCAGCTTCAAGCGCCTTGTCCTCGACGGCAGATGCCCCGCGGGGCCGGGTCCCGGCGATCGCCTCGGTCCACAGCCGCGCGCCGCTGCGTTTGTATAACCGTTCAAAAGACGCGCCCAGGAAAGCTTCCTCCGCGGACGGCTGGAACAGGAAATGAAAACATCCCGGCGTCACTTTCTGGTAAGCGCGCAGGATCTCGAGCGGATGAAGCGCCGCGGATAACGTCAGGTCTGTCCGCCGGGCCAGGACGATCTTGGTGATCGGCCCCTTGCCGATCTCCCCAAGGATACCGCGTACGATATCGCCCCAAACCGCCTGCGGCGGCAGATCGCGCCCGCGGGCCATGGTCACGGCCGGTGCCGCCGCTGGCGCGAGGACATCCCTGATCCCGTCTAGAACGCGCAACGCGGCCCGACGGTCTTCCTGCCCCGCCGCATCATTATGGAAATTAACGGCCAACAACATCCGCCGGCCCTGGCGGTTGATCTCAACACGCGGCAACACGAACCAGGTAGCCGGGAACCCCCGCCATTCCCTGCCCCGGCAGGCCCCCGCGAAAGAACTTCCGCCAAAATAGCGCGCACCCGCCGCACCGCGATCAAGCACCGCCCTCAACGCCGCGTCGCAACGGCTGAAATCCTGCGCGTCCATGCGGATCTCATGCGCGATACCCAGCCCGCCGGTCTCCTGCCGGCCTGAGCGGTCCTGCCAGTAAACCAGCGGATGTGCGCGTTGCGCTTCAAGAAAAGACTTAATGTCAACAGGAGCGACAGCAACTTCCACGCGCTGCCAGCCATTCTCGACGGAAGAAAGGATCGCATCCCGCAGGGCCGCCAGGGCCTGCGTCAGCATGAGAGCTTCTGGTGTTGTCATTGAAGGTGCCATTCCCAACGATCCTCTGTATCAATTTCACAACGACCGAACATATTACCAAATCTAAAGAAAAATGGCAAAAACGCTGAAACCTACACCCCTGAAAGCTCTACCACGATCTTGTCGCCGGTAACCTTTGAATTGGGTACGATAATGCGTTTTTGATTGTCCAGGCTCACGATGATCGTATTAAATATCTGGATCTCGTGCACCCTGCCATGCGCGCCCCCCGCCTCGATGACATCTCCGACCTTGAAAGGCTGGAACAGGATCAGCATGACGCCCGAAGCGAAATTGGACAAGGAACCCTGCAGGGCCAGGCCGACCGCCAGCGACGCGGCGCCGATAACGGCGATGAAAGAACTGGTCTCCACCCCCATCTTGTTGAGGGCCGCGATCACCACAAAGGTCATGAGCACGTAATATCCCAGGTGCTTTCCGAAGGAGACCAGCGTTACGTTGACCTTGGCCTTCAACAGGATCTTCTCGACGATCCCCGCCACGAAACGCGCGGCCATCCGCCCGAGAATAAAGATAAGGACCGCGGCCAGGATATTCACACCGTACTGAAGCATATAACCGCGCAATGCGTCGATCGCTTTATCCATACATTCCTCCCTGATCATTAGATGCAATTAAAACAAATCCCGCGCTCACGCCATGATCCGCTCGATCGCCCGGCGGCAATGGCCGCGATGACAGGCCACATACGACAACCCGAGCCGGCGCGCCACAATATCTTCCGCGGACCGGGCCATTTCCACCTCACGGGCATAGACCACTTGCGCGGCAATGGCCGGTGAGCACGCGCACAATGGTTCCTTCAAGGCCGGATCACGACGGGCGATCTCCAGGACAGCCGGAGCTTTGCCTCCGTAAACCCCCTGCAAATAGACAACCGTATCAACCGGGATACCGAAACGCCGCGCGAAATCTTCCGCCCCGCCTTCGCCGCCGCCACTGCCATAAAGCGTGTACGGCCTCAAACGGGCCAGCGCAGGAGCGCATCGCGGCAACGCCCGGCGCACAGCCTCCTCGGCCATGGCGCGGTACGTGGTATATTTCCCGCCCATCACGAACCAAACGCCAGGCTCCTGTTCTTCAATGAGATGCCGGCGCGACACCCGCGAAGGGTCGCCGGGTTTGGCCACCAAAGGCCTCAGGCCCGCGAAAGAATCAATGATCTTCGCGTGGTCAAAACTTATCGCCGGGAACACCCGCGCCGCCTCACGCAGAAGATACTGGATGTCCTGGGGCTCAACGCGGATATCGTCGAGATCCCCGTCATAATCCGTATCGGTCGTGCCGATGAGCGTGTTGCCCCTGAAAGGGATCACGAAGAAGACGCGCCCGTCCCCCCGGCTCTGCAGAAGGAACGCCTTGGATGATATCTGCCCCTCATAAACAATATGGACCCCTTTGGTGAGACGCAAACGCCGCGGCGCTCCTGGCCTGTCCGCGCGGAAGATCACATCCGACCACGGACCGGCCGCGACAATGATGACCGGCGCATTCACATCGAACATCCGTCCGCTGAGGACATCGCGCACCTTCACGCCCGTCACCTGCCCGTTGCTCCTGATGTACGCTTCGGCCCGCGCGTAATTGGCCACAGCCGCGCCACAGGCATCGGCCATGAGCACATTCTCAAGGCACAGGCGGGCATCGTCCATCTGCACGTCACAATATTCAACACCACCGACCAGCCCTTCACGCGCGATGCCCGGCGCCAGTCGCGCGACCTCATCGGCGGACAATGCTTTGTGCGGGCCAACACGGCCGCCCGCGCTCAAAAGATCGTACAGCCATACACCCAGGCGCATCATCCACAAGGGGCGCGCGTCATTCTTATAAACAGGGATCACAAAAGGCAGTGGATGCGCCAGGTGCGGCGCGGCCTCAAGCTGGACGCGGCGCTCGCGCAATGACTCGGCCACAAGATCAAGTTCAAGATGTTCCAGATAGCGCAGGCCCCCGTGCAGGAGTTTGGTCGAGCGGCTTGAACTGCCCCAGGCGAAATCGTGTTTTTCCAGCAAGCCCACCTTGACCCCGCACGACGCCGCGATGCGCGCGATGGCCGCGCCATTGATCCCGCCGCCGATCACCAGCGCGTCAAAATTTTTATTTTCAAAACGGGAGAGGTCACGGATCATACGAGGGCCCGGCTCACGGCTTTCTGCCACCCGCTGTACAATTCCCGGACGCGCGCCGCGGGAAGGCCGGGTTTAAAACAGCGCTCCTGCGCCTGCATCAGTGCCACCCTCTCCGGCGTCCACAATCCAGCGGCCACGCCGGCAAGGTAGGCGGCCCCGGTGACCGTTGCATCGGCCTGGCGCGGACGACGCACCTCGACGCCCAGGATATCTGCCTGGAACTGCATCAAAAAATCATTCCGGCTCGCGCCGCCGTCTACCGCGAGCGCTTTGACCGGGAACCCCGACTCCCGGCGCATCAGGTCAAAAACATCCCGGGTCTGGTACGCCATGGACTCCAGCCCCGCCCGGATAATGTGACGGACATTGGCCCCGCGCGTCAACCCCGTGATCAGGCCGCGCGCCTCAGGCCGCCAATAAGGCGCTCCGAGCCCCGTGAACGCGGGGACCACGTAAACACCATGCGTGTCCTCCAGCCCCTCGATCATCCTCTCCGTTGACGATGAATCGGGGATGATCTTCAGCTCATCGCGCATCCACTGCACTACCGCCCCGGCCATAAAGACAGATCCTTCCAGGGCAAAGACCGGCGCGCCCGTCGCGTCACACGCCAGTGTCGTCAAAAGCCCGCCACGGGAATGCACCCGCCGCTGCCCGGTATTGAGCAACATAAAACAGCCAGTGCCGTAAGTATTCTTGATACTGCCCGGCGTGAAACAACCCTGGCCATAAAGCGCCGCCTGCTGGTCGCCCATGACCCCGGTGATGGGGATCCCGGCCGGCAAGCCCGCGATACCCGCGACTGTATGGCCGAACACCGCCGACGAAGGCAGGACGCAGGGCAAAATAGTGTCGGGAATATCCAAAAGCTGAAGCAGGTCAAGGCTCCACGCCCTGGCCTCGATGTCGTACAGGAGCGTGCGGCTGGCATTGGTCATGTCGGTCGCGTGCGCCTGCCCGCCGGTCAGTTTGTAAATGAGCCAGGTATCCATGGTCCCGAACGCCACGCGGCCTTCACGCGCCTTCCGGCGGAGTCCGGGCACATGCTCGAAGAACCACTGGACCTTGGTGCCGGAAAAATACGCGTCGAGCACAAGCCCCGTGACCTCCCGGAACAAAGGCGCGTGCCGTTGCAGCCGCGCGCACGCCCGCGCGGTGCGGCGGCACTGCCAGACGATCGCGCGATGGTACGGACGCCCCGTCTGACGGTCCCACAGGAGTGTTGTCTCGCGCTGGTTGGTGATGCCGATGGCCGCGATCCACTTCGGGTCGATCCCCGCCAAACTTACGGCCTCGCGGATAACGCCTTCGACCGAGTTCCATATTTCACCGCCGTCATGCTCGACCCAGCCGGGTTTGGGATAATGCTGTTGGAATTCCTTATAGGCGCTGGCCACCGCCTTACCCCGATGGTCAAAGATGAACGCGCGCGAACCCGTCGTGCCCTGGTCGATGGCGAGGATATATTTCCTGGTCCTATTCACGGGCGCTCCCCCGGCCGGCCAGCACCTTACCGCCGACCGATACCACATAGCACGCCACCGCGAACAGAACGATAGTCGCCCCCGTCGCCGTATCCCAAAAATAAGACGCCACAAGGCCCGCGACACCGCACACAAGGCTGATGCCCGCCGCCACGGCGGTATACGCGCGCAGGCTGCGGGTCACGTTACGGCTCGCCGCGGCCGGCAGGACCAGGAGCGAATTGATGATGAGGATCCCCACCAGCCGGATGGACATCATGACCACGACCGCCAACAGGAGGGTGAAGCTTGTTTCGACAAGGAATGTCCTGATCCCGCGACTGCGCGCCAGCGCCCCGTTCACGCTGGAGAGCACCAGGGCATTGCCGACAGCGTACCAGTAGGTCAGGACCAAAATAAAAATAACGCTGATCCCGACGATCTCGCCGGGAGTGACGGTGAGGATATCGCCGATGAGGTATTTCGTGTATTTCGCGAATCCGCCCTGGCGGCTGAGGATCGCCACACCAAGCGCCACCATGAACGCCATGAAAACACCGAGCACCGTGTCCATGGACGCGCGCGTCGTGGATTTTATCACGTTGACGAGGACGGCGAGGAAAACCGCCATGCCCAGCATGGACCAGGAAGGATCGCTGAACCCGCACAGAACGCCGATCGCAATGCCGGCCAGCGCGGAATGCCCCAGGACCTCGGTAAAGAACACCATGCGGCTGCTGATGACCATGGTGCCCAGGACCGCGAACACCGGCGCCACCAGGATCACCGCGAGCAAGGCGTTCTTCATGAACGTGTAATGCGCCCAGCCGAACGGCAGGACAATATCGATCAACCGGTACCAGTGCTCGATCATGCCTTGCCTTTCCCGGAAGATATTTCCGGCAAGGAAGACACGTTCCACAATCCCGGGCCGAACGCGCGGATCATGGCGTCATTGGACAAAACCTCCGCCGGGCTTCCCTGCGCGATGATCGCGTGGTCCAACAGCACGATCCGGTCAACATATGGCGATATCCCGGCCAGATCGTGCGTCACGATGATGACGGAAATATCATGCCGTTCGCGGAGGTCCCTGACAAGCTTGTAAAAAAGCGCGAGGCCCTGCATGTCGACCCCCGTGCCCGGCTCATCCAGAAGGAGCAGTTCGGGTTCTTTGGTCATCGCGATGGCCAACAGCACGCGCTGCAATTCTCCACCCGAAAGATCGCCGATCCGGCACGCTGATAAATGTTCAGCCGAGAACCGTTTCAAAACGTCTCCGGCCTGGGCGGCCAAAGCTCGGCTCACGCCGAGCCAGACGGGGCGCGCGCTGATCGCGGCCACCACAAGGTCCATGACGCTGATGGGTGAATCCGGATCGACCTGGATCTTTTGAGGAACATACCCGATGCGGGGCTTGCGCGGCCTGGCGCCCTGGAGGAATTCCATGCGCCCGCGGTAAGGCACTTCGCCGAGGATGGCCCGCAGCAGGGTAGTCTTCCCTGCTCCGTTGGGCCCGACAATGGCGATCACTTCGCCGCAATGAATGTGCAGCTCAACACCATCGAGCACGAGCGACTTGCCGTACGCGACGGTCAAGCCGCTCACCTTGATGCAGCAATGACGGCAGGATATAGTGTCATTTTGAGAGCGCATGGGCAAGGACCTCGCTATTCTTCGTCATGATCGCCAGATAAGCCCCGGGATCGTCGGGGCCTGTGACCGCCGGATCAAGAAGATAAACTTCCGCCCCCGTCTCGCGGGCAATGGTACGCGCCGCCGCGTCCGGGTACTGCGGTTCGCTGAACAAAGCTTTGATCCCCGACGCCTTTACGGTCTCGATCGTCGCGGCAAGTTCTTTGGCACCGGGCTCACTCCCCGGTTCCCGCTCGACCACGGCCACGATATTCAATCCGAACTCACGGGCAAAATACACAAAAGCCTCATGGAACGTGATGATCCCCTTCCCGCGATACGGCGCCAGCGCCGCCTTCATGCCGTCGCGCAGAACTTCAAGCTTTCCAGTATACGCACTGGCATTCTGACGGTAAAGCGCCGCGTGCGGCGGATCGACCTTTGCCAGCTCTGCCGCGAGTTTCCCCACCTCCGCGATCGCCCCATCGACGCTGACCCAGACGTGCGGATTACCGTCGACCAGCGGCAGTCCCTCGGCCAACGTGATGATCTTCAGGCCGGGATAGCGCGCCGCCACACGTTCCAAAAAAGGCTCCATGCCCGCGCCATTGGCAATGAACACATCGGCATCCGCGAGCTGTTTCATGTCACCGGAGGTCAGCGCGTAGTCATGCAGGCAACCCGCTCCCGACGACGCAAGGGAACCAAGCACAACATCCGGCACAGCCCGCGTGACATTGAGCGCCATGATGCGCATGGGGTAAAACGACGTGACGATCTTAAGAGGCCGGGCCGCCGCCGCAACAGGCGTCGCCATCAATCCTATCCCCGCCAGCAAGGCCAGAACAAACCGAAAACACATTTTATAACCGCCCCGGTTTTTTATGTACTTCATCATCATTGCGCCTGTCGATCAGCGCGATCTTGAGGACGTTTTGCTCGACGCGGTATACGATACGGTATTCGCCAACGTCCGCCCTCCAAAACGGGTGTCCCTGCAAAAGCTTGGCATCAGCCGGCCTGGGGTCTTCCATGAGGCCGAACAGCTTTCTGACGATCTGTCGGAATTGTTTGGGATCCAGTTGTTCGAGGAACCCTTTGGCCTGGCGGGTAAGATCAAGGGGCAGCATATTATCTGGTATTCAGGAGCTCTTTGCTTTCTTTTTTCCCCACATACCCGGACTTCTCCGCTGCCAGCGCTTTCTGCGCCCAATACGCGTCTTCCAGTCCAGTCAGGCGTTCGTATTCCTTGACCGAAAGCATGACCGCCACGGGCCGCCCGGTCTTCTGAATGAAAACAGGGTCCGCCATGGTCTTTTCCAGATACTCACCGAAATGATTCTTGGCTTCTGTTGCCGTTATCGTCATGGAAACTCCTTTCAACTGAAGCAACTATAGCTAATTTAGCTAAAATAGTCAATATGGCTGGAATACACGTGTCAAACGGGACGAAAAACCTTCAACTTGATGCCGGGCAAAGTTTTGAAATGTTTTTCATTGCCGGACATGAGAACCATGTCATTCTCCGCCGCAGTTGCCGCAATGATCGCGCCCCCCGCTGTCACGCCATGGGACAAGGCGAACTGCTCCATGTAGATCATGGCCCGGTGGCCGATATTGGGCGTAAAAGGAAGGATGTTGAACTGATAATCCGTCAGGAAAGACTTGATAAAGTTATGCTGCTGCTTGTTGGCCGCGCCCTGCAGCAACTCCATATACGTCTGGGCGGAAATGGCCCGGCTTTCGACCTGTTCAACGGCATGCGCCGCCTTCTCATTCCCACGCTGGACCCAGATCAGGATATCCGTATCAAAGAGCATTGTAGCGGCCACCCCGGATACGCTTCATTGTCGCCTCGACAGAACCAGCTTCATCACGGAACATCCCGAAGAAAGGGTGTTGCCTGACAGGGACCGTTGAACTTTCCCCCGCGGGAACGATCTCGCCCTTGACCCGTCCATGATATAGGATCTGCACCCTTTCCCGGCGTGTCAGGGCCTTGAGAACATCTTTCATCCGGTAACGGAGATCCACCACAGTCGTCTGCATGCCGCGCCTCCTTATAAATGTCTATTAGAAGTATACATTTTATGCCATGAGAAGCAAGAGAATCATTACTGAAGCTTCGCGTTGCGCAGAGAGCCGTTGCGCAAGGCCGTCGGCCCGCCGTTGTGGTAGAGCGCGGTGACATCGGCGGGGGTCAGGGCGCGGTTGTAAACACGGACGTCATCGATGGAGCCATGAAAATAACTTACGAAAGTATGGCCAATAGAGAATGTGTTCGTTCCATTATAAACCATGGAAACAGCGTTTTGATTTGCAACTATTACGCCATTTAAGTACAAATAAATATTATTTCCATCAAATACTCCCACAAGATGTGCCCAGGAACCGGCGCCGATTGCAGTAGAAATTCTGAGAAGGTCTGTTCCATTTCCAACACCAAAAACTACCTTGTTATCGTTTGCATAGAACATATATCCATTCGTCCAATGTACCACATCACTATATCCGGCAATCACGGCGCCATCTGCGTATCCAGCTACAACCACGGGATTGATCCAAACCGATAGCGACACCAAGCTGGGAGATAAAGAAACGTGTTGACCAACACTCACATATTGAGTGCCCCCATCAAAACTCATTGCCCCATTCGCCCTGCCGAACCTGTCCGTCGTCGGTGTCGCTCCATTATTCGTGCCATCATTGTTTTTGCCGCTGTAATCCTTGGCATCGCCATCAAGTTTCCAATGTGCCACCAACCCGGTCGAGATATCAGCAGCTCTGACTTGGGAATTAGAAAAAATTATTAAAAACAGTAATAAAAAAATGATGTGGCGTGGCGTGGCGTGGCGTGGCGTGGCGTGGCGTGGCGTGGCATTATTCTTCCCTTTACCAAACAGAGTGTCCCGAGGATCAGGATGGGTTCATACTACAGACAGAAATGCGCAAATGATCATACAGAAATTCAGGCGCCAGGTCCGCGCCATTATCCCACACAACCGTGCGCATCAGGGGATCAACTTTTACCGTTTTAAACAATAATAGATCCTTAAGCGGGCCAAAGACATCGCCTTCAAGTTCATCGGCAAGATTAATTTCGCCTGAAGCCCCGTCATTGAAGACAACATGCAGCACATAATCATGAAGGTATTGAACACTGTTTACATGCAGGATCATATGTTTATTCCAATGGCTTGATGGGAAACAGCTGTTTCTTGTTTACAGCCAATTCCCATTCTTTTCGTAATTCATCCTGATGAATTTGACGCCACTCCTGAACAAGCCCCAAAGCGCGTCTTGACATACTTCCGGTCACTTGACCGCTTTCAATTTCGACAATGACTTCGTCATCGCCATAACGGGCATGAAAATGTGCCGGCGCATGCTCACGCCAAAAGATGTAAATCGCTATTCCATAAAACTGACTAATAATTGGCATACCAATAACCTTGGAAACATTAAAATTCTTGATGCATAATGCTCCACAAGTTTAACATAAAACACTATAGAATAAACCTAATTCTCCTGCCCCCTCCCCGTGCTACGCGGCCTGGAGGAACTGGACGACGCGGGCAACGAGGCTTGTCGGAAGGATGCGCGTTAGAAAAACGGCACAACGATTGTCCCAGCCGTAAATGGCGACGGCCTGGCCCTTGACCATCGCGCGGTAGCCGTACTCCGCCACGGCGCGGGCCGGTGCCAGCTCACGGTCTTTGTTGACGCGGATATGCGTGTTGGCCGCCCTTTGCTGGAATCCCGACGCTGTCGGGCCGGGACACAGGCAGGTCACCGTGACCCCGCGGCCCGCGACTTCACGGGCCAGCGCGGCGGAAAATGAATGGACATACGCCTTGGAGGCAAAATACACGCTCATCAGCGGCCCCGGCGCGAACGCGGCGGTCGAAGCCACATTGAGGACACTCCCGCGGCCCCGGCGCAGCATGCCCGGCAAAAGCAGGCGCGTCAATTGCGTCAGCGCGACAATATTCACCTGCAACATTCCGGTCTGGGCCTGCCAGTCAGTGTCCTCGAACAGCCCCCAGGTCCCAAACCCGGCATTATTGACCAGCACATCGACGGTCAGGCCGCGGCTGGTGAGCTCCCAGTCGATCCGCGCGGGCGCGCCGGCATCCGCGAGGTCGGCCGTGATCACATGGACCTTGATGCCATAACGCGTTTCAAATTCCCGGCGCGCGTCCTCCAGCTTCTCCGTGCCGCGCGCGGTAATGACCAGGTCATACTTGTTGGCCGCGAAAACTGCCGCCAGCGCGTAACCGATCCCGCCCGACGCCCCTGTCACCAATGCCGTTCGTGTCATAAGCCAAACTCCTCAGACGTTTAAAGTGCGCCGCATCATGCCGATGGCTTCCGCCCAGAAACCTTCGGACGTGTGCGCCTCGCGGGCCACCGCGGCGATAGCGCGCACATACTGGTCCAGCTGTTCCTTCGTGGTCACCAGTGGGGGGACGGCCTTGAGCACCATGAAATCGTTCCCGCAGATCTGCGTGATGATCCCCTTGTCGCGGAACATGCGCATCACGAGCACCTGGCCGAACATCGCCGGGTGGATCCGCTTGAACGCCTCGAACGGCATCCTCAGCAAAAGTTTCTGTGGCTCCCGCCATTCGATACCGGTGAACATCCCAAAGCCCCTCACGGCCTTAAACATTTCATACGGCGCCAGCGCTTCCTTGAGGTTGCGGCGGAACTCATCGCCGAGCACCGTGCTGCTCTTCCCGAGGCCTTCACCTTCAAGCACGTCAAGCGTGGCAAGGACGACGCGCATGGCAAGGGCATTCTCCCCGAACGTGGACGTTTGGATCCCCGCGCGCGAAAGGGAACTGTACATGGAATCCGAGATCTTCTGTGTCATGAGGACAGCCCCGACCGGGATAAGCCCGCCGCTCAACGCCTTCGCCAGCACCACCATGTCCGGCTCAACGCCAAAATGGTGCGCGGCCAAAAACGGCCCCGTGCGGTAAACACCGGTCTGAACCTCGTCGAGGACGAACAGCGTGCCGTAATTGCGGCACAAGCGCTGGACTTCTTTCAGATAATTGCCCTGGGGCAGCTTGATCCCGGCCTCGGCCTGGATAGGTTCAAGAATGAACGCCGCGAATTTCCGGGTGGCCAACTTGGCTTCCAGCGCCGCGAGATCATTGAACGGGATAGCTTCCGTGCCCGGCAACAGCGGCCCGAAACCCTTCTTCCAAGTCTCATCGCCCATCAGCGACAAGGCGCCGCAGGTGAGCCCGTGGAACGCGCCGTCACAATAAAGCAGGCCCGGGCGTTTGGTGTGCGCGCGGGCGAATTTGATCACCGCCTCGACGCCTTCACTTCCCGAACTGCAAAAAAAGACGCGGCTCAGGTGCTGGCCGGCCAGCCCACACAGCCTTTTGGCCGCGATGCCCGCCAACTCCGGAACATGGCTTTGCAGCATCGAGGGGCCGTTCTTGTCGAGCTCGTCCTTGAGGGCCGCGATGATCGCCGGATGGTTATGCCCCGTGTTGTAGACGCAAAACCCGGAAAGGAAATCCAGGATCGTGCGGCCGTCCGTCGTCAAGAGTTCGGTCCCCTGGCAGCGGTCGTACTGCGCGTTCATCTCCAGCAGGTTCAAGAGCCGCACCCACTGCGGATTCACATACGTCCCGTACGCCGTCTGAGAAACTTCATCAAGTATTGCCTGTGACATGTTCTTTCTCCTTATGTCTTGTTATACATCACATTATCATATCTCGATCTTCACCCTGATCGCCAGGTTGTCCCTGCGCGGGATGTACTTCACCAAAAGCTGGTCTCCCGGTGCCACGATCTTTGTTTCAGGCGCCGGTTCATCACCCTCATAAATTGGGGTGTCAGGTTCCATCACAAATTTGAAGCGCTCCCCAAATACGTTGACGAGCACAACGACCAGCCGCACCGTACTGCCAGTCCCGTCAGCAACAACCGATTCCACCTTCCCCTCGAATGTCCGGTTGGAAGATGTGCCGGACGCAGGCGCTGGCGCCGGCGCGCGGGGCCGCGGGGGTGGCGGCGGTGGCGGCACTGACGCGGACACCAGGACCTCTCCCGGATCAGTCGGCGACGCCGCTGGTGCCGACGTGTAATCAACAGGCGCCGGAACGTTGTAACTGGGAACTGACATTCGCGGCGGCAACGATGACGCCGAAGGCTGGGGTGACGCCACCCGCGCCGGCATGACCCTGCGTGTCGCCCCGGCCACCGCGTCGGGATGCCCCGCGTCCCTGGCCAAAAAAAGATACGTCAGCGCCAGCGTTGTCCCGATCCAGCCAAGCCTTTGCCTTGTCATCGGCTATCCTTATCCGAAATAAATGTATTTGACCATGCGCCAATGCAGGACAAGATGCGCGGTGACAAACGCCAGCATCAACGCGCCGCTGCACGCGTGGGCCAGGTAGATCACGTGCTCCGTCTCCTTCGGCATAACGACAAAAAAAAGCACACCGCTCGTCACGACCTGAAAAATAAAAAAGATGAATAAAATGACATTACCCCATAACAACATCTTCGCTTTGCTCATACCATCATCCTTTAGCCTTTGTTATTTCTTACACTTATCCGGATATAATATTGGAGCGTAGGGGCGGACTTTATGTCCGCCCATCGTGCCGGGCCGACACAAGGTCGGCCCCTACGCATCATGAAACATGACGCGATATTGTGTTAACATTCCAACGAAATAGAAATTCCAACTTACACGTGCTGTTATTTTTCCCCGATCTGCTGGGCCAACCCTCCGAACATATATTCCTTGCCGCGGAGTTTCTTGAACCCGACCTCGGCCATCATGCCCAGGATCTCCTGCGGCGGCGGGAAATATTTGTTGGACGTGCTCAAATAAGCGTAGGAATTAAATTCTCCCCGATGGAACAAAACCTGCCCGAGCCAGGGCATGAGCGTTTCATAGTAAACATGATAAAGGGGCCGTGACCAGCCGCGCGGCTTGCCCAGGTCAAGGCTAATGAACCGCCCTGAAGGCTTAAGGACCCGGTAAACCTCTTCAAGCCCGGCGGGAATGCTCTTGAAATTCCTCAACCCAAAACCCATCATCACCGCGTCGAAGGTGTTGTCAGCGAACGGCAATGCCAGCGCGTCACCTGTGTTAAAACGGATGCTCCCGAAACCATCTTTGGCAGCCTTTTCCCTGGCAATGGCCAGCATGGGCTCTGACACATCAACCGCGTCGATCGCAAGGCCCTTGCATTGCCGCGCCATCATGATGGCCAGGTCTCCCGTGCCCGTGCAGACATCCAGCACGCGCATCCGGGGCCTGAGTTCCAGGTCCCTGACGACGGCATATTTATACGCTTTCTGCTGTCCGAGCGAAATGACCTCGTTAAGACGGTCATACTTCCGCGCGAGCTGGTCGAAGAACGACCGGTTACCTTCTTCCCACGAGGTCGCCTTGAAATGCCTGTCAAACCCCATGGCCTGTACCATCTGCATATCTTTCATAAGGCCCCCTCTTTAAATAGTCCAGCGCACAATGGCGCCATTGACCGTCAGCCCCGCCCCGTAACTGAGCATCAGCGCCGGAGTTCCATCATCATAAATATTATTATCCATCATCTGTTTGAGGACATACAGGACACTTGGCGACGACATATTGCCGAACTCGGCCAGAACGCGGCGGCTCACATCCAGCGTATTCGGCGCAAGGTTCAGCTCGACCTGAAGCCGGTCCAGGATCGCCCGCCCGCCGGTGTGGCAGGCAATGATCTCGGGTAAACGCTCAAGCTTCATCACTTTCAAAACATCCCTGACGCCTTCGGCCACGATGCGCGGCACGTTCTTGCTGAGAATGTTGGTCAGACGCCCGTCAACGGTCTTGAAACGCAGTTCTTCACGGTAATGGGGGAACAGCAATGACGCGTGCTGTTCCAGCGCCCAGCCGGGCCTGGCATCATTGGTCAGGATACAGGCCGCCGCGCCGTCGCCAAAGATCGAGTTGGAAACGATCTGGTCAACCGTATCGCCGTTCACGAAAGCCGCGGAACATATCTCCACCGCGACCAGAAGGAGGTTCGCCCCCGGATGCATGGCGAGAAAATTATCCGCGTTACGCAGTGCCGGGAGCGCGGCGCCGCAACCATGCCCCACCATGTCCAGCATGTAAATGTCCGGCCGCAGGCCCAGCGCCTCTGTGACATACGAGGTCAATCCCGGGCAAAGATAGCCAGTGCAGGTCACGACGATAAGCCCGTCGATCTTCTCCGGCGTCAGGCCGGCTGCCTCCAGGCATTTCTGTCCGGCCTGCGCGGCAAGTTCCACCGCGGTCCGCTCAAAACGCACGATGCTGTCATTGCTCGATTCCTGCAGGACCTGGGCGACTCCCTCGGCAGCGACTGTCCGCGTGCGGATCCCGTCGTCCGCCAGGAAACGCCGGTAAAAATCTTTCCGGCGCTCGGGAAGGTCCAGGGCCATGACGAAAGGCAACAGCTCCTTCTGCTCGATCTTCAACGGCGGATTGGCCGTCTGGATATGTGTGATACGTGCTTTCATGAATAAACCTCCTGTTTTGTCCCGACCATCCGCAGGGATGACGGGGGATGACTGTAACGCATGCCCATTGACTTGAAATGCGCGTGATCGTTCAAAAATCCTATGACCATCCGGGCAGAGAGCGGATGATGGGCTAACCCACCCCACAGCGCGGCCACCCGTCGTTGCCACACGAAACACGTGTGATAATCCCGGGCGTATTGCCGCAGGCGTGACGCTTCATCATCATGGGCAAGGAGCGCTCCGGCGAGGAACTGGCCGCTGAGGAGCGCCACGCTCATGCCGCCGCCCGTCACAGGGTCAATGAACGCCGCCGCATCACCCACCCGCCATATGCCATCTTTATTCAGAACAACAGCCTTGCGCGCCGGAACACATACTGCCTTCCAGGGCGTGACCCGACGGGCCTTGCCCAGGATATTTTGCAAAGAAATATTCTCCCGCGTCCAGGCATCGATCACGCGCTGGGGGTCGTTGCCGCAGGCTTTGAACAAACCGGCTTCAACCACATAACACACATTGACCTTACCCAGCTCGAAGGGATTGATCCCCACATGCCCACCGCGGCAACACACCAGCGACACCTGGCCGCGCAACGCGGGAATGTCCTCGTATAACGCGCCGATCCCCATTTGCACCCCGGGGGCGTCGGGCAGTGTCACCGGATGGCCGGTGGCACTGATAAGATCTCTGACCTTCAGCAAGCGCGTGGTGCCGCGGCTATAATGATCAATATCAAGCTCAAAACCCTTATCGTCACCAATGACCTGCCTGATCCGGGCGCCTTCGAGCACCTCGACGCCGAGCGCTTTCGCCCGCGCCAGAAGGACTTTGTCCAAAAGATCGCGGCTGACGCCGAGCGCCGGGCCATCATGCACAGGGATGGTCACCGCTGTCCCATCCGCCGAAGAAAGCACCGCTTTGTTAACGAGCTGAGCGCCCTGGGACAGCAACTCGTTCCACACCCCCATGGACTCAAGAAGTTTACGGCTTTCGGGCGCGATGAACCCGCCGCAGGTCTTGGCGCGAGGAAACACACTGCGATCCACCAGGACGACCCGGCGGCCTCGCGTGGCCAAGGCCATCGCGCACGATGTGCCCGCCGGACCTGCCCCAATGATCAACGCGTCTGCTGTCTGCATATTTCCCGTTCCCTTAGGGGACCTTAAAAACGATCGAGAAATCAACCTGCACCGGGTCCGCCACCTTGACGAAAAAGAACGACGGCGCGTGAAGGTCAAATGCCTTGAGGCTCACCGAAAAACTTCCCGCGCAAATATACTGACCGTGGTCGAGAGTAACAAGTGCAGGGATCGTGACATCCTGATGGATCCCGTGCATGGCCAATACAGCGTGCAACACCGCTTTGGCCTCTGTCCCGTCCGCGGCCGGAACAATGTCGACCTTGCTCACATCAAGCGTGATCGCCGGAAAAAGAGACGCGGCGAACATCTTGTACATGTTCGTGTCGCGGGTATTATTACCCGTGCTGATCGCCAGGATATCCACAGCAACATGGCCTGATGCCGAGATGTGATCAGCGTTCACAACAAGCTCGCCTGACACCTTGCCCGCCTTGCCGCGAAAATCATGCGTTGTGGTCTTGCTCAGGAACGTGATCGAACTTTTTGGCGCGTCCACCACCAGGTCCGCGGCCCGGGCCATGACCGGGTGAAGAAAGATCAAAATGCCGATGCTCAATAAAATTCTTTTCATGGAAAGCTCCCTGGAAATACGCAATTGATATATTTTCGCTGAAGGATTTGCAACGTATCTTGCAAATCCTTCCCTACAATATTGCCTCATTGGCGAATGAAAAAGAAGCGCTCTGTCCCCGAAACCGCCATTTAAGACGCAACCTGTTGCAGGAAAAATAAAAAACCCTGCAATAATCTGCAGGGCGACAAAGTCGAAGCGAGGTTTGATGAAAAAGTGCGTCCCGATCGTTGATGGCAAATAAGCCATACTTTTTTATGGCACAAGAGAAGTCTTTGTGGTATTGTTTGCTCATGGAAACAGATTTTGAATGGGATCCGATCAAGAATGCTTTGAATCGGCAAAAACACCATGTTTCATTTGAGGAAGCCCAGTATGCTTTTGTGGACACTCAACGTATCATTGCCAAAGATATCAAACATTCGTTATCGGAAACCCGTTACTACTGTTTTGGTTATGTTAACGGCGGGATAATGACAGTTCGTTTCACGTATAGAAAAAATAAGATCCGGATATTTGGCGCCGGTTATTGGCAGAAAGGAAAGAAAATTTATGAAGAAGCATATCGATTACACCCATGAACCCATCGGCGAGATCAAAATCGTTAATGATTTCTTGCCCCCACCTGAAAAATTGGTTTTTAGAAGAAAGAGCATCAAAGTAACCATGTCTCTGGACGAAGAATCCGTCAGTTTCTTCAAGAAACAAGCCCAACGGAATCATGTGCCGTATCAAACTATGATCCGCAATCTTATCAACACCTATGTGGCCAAATATCAGGTTAATTAGTTCTTATAAATTTTGACCTACTTCAACAACGGCACCCCGGCGCCATCGCGCCTGATCTGCATGTCCAGGTTTGACTGGGCGAAGTCGATACCACCTTTATTAGCATCCTCAGCTACCGGCGCCACCTTAGGACCACGGTCAGGAAGTATACTGTAGGTCGTTAATCCGGTCCAATCTTGCTGTTCACGCCAATGGAGGAACTTTTTGAAGGAAACGTTACCTTCGTGCAGGGGTTAGAGGCCGTGTTTCTTGATCTTGTACCAGAGGGTGCGTTCGGAAATTTTCAACAGCCTGGCGGCCTCGGCCTTGACATTGCCCGCGGCTTTCAGGGCCTTGAGGATGGCCGCTTTTTCACTCTCATCGAGGCTCGGTTGCAGTTCCAGGGAATTGTCCAGCGGCGCGGACAAGCGCGCCACCACATCCGTGATGACGCGATGCAATTCCGGGACCGTGAAGGGTTTCTGGATATAATCCCGCGCGCCATGCTTGAGCGCCTTAACCGCGGAATCAACCTCAGCATGGGCGGTCATGACAATGACCGGGATCCCCAGCTGAAGGCGCTCCATCTCAAACACAAGCTCCACCCCGCTCATCACGGGCATGCGCATATCAGTCACAACGACGTCGGGGGCAAAATCATAAATGGCCTTCAGGGCTTGCTGACCATCAGGCGCGGTGCGGACCTCGTCGCCTAACTCCTTGAACCCCAGGCGCAGGACCCTGAGCAAACGCTCCTCGTCATCCACGATCAATATTTTCATATGCCTTCCTTCTTATGCCAACGGCAGGAGCACGGTAAAAATAGCTCCCGGTTCATCTGCGACATTCTGGGCGCTTACACTGCCGCCGTGATTCTCGACGATATGTTTGACAACGGCAAGCCCGATCCCGAAGCCGCTCTCCCTGGTCGTGTAAAACAGATCAAAAATCTTTTCTTTGACCCCCGGCGCTAACCCCGGACCATGATCTTTGACCGTGATCACGTAAGAATTGTCCTGTTTCCGGGTCACGATGTCAATGGTGCTGTCTTTCGGTGACACCGCGATGGCATTGAGGAAAAGGTTGAGGATAACCTGGCGGATCTGTCCCGGAATGCAGGAACACAGGACACCCGACGCCTGGTTGGAATAATTGACCGCCACCCCGGCTTCGCCCAGCCGTCCGCGCGCCAGCTCCAGGACCGAACGGATGATCGCGCCGATGTCGGCCATCTGCCGCGGCACGTCCTTGCGCGAGCTCAGGCTCAACAGTTCGCGGATAAGCCCGTCGATGCGGTCAACCTCCTCGACCATATACCCGGCCAGTTCACGCCCTTCCGTATCGAGTGTGCTCCGCCGGGCCAGAAGGTCGGCCGAACTCTTGATGATGCCCAGAGGGTTGCGGATCTCATGCGCCACGGACTGGGCCAGTATCCCGGCCGACGTTATCTTTTGCCGCTCTATTTCAAGGTTGGTCTGATACCCAAGATTGATGAAAAAATACACAGCCCAGGCGACAAGCCCCAGAAAAAGGATCCCGGAAAAGATCAAACTATGGCGCAAGGTCTCACGCCGCGCCAGCTGGGCCTTGTCCAACGCCTCACGCGCGAACCCCGCGTCGGCCTGCCTCAGCCGGATGATCTGCGCCTGGATGTCCGTGACCTTTTGCAGATACATCCCGGCCATGGCCGGCGTCATGGTGCCTTTGGTCAAAACCTCCGTGTAATCCTTCAGGCACCCGCGCAAAGGCTCGATGATCCTGTCAAGATAACGCTCCTCGATCACCTGATGCTCGGAGTGGCCTCTGGAATAATCCGCCATGTCCCTGGCCAGATCATCCAAAACAGCTGCAATGGCTGCCGTCGACACCGATCGGGACGAAGAAAGGCCGACAGCCTGCCCGTCCGCCACGGCCGTCAGGATCGCGCGTTGCCCGCTCAAAAGGTCTTCCAGGGACTGAATACGGCTGAGCTCTTCCCATTCATCCTCGATCTCGTGGTGATAAACGTGCAGGTCCTGCTGGGCCTTGATGCTAAAGAACACCTGCAATAAAAAGCAGATCACGATGAGGCTGAAAGCGCCGATCTTTTTCTGGGTCAGTGTCATAGAAGCGTCATTTCAGGAAAGAGATGATCTCGAAGATCCCTTTACGGACCATCATCACACCAATGGCGGCCAGCAAAAGGTACATGACCTTGGACAGCGCCTTCGCCCCGTTGGCCCCAATGAGCCGAATGAGCCTGTCCGCGTTGAAGAACACCAGGGCCACGATGACAATATTGGATAGGACCGCGACCAGCGTGACGAACCAGCCGAACTGGTTCATCAGCATCAGCGCCATGGTCAGGACCGCTGGCCCGACAATGAGCGGCGTGCCGAACGGGACCACGCCAAGCTCGACATGCTTCACCCGCCGTGACGCGGCGTTGCGGCTTAACAAATCGACCATGGCCAGGCAAAAAAGTATCATCCCGCCGGCGATCATGAAATCACCGATGCTGATGCCCAGGTAATTGAGGACGATCTTACCCAGGAAAATAAAACTGACCGCGAGCAAAGTCGCGGTCCAAAGGGACAGGACAATAGTCCGCTGTTTCTCCACAGGCGACAACCCCTGGGTCAGCCCGGCGAATACCGCCAGGATCCCGATCGCGTCGAACGCGAAGAACATGGGGATGAACGCCAAAAATATTTGATGAAGCATCGGTGTTCCCTCCCTGATAACGTTGCTTCCAGCATTATACTATAAAGATCCCCAAAAAATCCCCTCTGCCAAGCGCCGTTCAATGCATACCGACGAGGGGCGGACGCCGCCGGCTAGAACGGAAAAAGAACGCCAGGGGAATGAAACAGAAACTCAGGATGCCGAACCAGAAAAAATTATCCACGAACGCCAGCAAGGACGCCTGGCGCGTAAGCTCCCGGTAAACATACGCCTGGGCCATCAATCCCGTCGACGCGGGGCCCAGCGACGCCGTGGCCTGCTCGGCCTGGCGCAGGGTCTGCTGGTAAACGGGATCGAACGGCGTCACGTGCGCGACAAGCGCCACCTGATGGACCTGCGCCATGCGCGCCAGGATGGTCGTGGCGACCGCGATCCCGACAGCGCCGCCGATATTGCGCATCAGGTTGAACAGCCCCGACGCGTTGCCGATATCCTCGTTCGGCAGTGTCGCCATGCTCATGGTCGTCAGGGTGATAAACACCATGGGCAATGACGTTCCATTCATGATAACCGCCCAGATGACCGATGTGAGCGCTATCTGCAGGTTGATCTGGCCGATCCAGCAACAGGTCAAACCAAGGACAAGAAATCCGGCCCCCAGGATGAGCCTGTTGCTCACCTTGCCGCTCATGCGCCCCACGACGATCGCCGCCACAAACGCCCCGATCCCCCGCGGGCCGATGGCCAGTCCACTCAAATACGCCGAGTAGCCCATCAACGTCTGGAAAAAAAGCGGCAGCAGGACCAGCGTCCCGTAAAGGATCGCGCCCAGCGCCGTGATGAGGATCATGCCCAGGGCGAAGTTCCGGTCACGCAACACCCTCAGGTTCACGACCGGGTGTTTCACGCGCAATTCCCACACCACGAACGCGACCAGGGACGCCGCCACGAGCAGGAATGCCCAGCACACCCAAGGCGACTGGAACCAGTCGACCTCCTGCCCCTTGTCCAGGACAAGTTGCAGTGTCCCCAGGCCGAGGGCCATGAGCGAAAATCCGATGTAATCGATCCGCGACGCCACGGTGCGTTTGATGTACGGCGGATCTTCGATAAAAACACTGGCCATGAACACGGAAAGGATGCCGACGGGAAGATTGATCAGGAAAACCCAACGCCATGAAAAATTATCCGTGATCCAGCCACCGACGATGGGCCCGATGATGGGCGCGACCACGACCCCCATCGAGAACACCGCCATGGCCTGCCCGCGCTTCTCCTTCGGAAAACTCTCGAGCAGGATCGCCTGCGACATGGGCTGTAAAGCCCCGCCGCCCAGCCCCTGCAGGATGCGCGCGGCGATGAGGAAGCCGAGGCTGGTGGCCAGGCCGCACAGGAGCGAGGCGATGGTAAAAATGATGATGCAGATGATCAGGACACGCTTGCGCCCGAAGAAGCCGGCAAACCACGCGCCCGCCGGCAGGATGATCGCGTTGGAGACCAGATAACTGGTGAGGACCCAGGTCGCTTCATGGTTGGTGGCCGCAAGATTACCGGCGATATGCGGCAAGGCAACATTGGCCACCGACGTGTCCAGGATCTCCATCACGGTCGCCATCATGACCGCCAGGGCGATCATCCAGGGATTATGGCGGGACTTCCATGGCGCGGGGGCTTCAAGGGGCGCGATGGCTCCCATCAGCGGACCTTGACCTCGGGCACAACGGACATCCCGACAGAAAGCGGATAACGATCATCCACAGTCTCGTCAAACACGATCTTGACAGGGACGCGCTGGACAACCTTCACATAATTTCCCGCCGCGTTCTCCGGCGGAAAAAGGCTGAAACGGGCACCCGTCCCGCGCTGGACGCTGTCGACATGCCCGGCCCAGGAATGCCCGGGATAGGCGTCGATGGTAAGTGCCGCCTTCTGGCCCGGACGCAGGCGCGTCAGGTCGGTCTCCTTGAAATTCGCCACCACCCATTTTTTGTCAGACACGACCGCCATGAGCGACTGCCCCGGCTGAACAAAAGCGCCAAGCGTCACCGACTTGCGGGCCACGTGGCCCGCCACCGGCGACGCGATGCGCGTGTACGAAAGGTCGAGCGCGCTCTTTTGCAGCGCCGCTTCGGCCTCCGCGACCTTGGCCGCCGCTATCCTGGCCCGCAAGAGGGCGCGGTCCATCTGCTGTTTTGATATCTCGTCAGCCTCGCTCAATTTCGCGTAACGATCAGAATCCTGCCGGGCCTGCTCCTCCTCAGCCTTCGCGCCTTCAAGTTCAGCCGCCGCCATCCGGCCGCGGATCTCGAAATCGCGCGGATCAAGCTCCACCAGCACGGCCCCGGCCGCCACGGCCTGGTTGTCTTCCACGGGAATATTAAGGACGTGGGCGCTCACTTTCGGGCTGACCATGAGGACGTTCCCATCGATGAACGCGTCATCCGTTGCCACATAACACACGTTCTTGAAAATGACCCACGCGAAAATAAGCCCGGCGGCAAGCCCGGCCGCGATGAAAACCGGCAGCGTTAACAGCTGCGCCCCGGGTAACTTTTTTGCCTTCTCGACTTTTTCCATGATGACCTGCTCCTTTTAGTTCGCATCCTTCAGAAAGAACGATCCAGGTTCACCGAGCGCGAAATACACGTTCATCCGCGCGCCGTGATACTGCGTCAAGGCCGCGACATACGCGTCGCGGGCCCCGGCCAGCGACGCCTGGGCATTGATCACTTCAATATGATCGGCCACGCCTTCCGCGAACCGGTGGCTGGCAAGGTCCATTTCCTGACGGGCGAGCGCAACAACATGGGCCGCGGTATCCACCTCCACCGCCGCGTCCGTCACGCGCCACAAGGCCCGGCGCACATCCTCCTCGACCTGGCGCGCGAGGTCTTCCTGCACAAGCCGCGCCTGGCGCCGGCGGCTGGACGCCTCCCTGACCTCACCGATGGTGCGCCCGCCGTCAAACAACGACATCGACGCGCTGACCATGACCCCGCCGGTACTGTGTTCATTTTTGCGAGGTTCATTGCCGCTGATCCCGTAATCCGCGGCAAGGGCCACGACCGGCGCCCATTGCCCGCGCGCGCGCGTCAACGACAATCCCGCGGCCCGGGCCTGCTCCGCGGCGATGCGCATATCAAGGCGCTCTCGGGCGGCCAGAGCTAACGCTTCCGCAACGGAAGGAACAGCTTCCCGGATAAAACACAGTGAATTCATCAGGCGAATGGCCCGTTCATACGGGATCCCCGCCGCGCGCTGGAGTTCCAGATAAGCGTCATGCAACGCTGTCCGGGCCTGGTCCTGGCGCAGTTGATCCCCGGCCAGGCGGGTCTTCGCCCGCGCCACATCGATCGCGGCCGCTGTACCGGCATTCTTCCGCGCCTCGGCCTGGCGCAGCAAACGTTCGCTCAGCGCCACGCCGGCGGCGGCAGCCTGAAAAGCCCCCTGCGCGCGCAACGCCTCAAGGTAAAGCAACGACGCCGTAAGGACGATCTTCTGGCGCGTGAACTCCTCTTCATACCGCGCGATATTGACACCCGCGCGGCCCTCTCCCGCCCCGGCCGCCGCGCCGATATCAATGATGTTCTGCGTCAGCCTGAGGCGCGCGTCAAAGGTATTGAACGGGCCAATAAGGCCATAACCGCGAAAGCCCATGGCATCAAGGTTCTGCTTGAACGTCCTGGCCTGGGATATGCCGCCGGTCAACTGCGGCAACAGCGGCGCCATGGTCTGCGCGGCGCGGCCGAGCGCTTCATTGACTTTTTCGCGGCTTAACGCACCTTCCAATCGCGTCTTTTGCGTAAGATCGACGAACGCGTTGAACTTTAACGTGACAGCCTGCTCTTTCCCGTCGACGGCGAACAATGCTTCATGGCTGAACGCCTGCGCGCGCCCCAACTCAAGGAATTCCTCGACGCGCGCCGGCCCCTGCAGATCCTGCGCCGTCGCAGGGTCACCGGCAAAAGCGCCGTCCATCACAAAGAGAATGCCTGCGCCGATCAGCACGCTGATCAAATATCTCATGCGGTATCTTTCTGCCCCATGGCTTCGGCCAGGAGCCGTTCATGCCTGCTCTTACCATCAAAACGTGCCATTATACTATAAAAACAGGGAACAACATACAGCGTCAACAGGGTTGAAAATATCACGCCGCCAATGACCGCAATGGCCATCGGATTGCGGCTCTCCGCGCCGGGACCGAACGCCAGAGCGGCTGGCACAGCCCCCGCGATCGTCGCCACCGATGTCATCAAAATGGGACGCAAGCGGACAGGGCAGGCTGTCAGCAAGGCCTTGTTCACGGAAGATTCCCCCTTTTCCCTTATCTGGTTCGTGAAATCCACCAGGAGGATCGAGTTCTTCTTGACGATCCCCATGAGCAGGATCAGGCCTATGACGCTGTAAATGTTGATGGACCGGTGCGCGATGAACAGCGCCATAAGAGCCCCGGAGATGCTGAACGGCAGGGCCATCAGCACCGAAAGCGGGTCAATAAAACTGTTGAACTGCGATGCGAGGACCATGTAGGCCACGACGATACCAAGTAAAAGGACCCAGACCAGGCTCTGCAGGGATTCCGCGAATGTCTGCGAACTCCCGGTGAGCGCGACGTGATAGGCCGGGGGCAGAATGCGCCGGGCGATCTCCTGGGCGGCCAAAAGGGCTTTTTGCTGAGACGCTCCCGCCGTGACATTGGCATAAACGGTGATCGAACGTTCCCGGTTGCTGCGCCAGATCTCGACCATGGATTTCTTTTCTTCCATGGTGACCAGATTGGAAAGCGGCGTCAATTCACCCCGGTTATTGCGGACAAAAAGGCTGTTCACTTTGACGCGCGGGTCTTCCCCGGTATCCTGCAATTTCACGCGGATGTCATAACGGTGGCCGCCTTTCTCGTACGTGCCGACCTGCACGCCGCCGATCATCGCCTCCACGACCTGCGAAATACCGGCAATGCTCACGCCGTATGCCATCGCCTTCTTGCGATCAGGCACCACCTGCAATTCAGGCTGGCCCAGGGAATAATTTGTGTCCAGATCCGTCACCAGGCCGGTCTTACCCAGTTCATCCATGATCTGTTTTGAATAGTCGGCCAGCTTGTTCCAGTCAGGCCCCTGGACCGTGAACTCGACGGGAAACCCGCGGGATGCGGTGAACGCCCGGATCGAAAGGTCCTGGACCACCACCCGCACATCGGGGATCTTTTTTAAATGCTTGCGGCACACATCCATGAATTCCTGCTGGCTCAATTCATGCCCGATGGCCGGATCGATCCCGCGACGCCCCCTGTCTTTCATCGTGACGCGCACGGAGCCGCTGTTGGAATCGCCAGGTGACCCGCCGCCCACCTGCAGGACGTAGCGGTCCACCTCGGAACGTTGCGCGAGGAAGGCCTCGACCGCCTTGAACCTTTCGTCGGAATATGAAAGCGCTGAACCCACCGGCGTTTTGAGCCGGACATTGAAACGGCTTTGGTCCTCGGAAGGGATGAATTCCTTGTTCAGGAACTTGAGCGCCGAAAAACTCAAGGCAAATACGATCAGGGCCGCAACGATCACGGTGACGCGCCGCCGCAACGCCGCTTCGAGGGATCCCGCGTACAGGACCCTGGCTTTGTCCATCAGCCAGTCGACCCCCTGGCCAAAGCGGGTCGTCCGTTGGCCGGCGGTCACGAACTGGGAGCAGCGCATCGGGGTCAACGTCAAAGCCTCCACCAGGGACAGCAATACAGCCACCGTGATGGTCACCCCGAACTGGAAAAAGAACTTGCCGATCACGCCGCTCATGAACGCCACGGGCAGGAAGATCGCCACGACCGAGATCGTCGCGGCCATCGCGGCAAAAGCGATCTCGCTCGATCCTGCCAGCGCCGCCAGGATCCGGCCTTTGCCTTTTTCCTGGTGGCGGATGATATTTTCCAGGACCATGATGGCGTCATCGACCACGATCCCGATGGAAAGGCTCAAGCCCAACAGGGTGAACGTGTTGAGCGTGAACCCGGAAAAATACAGCACAATAAAAGTCCCGACGACCGAGGTCGGGATTGCCATCAGCACGTTCAACGTCGATGACCACGACCCCAAAAACATCCAGCACACCAACCCGGTCAGGAGCGCTGAAAGGAGCAGGGTGAAATTCAACTCGCGCACCGCCACTTCGATATACCGGGTGCTGTCAAAATTGACATTCAACGTCATCCCCTCGGGCAAACCTTTCTGGACCTCCGCGATCCTGGCCCGGACAGCTTTCGCCACCGCGACGGCATTGGAACCGCGCTGCTTGAGGATGTTCAGCGAAACACCGGGCGTGCCCATGGCGCGGCTAATGCTCAAGGCATCGGCCAGGCCCTCTTCCAGCCTGGAAACCTGCTTCAAACGCAGAGGGATATAATTCGGCTGGCCACCGCGCTGGTTGATGATCAGATCCCCGAACTCCTCAACGGTCTTGGCCTCGCCCATGGTCCTGACGTTCAGCTGGCGGCGGCCCTCTTCCAGCTGGCCCGCGGGGCTTTCAAGATGTTCGTTCTGGATGGTGGCGATCACGTCATTGACCGAAAGCGCGTACGCGTCGAGCGCCTTGCCGTCCACCCACACGCGCAGGTTGGGGTCACGGTAACCGCCGAGGGTGATATCCCCGACCCCCGCCACCGTCGAGAACTGGTTCTTGACGCGGTCGTTGGTATAGGCCATCAGGTCCTTGAGCGGAAACCTGTCGCTTTCCAGCGTGAGCAGCATGATCGGCTGGTCTTCGGGATTCGATTTGCGGATGGTCGGCGAAAGCGTGTCCTTGGGAAGCTTCTGCATGACCGCGGCGACCTTGGCCTGGACATCCTGCACCGCCAGGTCAATGTCGCGGTTGAGCTCAAACTCGATGGTGACCGTGCCTTCGCTGTTCTCCGACCGGGAAGAAACACTGCGGATGCTCTGGATGGTCATCACCGCGTTCTCGATGATATCCACAACGGACGTCTCAATGACCTCGGGCGCCGCGCCTTCAAGCCGGACATTCACGGAAACCACGGGATAATCCACGTCCGGGAGCTGGCTGATCCCCATGCGCATGAAGGATATCCCGCCGAAAACAATAAGCCCAAACATGAGCATCCAGGCAAAGACAGGTCTTTTGATGGAAAGTTCTGATATATTCATTAATTAAAAATTTATGATGATGATTAAAGAATACTATAGATAGTAATAGTCGGACTTGAAGTTGTCAAAACATGATTGGTGTCTCTTACGGATGTAAATTATTATGCGGCAAGAGGTTAATATTAACCGGGGTGCTGTGTCCTGACCTGCGTCAAATATCGTTCGATGGTTTGTGAAAAAACTGTCTTACCATACCCATTTCTCCATCCTTTTGGGATTTTGCGTTCTGCCAAAAGTTCTAATTTTACGAAACTTTTGTATTCAAACGACATGCTGAACTTTAGTCTCCCTCCCCCGCGCATTTTGCGTGGGGAGGGTCGGGGAGGGGAATCTTGATATAGCCAATCCCTCGGCAGGATTTTTAGAGATCTATCTTTTTATAAACAGCCCTGGCGCGGGACCCGGTCATGCTGAGCAGTTTCCGGTGAACGGCTTCCTTCAGATCTCGTGATGCGGTATGCGCCGCGATCTCCCCCACGATCCGGATGTACTCTTTGCGTGTGAATTCCCTGGGGCCGTGCTTCATCATCAACGCGATACGATCCGAAGGTTTTGCTTTTCCTGAAACAAGTTTTTCCAGGCCAAGGGCCGCTTCCAGGATGACTTCAAACATAAATTCAATAAAGGCGGTGGATCTCCCGGCCTTATTGGAACGGTCGATCGCGTCATAATAGGCTTGCTGATGATCCTTGATCGCCGTTTCAACCGGGACAAGATCGAAACAAGGCCTGGCATGGCGCAGCATCAATGTCTGCCAAAAGCGCCCGGTCCGGCCATTGCCATCTTCAAAAGGATGGATAAATTCAAATTCATAATGAAAAATGCTTGAGGCAATGAGCGGATGAAGATCCCGGGACTCGTTGATGAATTCAAAAAGACGGGATACCAGCGCCGGGACTTGCCGGCAGGGCGGGGCTGAATGAACGACAGTATCCCCGCTGCGGACAACAACACCCGTGCGGCGGTACTGCCCGGCGCTCACACCAAGCCCTCGCATGAGCACCCCGTGCGCCCGTAACAGATCCTGTTCCTTGCGCGGATCAAAGTCCTGGATCATGCCGTAGAGTTCATGGGCGTTCCTGATCTCCAGGATATCTTTTTTGGGACCAACCACCCGTTTCCCGTTGATCACATCAGTCGCCTGATCCAGTGTCAACTGGTTGCCTTCGATCACGCAACTGGAGTGAATAGATGACGCATTGATCTTCCGTCTAAGCTCAAGCAGAGGGATTTTAAGACGCGCTCCTTCCATCCGCCCGATCATGGCGCTGATCTCAGCGGTAAGGTTAAGCATCCTGGGGGTTATGTCAAACGGTGGCTTCATGATCAAAGGATAGCACGTATTAATAACATTTTCTAATAAAATGTTATTAACATTGTTTTAAACGACGACAATCTTACTGGAAGAAAAGCTCCTGGAACCGGCGCAGGACCTTGGAGGGGGCGATCTCACCCGGCGTCAGGAACAGTCCCCGCGCGCGGAAGAACCGTCCCAGCGACGGGTAACTGAAGAACACGGATATCGGCACCGCGAAAAGCAAGGGGACGACAATAACGGATACCCACCAGAACAAGGTCTTGTTGACCGCGTAGGCCAGGGCTCCCCAGACCATGGCGCCCACGGTCCCCGGCCCATACGCCCGCAAGGCCTCAGCCAGCGATGTCCTGTTAGAACGGCGGTTCTGGGGCTTCCATGTCAATTTCTGGCCGATCAGGTTGAGCACCACGTACCATGTGTGAAAGATCATCCTCAGCGGCGCCAACAACGTCGAGAACAGCGTTTCCAGCAGCACACTCAGCGCCAGGCGCGCGAGCCCTCCGAAGTGTGCCCTTTTTTGCGGCGATACGGCGATCAACACGACGCTGAGGATCTTGGGAATGAAGAGGAGCGCGGCCGTGGCCATCAACAGCTGGATGGACAAAGCACGGTATTGCACGGGCCAGTGCGGAAAAAGCATCCTCTCGGAAGAAAAATACACGGTCGTGTGCAGGAAATTCGCCACCGCGTGGGCCGTCATCAGAACGAGGAGGCTGAACCAGAGGAACGAGGAAAAATAAAAAAGGTTCCCGTTCAAAAAAAGTATCCTGTGCCCGAAAGCGATACCCCGCATGAACATGAGGCGCAAATGCTGGATATTGCCCTGGCACCAGCGCCGGTCACGCTCGAGTTCCTCAAGAAGGTTCGGCGGAAGCTCCTCATAACTGCCTTCCAGCTCATAGGCCAGCCATACGCCCCAGCCCGCCCGGCGCATCAGGGCCGCCTCGACAAAATCATGGCTGAGGATCTCGCCGCCAAAAGGCGCCCCTCCGGAAAGTTTGGGCAAGGCGCAGTATTTGATGAACGGCGCCACGCGGATGATCGCGTTGTGCCCCCAATAACCCGACTCATCGAGCTGCCAGAAGCGCAGGCCCGCGAAAAAGAGCGGCCCGTACACATGGCTGGCGAACTGTTGCAGGCGCGACACAAGGCTGGTCTGGTTCATCGCCGCGGGCGCTGTCTGCAGGATGCCGATGTCGTCGCGCGCTTCCATCACGTTGACCATGCGCACCAGCAGTTCCCCTTCCATCAGGCTGTCGGCGTCAAAAATGATCATGTATTTGTACTGGCTGCCCCAGCGCCGGCAGAAATCGCTCACGTTGCCGCTCTTCTTGTGGATGCGCAGTTTCCGGCGGCGATAAAATATGCGGCCAAACCCGCCAACATCCCGGCAGAGTTCCGACCAGGCCGTTTCTTCCATCAGCACGTGTTCGCTGTCCACCGAATCGCTCAGGATAAAGATATCAAAACGGTCGAGCTGGCCCGTTTCGCGCAGCGACTCGTACGTCGCCCGCAACGCCGAATAGATCCGCGCCATTTCCTCGTTATAGACCGGCATGATGAGCGCGACCCGCGTGGAGGCCGCGATGGGCTGAAGAACGCGGGGCAGATCCAGCTGATCATTTTTCCCGGCGATCTCCGCCAGGAAACCGAAGATAACGGTCCAAAAATTGAAAGAGATCCAGCCGAACAGGAAGGTGAACGTGCCGATAATGCTCCACGCCAGGGGCGAAAGCCCTTGAGCGCCAAGGATGGTCGTGAACGTGGACCCGGCAATGAATGTTGAAACGGCAACGAGGATGAAAAACCCGCTGCGGCGCAGGGCGAGGGTCCTGCAGCGCTCTTCATCACCCCGCCGCGGCGCCATGGTGCTGAACGGCCGGTAGGCCATGGGGGTCCTGCGCAAAGGCGGTTGTCGACGGTCGTGGCTCATGGGAGATACGTGTAACTCCAGGTCTCGGTCGCCGCGCGCGGCCCGTCTTTCAGGAACGCGCGAAATTCGACGGCCGGTCTCTGGTTCGGCAATAGCCCTTCGATGAACCCGGGGTCATCCCAACGCGCGTGGATCACCAGGCGCCACCCGCCGGTGACCGTATTCCTCATCAGCTGGGTGCCGGTGATCCTGGCGCCCCGGCTGACCCAGACATCGGGATCAAGAGCCTTTTGCGCGTACACGGTCTTGAGCTCCCCGCCCTCAAAATCAACGAAGAACATGGCCCCGTCGGACTTTTTCACGATGCGCGTGGCCGCGACATAACCCTGGGGCGAACGCGGATAACGGGCCGAATGCCAGGAAAGTGTGTACGCATACCTGACGGTGTCGCCCGCCTCCAGCGCCCGCTCGGGGACCCAGTACGCCACGATATTGTCATTGTATTCGGTCGCCGTCGGCAGCTGGACCAGCTCCAGGTGCCCCTGGCCCCAGTCGCCCACGGGAGAAACCCAGACGCTGGGACGGCGTTCATAACGGGCTTCCAGGTCCTGGTAATGGTCGAAATCGATATCTCTTTGCATGATCCCGAAACCCGCGGGCTGACCGCCGCCAAACGCGTTGATCAACAGCCGCTGGGGATCCACCAGAGGGTGCCAGATCCACTCTCCCGAACTGGCGCGCACCTGAAACCCGTCGGAATCATGCACCTCGGGCCGGAAATCAGTGTCACCCTTGAAACCCGAATTCTCGCCATAGAAGAACATGGAGGTCAGCGGCGCGACGCCCAGTTTCTGGATATGCTGACGGATGAACAGGACGCTGTCGACCTTCATCCGCGTTTCATCACCGGGGGTCACCGTGAAGGCGTAAGCCCCCGCGACACTATCGCTATCCAAAAGAGCATAAATCGTGAGGTTCTTCGCTCCGGGCGCGGGGCGCACGATCCAGAACTCGCGAAAAAGCGGAAATTCCTCGCCTGTATCCTCAGCGGTATTGACCGCCAGGCCCCTCGCCGACATCCCGTACGCCAGGTCACGGCCCAGCGCCCGGAAATAACTGGCGCCCAGGAAAGAAACAAGTTCATCAGCGTATTTCGGCGTGTTGAGCGGATAATGGACCCTGAAACCGGCAAAGCCGTGGTCCTCCGACAGGCGGCCCTTAAGCGTGGCGCTTTCATAATCGAAAAGGTCCGGAGCGAACGGGGCCAGGTGCGTCCCGTCGCGGTCGACGTAATGGATGGTCACGGGGTGCTGATAAAGGAAGCCGGGATGGAAGAACTGCACGCTAAAGGGAGCCTCGGCCCAGAGGCTGCGGGCCGGTTTGAAACGGATCCCGCGCCATTCGTCATAGCCCATTTTTTTCAGGACATCAGGCAGGTCCCTGCCGGGCGCTTCGAATGGTTTTTGGGCCAGGGCCTTGGTCCGCCCTACCACATCCTCAAAACCCGTGGCCCGGGACGTCCCGCGATCCGCGCCGGCGGCAAAACACGGGACTGCCATCACACAAAAGTAAAGGGCCAATCCAAGGGCCAGCCGGGAACAGCGGGCCATTCGTTGATGATATTCAGTATCTTTATTCATGAAGGAGAAAATAGCGCGCTTCTTCAAGCGGAACAACCGTTTAAATACTAAAATATTAACGTAATATATAACACAAACAGGCTTCCGACACACGTTTTTTGTGGATGACACGCGGCAAGGCCGCGTTCAGGCGCTTTTATGGAAAGAAACCGCCTTGTCGCTCGGACGCTGGGTAGAACAGGAATGACAGAACAGTTCGTGATTATAAACACTGAGAATGTTCTTGCAACGCGGCTGTTTGCATTTTCTTCCCGCGCGTGATGTGGCGTATGGCTTAATAAGAACTCCTGTGTTGATGCTACCCGCCGGGCATGGATCCTCACCGTCGGATGTTTATTATAGCACCTTTATCCGCCGCCCGTTAAAAAAGTTCAGGCTCCGGGCCGGAAATATTTCTTCCTGAAATACCCGGCAATGGCCCATGTGAGCAGATAAACGACCGTCGCGCATATCAGGCCCAGCGCCACACTGCCAATGAACAAAGGCTGATAAAATTCGCTGATGCGGGCTATGCTGAAATGCCTGACGTATTCCCAGGACAACGGCGGGTAATGCCGCGACGGGAGCAGGTAACGGCCGATGTCATACGCGGTCCAGGTGATCAAGGCAATGCTCGGCGGAAGGGAAATGTTCGTGCCCAGCAGGATGCCTATTTTATTGGCCCTGGGGATCAGCAGCGCGGCGCCCACGCACAGCAGTGTGTGCAGGCCGTATAAAGGCAGGATGGCGATAAAAGTACCGATCGCCATGCCCAGCGCGATCTCACGCGGGTCATTGTGGGACTTCAGTTCATTCACGATGGCAGCGATGATCTTCCTGACAAGCGTCTTTAGCATAGGGGGATCCTCTGCATCTCAAATCCTCAGGGACTGAACGCCGCTGATCGTAGCTATGGGAGACGTGGCCGGACGGCCCGCCGCGGCCGCTGTGCCACGGGTGAGAAATGTTTGCGGGGCGTTCTCGTTATTATATTCCGTGGCGATCCAGGCCGCGGAACGCGCGGTGGTGGAGATGCGAGCTTCTTGCATAAGGCCGTCATATGCCGTTCCCCACGCAACACTGGCCTGCAGTGCATACCAAGCAATAAAATTAGCCTGAGTTCCGGAGGCACTTACAGCGCCATTAACAAAAAACTTGTAAGCACCATTGGCCGCTGTTGTAAAAACCATGTGATACCATGTGCCTGTGCTAAAATTTGCACCCGTGAGCATGGAAGCGTATGATGCCGGAGTATAGTAATAATTTTCCAACCAATTAATCGGTCCAACACCCCAGAAATCGTTCCGGTAAAATTCAAAGTTAGGCCAACCTCCGTAAAATAGATACTGCGACGAAGTAAGATCATTCGGATTAAACCAGAATTCACAGCTCCTCTCTTGCGCCGCTGGAACATTGCTCGCCTGAACATACCGCGACCCCCCGTTGATAAAACTAAGACTGCCTCCAAATTTCCCGGGAACCTGATTGCCGGCGATCCATACGCCGACGGATGCCGCGTTCAGGGCATTGCGCGTGCTATCAGCGACGACCTGCCCCGCTCCGGTCAGTGTCTCGTTCATGTGCCAGACACCCAGATAAGATTGATCCCACACCCTTTGACTGCCCCAGTTAATGTCGCTGGCCACGGGCGTGGTCTGGACCGACGAAGGCTTGTACCAGACATAAAATGTTTTATCCACTGTCGAAGAAAGTTCGGGAAGGGCGACCCAGATCACGGCCTTGGCACTGGCAAGCGTCGCATTCTGGGTGAAGGTCACGATCTCGTAGTGCAGGGGTTCGGTGCCGGCCGCGTCGATCGTGAAACGGATATCGCCCCCATCGGCCTGGGCAGCATTGGGGTTGCCGGTCTGCATCATCTCATCCGGCAAATTGGTCTCGTTGTTCGTCGTGGCGTTGTAGCTCACCAGCACGGGAAAGTTCACCAGGTTCCCCGCAACCTTGGTGTGGTCAACGGTGATCGGGCACGAACGGGTCCATGCCGACGGGAACGCCGCCCCGGCCGCGGGGCAAAAAAACGGGAAACACTGGATCAACAGGAAAACCGCGATGATCCGCGCGCTATTCCCGAGATTTCTTGTCAGCCTAGCGGCAATTCCATGGCGCATGAACAGCCCTTCCCGTTAAATATTGTGTCCACTTGTTCCCTTCATAACAAATCCCCGCACATCATCGGGTGTGATCACCTGATATGAACTTCCCTTGTATTCATTCCACTTCGCCAATACCCGCGGGTGCTGCCGGGGCTTCCATTTGAACTCAAATCCATAAAGCTTTCCTTCGCGCTCCTCGACAAGGTCAACCTCACTGCCGTCATAGGTCCGCCAAAAATATTGATTCGCGTCAATGCGGTGATACTCGCGATATTTCATGCGCTCAACAATGATAAAATTCTCCCACAAGGCACCCAGGTCGTCCCGCTTGTCAAGCGGATTAAAATTGTTGATCACGGCATTGCGGATACCAACATCATAAAAATACACTTTCCTCAACCGGGATAATTCCCGTCGTTTATTCCGGGTAAAGACAGGCAGATGGAAAACAATGAAACTTTGTTCCAGGATATGGACGTACCTCTCGACCGTCGCGTAACTGATCTTGAGCAAATTGGAAAGCTCCCGATAGGAAACCTCATTGCCGATCTGATGCGCCAAAGCCTTAACAAGATTCATAAAGACATCGGCATTCTTCATCCCCTGAAAATCAAAAACGTCCCTGTATAGATAACCGGACCGCAGTTCCTTCAGAACGTCGACCTTCTTCGCCCTGCTGCGGGCCATGACGACTTTGGGATAACAACCGTAAACAAGCAAAGACGCCAGCTTTTGCCTGTCGAAGTCCTTCCCGCCGGAGATCTCTTCAAGTGAGAGCGGGAATAGCGCATAAACTTTCTTGCGGCCCGTTAAAGATTCCTGCGTTTTATCCAAAAGATGGATCGTCGATGATCCCGTCACAATGATCTGGATCCTGTTTTTATAATGATCCGCCAGGAGTTTTAACGTCTGGCCAATGGTCGAAACCTTCTGGGCCTCATCAATAAAAACAACTTTGGCGTCGCCCAAGGTGTTCTTTAAAGCTTCCAACCCTTTGTTTTCCAGAAGCATCCGATGATCAGGGTCGTCGCAATTATAAAAACGCAGGATCCCGTTACGATTCAACGTCTTGACAACATCCAAAGCAAGGGTGGTCTTTCCGACCTGACGGGGGCCTTGAATGATCAGGACCTGGCCGTCAAAGGAGGAATCAATAATATTTTTATTTATGGTGCGCTTTATCATATGGCGTAATCTGTCTTATCTGATGGACATATTACGCCAATGGAAATAAAAGTCAAGGTTGAAACCGCGGCAACCCGTGCGCGGCTCCCGGTATGTTTTCCCGCCAGCGAACTGAAGACCGTATTTTCATAAGAACTCTCATGCTCCGACAATATGTCCTATCATATATGTCCAATTGGGACAGCATATGTCGTCGGTCAATGCTATTTGGGATATGAATTTGGCGTAGGGGCGGACTTTATGTCCGCCCGGCGCAACGGGCCGACACAAGGTCGGCCCCTACGCTTAATTTGGACAGCAATGATGTCCTATATGTCCTGAACCCAGATGCCCGATCATACCACAGCCAGGACATCCTGCCAGCGGGTTGTAAATTTCATCGACCGCCAGGATTGCTTGCCCACCGCGTCAGGAGCGGCCATTTCCGAGGCCCAAAGCACGCGCCCGTCAAGGCGGTCAACCGCCTTCATGAGGCGCGCCTCCCGCGCGTCATTCTGCCTCTCTCTGAAAAGGTCATCTGCCCGGTTCCCGGCGCTGACGATGTCCATCAGCACAACCCCGGCTCTCTTGTAAGCGATCCCGGGCCGGTAGATCCGCTCCAGAAGGACCCGGACCACCGCCATCAGCCGGGGCGTGTGATCCGCGCCGCCGGCAATAACACCGACGGCGGAATTACCATAATACCCCGGCTTGAACGGGCTGGCCTGGACGAAGATCTGAACGGCCCGCGCCGCCGCGCCCTGGGCGCGCATCCGCCGCGCGGCCACCGCCAGGAACGACGCCAGCAACCCTCCCAGTTCATCCTTGCCGGTTACCCCGCGGGCGAATGACCGCGTCGTGGCAATAGATCCCTGCAAGGCGCTCTCATCGACGATGCTTGAGCAGGGAATGCCCCGCAACTCATGGACCGTGCGCAATGTCATGACGCTCAAATTTCTCCTCACCCAGTCATCGGGCGCGTTCTTCAACTGCAGGGCGTTCAAATACCCCCGCGCGAGAAGCCAGTCCCTCTTTTTCCGGCCGATGCCCCATATCTCGCCGGGCGGGATATCCGCCAGCCAGCGGTCCGTGGCCGCCTCATCCAGAAGGCACAGGCAACCCAGGGCTTTGTCCTTGGCCAGATGATTCGCGGCTTTCGCCAGCGTCCTGGTCCGGCTTATCCCGACGGTGACCGGTATCCCCGTGCATTGGTAGACCCTCTGGCGGATCTTATGCCCGTACGCCTCAAGGTCGCCGGTCACCCCGGCCAGGGGCAGGAACGCCTCATCGATCGAATAGATCTCGATATCCGGCGCGAATTCCCGCAGGACCTCCATCACCCGCCAGGACATATCCCCGTACAGCGCGAAATTCGCGGAAAAAACCCGGATGCCATGCGGCGCCACGAGCTTCTGCCACTCGAAGAACGGTTGAGCCATCCTGATCCCCAGCGCCTTGGCTTCGCGCGAGCGCGCGATGGCACAGCCGTCATTGTTGGACAACACCACGACCGGCCGTCCTCTCAAACGAGGATCGAACACCCGCTCGCATGAGACGTAGAAGTTGTTGCAATCGACGAGCGCGACGGGCGCGCCCTTCTCAGATGAAAGACCGAATAACATGGCGCACCACCCCCCACACCTCGAAGTCCTGCCCGGGCATGACCGTAACAGGCGCGTAACGCGGGTTCTCGGGGCACAGGATGACCTGCCCCTTGTCTTTCTTCAAACGCTTGACCGTGAATTCTCCGTCGAGGATGGCGAGGATGATGCTGCCCGAACGGGGCTGCAGGGAACGGTCGACCACCAGAAGGGCGCCGGGATGGATGCCCGCGTCGATCATGGAATCGCCCTGGACCTTGACAAAGAACGTGGCAGCCGGATGCGCGATCAGGTGTTCGTTCAAGTCAAGCGCCTTGTCGATGAAATCATCGGCGGGCGACGGGAACCCGGCATGAACCCGCGCGGCGTAAAGCATGCAGGGAACGTCGGGGTCTGGCGAAGAGGAAGGCGTGTCCGATAACATGCCGGACTATACCACACGGGCGTGTGGATGTAAAGCAGGCGCGCTAAAAAAATCCTTTCACGCCACCTTGCCGGATATAACAGGCAGCGTAAATCGAACCAACGTGCCCTTATTTAACCCCTGTGATTCCACGGAGAACTTGCCGCCATGCAGCTCAACCAGTTTTTTAGAGAGCGGCAACCCCAGTCCGGTCCCCTCAATGACCCGGGAATATGGCGTATCGACACGGAAAAAACCTTCAAATATTTTCTCCATGTTCTCTGTCGCGATACCGATCCCCATATCCCAGACCACTATCTCTATCACGGCATCAGCCGTTCTCGGGAAAGCCCGCATCCCGATCTTTCCGCCTGCCGGCGTAAATTTTATCGCGTTCGAAAGCAGGTTCAAAAGTATCTCTTTTACCCTTAGCTCGTCCGCCTCGATATCCGGCAGGTCGTCGGATATTTCCAGCGACATTTGCAGCTTCTTTTTGCTGATCATATCCGATACCAGCAGTGAAATATCATTTAACAGGCTTTTCATGGGCAGGCTCGATAATTCCAGCTTCATCTTTCCGGCTTCAACCTTTGCCATATCAAGCATCTGGTTTATCAGCAAGAGAAGATGCTTCCCGCTGGTTAAAACATTATTAACGTATTGTTTCTGCTTCCCGTTAAGCGGCCCGAACGTCTGGTCGTATAGCACCTCGGAAAAACCGTTAATGGAGTTGAGCGGGGTCCTGAGCTCATGCGACATATTGGCCAGGAATTCAGATTTTATCCGGGCGGTATTTTTCAGGTCGACGGTCAACTTTTTCAATGCTTCCTGCGTTTGCAACAGTTCCGTGTTCCTGGTGACGGCGGCTTCGTACGTGGAAAGGAGCAGGCTGATCATTTGCTGCGGGTCCGCCGTAATGGAACGTTTTTTCCCGGCGAGGGTGACTTCCAGTTCAACACGCAAACTATCCGTCGCGCGCGGATCTTTGTTAGCCAGTATCTGGCGGATACCCGCGATAAGATAATCGTCGTTATACGGTTTTGTGAAGAAATAATCCGCCCCGCAAGCCAATCCCTCAAACACATCTTCTGAATCGGCAAGGGACGTCAGTATGATCACCGGCGTGCCCTGGCTGGATTTTTCCGATTTGAATTGTTTACAAAACGCGTGGCCATCCATCTCGGGCATGACGACATCACTGATGACCAGCGCGGGCTTGTGCGCGGACAGAAGGGCAAGTGCCTGCCTGCCGTTGTTTGCCGTCGTCACGCGATAATGCTGCCGCTCCAGGAGATGCTTCAGTTTCGCCTGTTGCGTAGGACTGTCCTCGACGATGAGGATCTCGACTGTTTCTTCGGCGGATCCTGCCTGAGCGCTCATGACGGTTGCCTCTTTGTATTTTTTACCAAAGCAACTAACGTGGCCGCGATGGTTTCCGGCGAAAAGACGTACGTTGCCGCGTCAAGCCGGATGGCCTCGCCCGGCATGCCGTACACGACAGAACTTGCTTCGTCCTGGACTATGGTTATCGCGCCCATGTCTTTCAGCGTTTTTAATTCCTCCGCGCCATCTTTGCCCATCCCGGTTAACAGCACGCCTACCGCGGCCGGACCCAACACCTGCGCGACAGAGCGGAATAAATGGGAGATCGACGGCCGCAGGCCGTTTTCCGGCGCAAGGCCACTGAGCGCGATCTTCGATCCGCTCGCCAAACCCAGATGAAAGCCGTCCGGGGCCACATAACCATGCCCGGCCACAATACGCTCGCCCTGTGACGCGATGCTGACCGGAAAACGTGACGCGCCCGAGACCCACTGCGCAAAACCTTCCACAAACCCCTGCGCGATATGCTGAACAATGAGCACCGGAACAGGAAAATCCCGCGGCAAACCTGAAAGGATCCTTTGCAGCACCAAAGGTCCTCCGGTGGAAGCGCCGATAGCAACGGCCTGGATCTCTGTTATTTTTGGCAGCGGCATGAATATTGCCGGCGGCGCGGCCGTGCGCGCCTTGGTCGCGCCGGGTGTTCGCCGTACGACCTTGATCTCGGACATCAGTTTTACAGTCTGTATCAATTCTTTCGATGCCGCCTCAGACTCCGGGTGCTTAAGGCCAAGAGGACGGCGGACAACAGCCAGGGCTCCCGCCTCGATCGCGTGAAAAGCGGACCCGACCTCTTTTCCTTCCAAATGTCCGCTGACGATAACAACAGGCGTCGGAAAGGTCTCCATGATCCTTCTGGACGCCTCAAAACCGTCCATCAAAGGCATATAGATGTCCATGGTAATGACATCCGGCCTTTGCTGCCTGACGGCGTCCAAGGCCTCCACACCGTTGCTTGCCGTCCCTACCACCAGGATCGCGGGATCGGAAGTGAGAATGTGCGTCAAAAGTTCCCGCGCTACAGGCGAATCTTCAACTATCAGGACTTTGATCACCTTGGCCTCACCTTTTCCATTCAATTACAAGAACCTGCGGATCACTTCCAGCAAATTGCTTTGATCAAAACTGCTTTTGATGATGTAGGCGTTCGCGCCGGCTTCGATGCCGCGCTCCTTGTCTTCCCGTGATTCAAGCGCCGTCACGAGCACCACCGGCAACTCAACGAACTTTTTATCGGCCCTGATCCGTGTGGTTAGTTCGAAACCGTTCATCTGCGGCATATCCACATCCGATACCACCAGATCAAATTCGTTGCTTCGCAGCTGGGTAAAGGCATCTACGCCATCGACGGCGGTCGCCACCTGGTAACCCGCGGTTTCCAGGATGTTCTTCAGCAACGTTCGGGCTGTGATCGAATCTTCGGCCACGAGGATCCTTCCCGTCCTTGCCGGAGTTGTCCCGGTAACCGCCGCTTTGCGGGCACCCGCGGTTGAACTGACGGCGGACTTCATCAGGTCCTGGACATTGAGCACGGGCACGACTTTACCTGTACCCAAAATGGTTGCGCCGGCAATGTTGCGTACGCGCTTCAACTGCCCGCCCAGGCCTTTTACCAGCACATCCTGTTCCTGCAGGACCTCATCAACTAAAAAAGCCATGCGCTTTTCCGCGAAGGTGAGAATAACGACGGGCATGTAACTTGCCGCTGTTTCGCCGGAAGTTTTTTTCGCCTCGAACCCGTTTTCCCTGACGGGCAATTCCAATATATCTCCCAGCCGGGCCATGGCGAGTATTTGCCCCCCCGACTGGATCGTCTCACGGTTTTCTATTGTTTTAATATCCGCCGCACGCGCTCTCAACACATGTTCAACGTTAATGGCCGGCAGAACAAATACACGCGAACGTACCCGCACCAGTACGCCTCTGAATGTGGCGAGCGTCATGGGCAGGAGAAGCCGAAATGTGGTGCCCGCGCTCTTTTCACTTGTCACGGACACAGTCCCTCCGAGCTTTTCCACTTTTTCGCGCACGATCGCCAGGCCTAAGCCACGTCCCGAAATATCCGTAATAATGGGGCTGGTTGAAATCCCGGAATGAAAAATAAGTTGCAGGGTTTCCTCAGGACCGGAGTATTTTTCGGCATTGGCCTGCGGGAGGCCAAGTTTTGCCGCCGCCACCCGGACTTTGTCAATATCAACGCCCGAGCCGTCGTCCGACACGGAAATGCCCATCTGGCGGTTGTCTTTGACGACAAAGCTGAGCCGGATCGTGCCGCAGGGCGGTTTGCCCTCGCGCGCGCGGTCTTCAGGTTTTTTTATGCCATGGTCAACGCAATTACGAACAAGGTGGATGAGCGGGTCTTTCAGTTCTTCCAGGATACGCTTGTCTATTTTGATCTCCGCTCCCTGAATGGTCAGTTCCAATTCCTTGCCCTGGGCGCGCGAAAGATCACGGGCAAGTTTAGGGAGAACCTCCACCAATGAACCGACCGGAAGCATCAAAAGCTCCTTCATCGCCTCCAGGTGATCGTCCACCATGCGTCTGAACGCGCGCTGATCCTGCAAAGCGGCCTTGGTCGTCGCAACCACCTGACTTTGGAGCGCGGTCATTCGCTCCCCGTTCCTTTCCAGCCATTCGTCCCATTCCAGCCCGGAGGATCGCCGGTCTTTCCATTTTTCTGATTCCGCCTTCCATAAAGAAAGTATGCGATCGATCTCTTGCAATTCACGGACGCGCTGGCCTGCGGCCATTTTGGCCGAGATCATTTCCTCGGCCTGAAGCAGCAAGGGAGCAAGCTTCGTTGTCGGGATCCTTACGGTATCCGCCTGCGGGAACGGGCTCTCTACGCCTGCCCGCGGCATGGGATTTTCCAGCTCCCCGGTTTGCTGTTGCGTTATTTTTGTTTGTCCCTTTTCCGCATAAGAGGTAAGGCGCGCGATGCCATCCACGGTTTGATGCAAAAGATCCAGCAGTGCCGGGGTCAGGGCGGCCTCCTGTCGTTTCAATGTGGCAAATTGACCCTCCAGTGCCTGACAAAGAGACTCGATGTCCGGCCGATCAACGGAACGGGCCGCGCCCTTGAGGCTGTGCGCCTCGCGGAACATGGTTTCAACGATATCCACCTGTTTTTTCGGGTCCGTGGTTTTTTCAAGTTCGATCAGGCCTGCGGACATGGCACGGACGTGCTCCCCGGACTCGACACGAAATGTCTCCCGGAGCCGTTTCAGGAATTCTTCATTGTCATTATCCATAGATCCCGACCGCTTTTACACTTTGAATTGTTCGACCATTCCCTTGAGCTTTTGCCCCAATTCATGCAGATCCCTGGCCGCGGTTTCCGCTTGCTTCATGCTCGCCGCTGTCTGGGCGCCTGCCTGATTGACGTTCTCCATAGCCACCCCTATCTGGTTCATTCCCACGACCTGCTGCTGGCTGGATGCCACGATCTGCATCGCGGCCTGGACCGCCTCCAGGCTGCTCTCTGCCAGCACCCGGATAGCCTCCCCCGCCTGCGCGGACTGCTTCACACCCGACTCCACGGCCTTGCTCCCCTGCTCGGTGGCCATCACCGCGGCGCTGGCCACTTTCTGGACATCATTCAAAATGGCGCGCACCTGCGTTGTGGCTTGCTTTGACTGTTCGGCAAGGATCTTTATCTCCTGCGCCACCACAGCGAACGCCTTACCGTGTTCTCCCGCCCTGGCGGCCTCGATGGCGGCATTGACCGCCAGAAGATTTGACTGGTCGGCAATATCAGTAACAGAGGCGACGATCCCGCCGATGGATTGCCCCTGCTCACTCAACCGGACGATGGTCTGGGCGATGGACTCCATTTGCGCGCGGATCTGGCTCATCCCGACCCTGGTTTCTTCCACAGCCTTCTGCCCGGATTTGGAAACCTGTTCCAGGCGGTGCGCGCTGTCCGATACGTTTTTCGCCTTTTGTGTGGAGAGTTGCGTGGCCTGCCGCACTTCCTCGACCGTCGACGTGGTCTCGCTGATGGCGGAAGCGTTTTCAGCCGTGCCGGAGGCCACCTGGGTGGTGGCCGCCAGGATCTCGCTCGCGGAGGAACCAAGCATGGCGACCCCTTCCGTGATGCCCGCGATAATGGTACGGAGACTTTCTATCATCCGCAGAAAAGCCTGGGTCAGCACACCGATCTCGTCGGCCCGCCCATCAAGGGAGATCTTCATGGACAGATCCCCGCTGGCGGCACGCGCGGCCATTGCCGAAAGGACGTTGAGCGGTCCGGTGATATTGCGGGTTATCATAAAACCTGCCAGCAATAACAGCAATGCCGCAAGAAATATCCCCCACACAATGATGTTCTTCGCGTACTTCGTGCTGACATCCACCTGGCTGGAACGCTGCTCCAACAGATTGTTTTCTTCGGTTTTCATCTCACCAACAAGGACCCGCATTTCGTCCATGATCTCTTTTCCCTTGTTCGTCATGAGAAGTTGCCGGGCACTTTCAAAATCCTTCTCCCTTCGCAATACGATCGTACTATTCATTACGCGTAACTTCTCGTCGATCTTGGCCGTCAGGACGACAATGCGTTGCTGCTGAGACGGGACGGCGCGCGTCAATTGCCGAAGGTCCTTGATAGAAGATGCTATTTTATTTTTCGCGTTGGTATAAGGTTCGAGGTAACTGTCGTCGCCTGTGATGAGAAAGCCGCGCTGTCCGACCTCCATGTCCTGCAGTTCGGAAAACGCGTCAGAAATTTCATTCGTCACATAATAAATATGATTCAGCGATTTGGTGGCATCAACCAGGCTGTTCAGAGAAAAGTACGAACTTATCCCGATAATTGCCATCGCCACTACCCCCAGGGCAAAACCCAGACCGATCTTTGTTCCAACGGACCATTTCATAACGTATCCCTCCGGTTAAAATTGCGCGATTTCCTGCGAATTCATATTTATTCAGATCCAGAGACCCGCTCATTCACGATGATCTTCTCGTCATCCAATATCTTTTTCGCGTCGAGAATGACGACGCGTTCCCCCGTGATCCCTTTCAGATATTCCGCCCCGATCCCGGTAACCGTTACCGGTGACGCCTGGATCGCGTCAAGCGCAACGGGCCGGGTCCCAAGAACGGCATCGGCCAGGATCCCGAATTCCATGCGGCCGTTATCAAGGATGATCACCTTGTTAAGCTCACCCAGGCCCTTGGCCGGCAGGTTGAAAATTTTTTTAAGGTCAACCACCGAAAGGATCTGTCCGCGCACATTGACAATGCCGAGCACAAAGGATGGCACCCCCGGCAGCGGCGTGAAATCCCTAAGCTGGTAAACTTCGCGCACAAAGGAGGATTCGATCCCATACGTTTCTGCCGCCAAACTGAATTCGGTTATTTCAATGAATGACCGCGGCGCGAGGGCTTGATCCTCTTCCTTCGCCAGAGCGCGCGCCCGCGCTTTGAGGATAGCGCCGTTGTTTTGGGTTATTTGGTCCTGTTTCATGCCAGGGCTCCGGTTTCCATGGTGGCAAGGATAATTTCCCTGAACCTGCCGGCCGTTAACCCCTCGGACTCGGGCAGGATGTCATCGGGCCGGTTCTCTTCTAAAAGCATAAGCACGTTCTCGAAATGTTTCTTCGCGGACGGTCCCTTGCCTTGCCGCAGCTCCAGATTGCCGAGCGCAAAGTGCGCCAGGAGGAAATCTTGATCGAGATACAGCGTCCGCTTCAGGGAAATCCCCGCTTCGTCGATCCTGTTCAGCCCTTGAAGAATGATCGCGCGCAAAAAGTACAACCCGGGATCAAGTTTATCGATTGCCATGGCTTCTTCGCACAAGGCCAAGGCTTCGTTTAATTTTCCCTGGTCGGCAAGCGCTCTGATCAAACAGGACTTTGAAGGCACGGGTTCTTCTTCGATCTTCTCAGGTATCTCCGGATCGGTTCCCTGCGCGACTTGTTCCAGAACTGCGGCACTGAATTCCGCTTGCGGCTGAGCTGTTGTTCCTTGAAAATATAGCGGCACTTCATACGCTAAAACATCCGGCAATGAAGATATCCGGTTTTCCTTCCGGTACATCATGGCGCCGGGGAACTGGACTGAAGCGAATTGCGGAAATAAAAATTGCGAAAGTTCGCTGGCGCCGACCATCAGCCATCCGTCCTCTTCGAGAGACCGGTAAAGGCCCTGACCGACTAGCCTGGCGCGCTCCGGCGAGAAATACATGAGCACATTACGGCAGAAGATGATATCCATGGCGTTGGTATTGTTCAACGCGGAGGGATAAATATCCTGCGCAAGATTCAGATAGGCGAAGGTGACCATCTTGCGGATCTCCGGCAGGATCTCCAACACCCCGTCTTTTATGCCATGGAAGTAACCCTCTATAAGCCAGGGCGGCGCGTTACGGAACGACCATTGGCCATAGACGCCGGCCATAGCCTTTTTCAAAACACGGGTATTGATGTCCGTGGCCAGGATGGTGATATGCCAGTCTTTAAGAGCGGGTATGGCCCTGCAAAGCGCTATGGCAATGGAGTACGGTTCCTCGCCGGTAGCGCAGCCCGCGCTCCAGATCCTTATGCGCCTGCTGTTGTTGTCCCGCGCACGCACAAGCGCGGGCAGGACTTGCGCGACCAAAGCGTCAAAAACCTGCGGTTCACGCCAGAAATAAGTTTCATGGATGGTAAGATGGCTCGCCAAAGTATCCAGCTGACCGGTGGTCAACGACGAAGATACCAGCCACTGTATAAATTCTTCTTTTCCGGCAAACCCGAATTCCTTGGCCGCCAAACTCATTTTGTCTTCCAGATCGCCCCATCGCTCAGGGGCAAAGTGCAAGGCGGTTTTTGCCGCGACAAATTGGCTCAACTCTGACAACACGCTGTCCGGAAGGGTTTGCTTCATGCGCGCCCCCCGGCCAGAGCAGCGTCCAGGACATTTTCCTCGTCCAGGGAAAGGAATTGGTCAAGATCGTAGATCAGCGCCAGATCATCTTCCAGCTTGGCGACGCCTTTAAGATATTCCGCGAAGGGCAATGATCGCTTTACGCTCACCATTTGCCGGTCCGTGAGTTCACAGACCCCCGCAACGGCATCAACCACCAGCGCGACCAGCCGTCTTGATGTGTTCGCGATGATGAACCGGTCATCCGGTCTAATTTCACACGCGGGCAGACGGAAAAGCCGGCGGACGTCGATGACGGGAATTATCCGGCCTTGCGCGTTGATAACCCCGAGTACGATCTCAGGCGCTTTCGGTAAAGGGATTATTTCCACGGCCCGCACAACCCGTTCCACCGCGGGAAGACATAAGGCGTAGTTCTGCCCGTCAATAAGGAACACTACCAACATCTGGTTCTTTATGGCTTCTAACATAGGCATTAATGCTTTTAGTTATTGATGTTACAAATAATTGATACGACCCCGGCTTCAAAATTTCGGGGCAGGAGGATGATCGCGCCAACCAGCTGTCACCATTAGCTGCGTCCACGCTATGTCATTGTTCTAAGTTTTCTTTTATTCTAGAAGTAACCAAAAAATGCGGCAATTGTACTGCGGTATAACAGGTGGATTGAAATGCGATAATACAATCAGCTCAATTCCCGACACACTGTATCGAGAATCTGATTCGTTTGATAAAACTTCCTTATATTCCATGAATTGCTGACATCAAGCCCTTTGAAAAAACCTGCCCAAAATGCGCTTAGGCTCGAAAGCCCAGAGGCGTGGCAGGTATGTTACGGCAGAACACGGAAGTTTCTTAGACTGCGGCCAATAAATCTCTTTGAATGGGCATTTCGCTCCACGTATGGCCTTCAAGCAATCGCCCGTTTTTCTTCTTGTTAACCCCACCCCACTGCTTGAAAAAGAAGGGTACTTTTTGTGCCTGACATTGATCGCGCAAATTAATGACCCATTGAAGATCCATGGGCCGCGCACCAGGACCAGACTCACCCCCTACGATCGCCCAATCAATGCCATGAAGATCAACTTCGCCAATATCGCCAAGCAGTGGCTCGAAAGAAATAAACTTAACGCGGGCTTTCGTATTGCGCAGGAAATCAATCCTGCGCTTGTAGTCTTTGCTTTCGACGCTGACCCCCATCCAAATATTATCTGACCACGGCAGTTCCGCCTGAAGCGCGGCCAAACGTTCTGCCCTTTTGGTAAGGACCTGGAATGTATGCCAATGCGCCTGGCTCATCACATCAAAAACCTTCATAACAAAATCTCGCGTCACATCTTTATGAAAAAGGTCGCTCATTGAATTAACAAAGATCGTCTGTGACTTTTTCCACCGCAAAGGCAATTCAAGAACATGCGGGTGCATCCGAAGTTCAAAGCCATCCTTATAATTTGCCAGCCCCATGGCCGTCAGCCGCCGCGTCATCCGCTCGGCATAACAATGCGCGCACCCCGGGCTGGCCTTGGTGCAGCCGGTTACCGGGTTCCAGGTTGATTCGGTCCACTCTATTGAAGATCCAGAAGCCATGCGCTCAACCTATATATTTAATAATCGAGAGCGAATCATTCCAGTTATTGTCAGCTATATAAAGCCCTTTTATCTTATCAGGACGCAAATACTTCACCTCGATCTTTTCATTCTTTTTCATCTCTGTGAGAGTTTCTCGCGCGTAGGCCGTCGTAAAACCATTAATCGCAACAAATTTTATTACTTCAACATTACTTAATTGCCGCTCCTTCCTCACATGCTCAATTAACAAATTCTTCTTATCAACGAAATTCTGAGAACACGAACTTAAATCAAAAAGCGCCTGATCTCCGGTCTGCCCTGGGCAAACTTTACTTCCATCAATGCTATACTTCCAAACCAAATTATTCATCAAAAGCATGCCAACGGTATGCCGCGTCATATAAAAAAGAGCATTCTTACAAGCCCCTTTATCAAGTTTAATCGCGCGAACAAACTCTAATCCCAAATATGAGCGCAATTTCCATCGAATAGACTCATTAAAATCGTCAATCGATTCATAATCGACAAGCCCCTTATCCGTGAACGATTGAACAAAAGACTTTGTCGCCAGAGGACTACCTGGGTCTTTATGAAAACGATATGTATGAAAGGTTGGCAAAAATAGAAGGACTTCGGTATTCGGAAAGGCCATCAATAACTTAATATCATCAACCCCGATGTCACTATACCCAAACGGGTCGAGGAAGAAAAATTTTGGCTCCTGCTTATCCCTAAGAACAGCGCCTATATCCCTAATAATCTCTTTAAATTTATTACAAACGGTAACAACTTTGACATTCTTCGGTAGCCCCAGTGCTGAAACAGCCTCGCTTAAATCTTCAATAGCTGTTTTATTATTATCATTAAATAAAATTGAGATCTCCGCATCAGGACGCTTACTTCTTATAACCGGACTTTCAAGCGTCTTAATAATGCGCCGCAACAAAACAAGCGGACTACCATCCTTATCACCATTCTTACCTGGACCACAAAACAAGTCGGCAATGTAACATTTCCCATACTGCATTAAAATCTTCGGCAAATAATTCTCAACATAACGTTCGAAAAAAAGAATTTTGCTCGCAGTAAGATCCCTTTGCTTCTCAAAGAAATGCTCTTTAGTCATTACATCCTCCACATTACATTCTTGAGGGGTAACAACATGATACCACACAAATGTGCGTTTCAAGCAAAATAAAACAACTGCGCCTGCCTTACAAAATACTTAAAAATTCTGCAACTACTCTAAAATCTTCACCCGGGACACTCTCCAAAACAATATCTTTAAAGTCTTTATTGTCCGGTGATAAAATAATCCGCTTATGTTTCCACTGGCCATCACCCAGATCTTCTTTCTCGCTATGGTATCGTTTGATCGTAAAAGCAAGGCCGGTTTCCGGGTCTTTGACCTGACGGGACTCAACCAGCACCACCAGGCCATTGCGCGAACCTCCGCGCTCAAACCGGAACAAGCACCAACTAGCATCCGCAATCGTCGGCTCCATAGACTTGCCGACCACTTGCGCAATAAACATATCCTTGTTAATCTTGCGCCCATCCATCGGCTTCCAGCCCTTAATCTGAGGCGTTGTCTGCTCCCGAAAGGATGTGGCCACAGCCTGAAGACCGTAAATTGGCACATAGCCATCCTCAAAACTGCCTTCAGGGATTACATCACTAAAAAAGAGCGTCTCATCTGCTCCACGGGCAGGCGCAACATCGGCCCAGTCTTTGCATAAAAGCGTTGCCTGCTCAAGAACTGTGTCTGTGGCTTTCTTCTCCTTATTCGGCGGGTAACCATGCTTGCGCAAGATGCGCTTGACCATAATCCTGAGCTTGGCCTGCACGCTTTCCTTAAGCGTCCAATCGATCGTGACATTATTACGAACCGTTTGCACCAGCTCCCGGGCAATCATCCGAAGCTCATCATCACCAAGAACCTTGACCGCGCTATCATTGACTTCAAGAGCGTCATAGAAAGCCACCTCATCAAATGTTAGGCCAAGATCCTCGCCACGCTTGTCTGCCTCGCGCATCTTCTTAGCCAACGCAATCAACTCTTCAATGACCCTAGCCGCCTCGATCGCCTTGTTTTGATACTTTTTAATCGACTGCTCCAGAAGCTCGGCAAAAGACCGGCCCTGAATAAGATTCCGCTTTGACCGGGACTTAATTTCATCATTGAGGAGTTTCTTCAACAGTTCAAAGGCGAGGTTCTTGTGAGGCATTCCTTTAACCTCTGCCAAGAACTCATCGGAAAGGATAGAGATGTCCGGCTTCTTGATTCCCGCGGCCTCGAAAATATCAATCACCCGATCGGAAACAACCGCTTTGGATATGATCTGCCTGATCGCGGAATCAAGATCGTCATCAGTCTTACCGGTGCCGGTCTCAAACTTGGCGATTCGGGAGCGTACCGCTTGAAAGAAGCCCACGTCATCCCTGATCTTAAACGTCTCCGCGTGAGGCACAGATAACGCAAACGCCTGAGATAACTGCGTCACATAACCCAGAAACCGATCCTTGCCCTTGTCTTGAGCAAGAATATGCTCTTGCGCGAGAGAGATGATCGTCATTTTCTCTGTCACAGACACGGAGAAGAACTTGCGAAAATCAAATCCATGAAACATGCCAGAAACAACCTCATACTTTTCCAGCATGAGGGCAACAGCTTCTTCCTGATCAAGTGTTGGCTTACCCTGACCGCCACTTTCCGTATATTCGGAAAGAGCCTTCTTAAGATCATCGGCAATACCAAGGTAATCCACGACCAAACCGCCGGGTTTATCCTTGAATACTCGGTTCACGCGAGCAATGGCCTGCATAAGCCCATGACCGCGCATAGGCTTGTCGATATACATCGTGTGCAAAGACGGCACATCAAAGCCGGTCAACCACATATCACGAACAATGACCAGCTTGAGCGGGTCAGATGGGTCTTTCATCCGGTCGCCAATATCACGACGACGAGGTTTATTGCGAATATGTTCCTGCCATTCCACCGGGTCGCTGGCCGATCCGGTCATGATAACCTTCAGCGCGCCTTTATCATCGTCCTTGTCATACCATTGAGGCCGGAGCTTCACGATCTCGTTGTGAAGATCAAAGGCGATCCGGCGGCTCATACAAACGATCATGCCCTTGCCTTCGAGATTCTTTGACCTCTCCTCAAAGTGGTCCACAATATCCTTGGCAATCTGCCGAACGCGTTTCTCACTGCCGACAATGGCCTCCATGCGGGCCCATTTGCTTTTAAGCTTTTCCTTCTTGCTGACCTCTTCGCCTTCGGTCGCCTCTTCAAAGTTCGGATCAATCTGTGGACGCTCAGCATCACTTAGTTCCAGCTTGGCCAGACGACTCTCATAATAAATACGGACCGTAGCGCCATCGTGAACCGCCTGCTCAATGTCATAAATGTCAATGTAATCACCGAACACTGCCCGAGTGTTCTTATCTTTTAGCTCAATTGGCGTGCCGGTAAACCCGATGAAGGACGCGTTGGGCAAGGCATCACGCATATGCCGGGCAAAGCCATCAATAAAGTCGTACTGGCTCCGGTGGGCTTCATCCGCAATCACCACAATATTTCGCCGATCGGAAAGAATCGGATAGGTATCTCCACGCTCTTCAGGCAAGAATTTCTGAATGGTGGTAAAAACGACACCACCGGATGAGACCTTCAAATAATCCCTCAGCTGTGACCGGGTTTCAGCCTGAACCGGAGACTGCCGTAAAAGTTCATTGCACCGGGAGAAAGTCCCGAAAAGCTGATCGTCAAGGTCATTACGATCTGTCAGCACCATCACCGTCGGATTATCCAGAGATAATACAAGCTTGCCGGTGTAGAAAACCATGCTCAAGCTCTTGCCAGATCCCTGCGTATGCCAAATGACACCGCAACGCCGATCGCCCTTAGCCGAAGCCGCGCGAAGAGTTTCATCGATAGCTTTGTTGACCGCATAATATTGATGATACGCGGCAATCTTCTTGGAAATCTTGAGCGACCCGTCTTTGCTATCCTTCTCCTGCTCAAAGACCACAAAATGCCGGATGAGATCCAACAACACCGATTTATTAAGCATCCCTTTGATCAGCACTTCGATCTGCGGGATGGCCGCATGCGCCTTCTCCTTACCGTCTACCGTTTTCCATGGCTGAAACCTCTCCCAGTCTGACGTGATCGTCCCGGCCTTAGCATCAAAGCCATCGGAAGCGATCAAAACCTCGGCAAAATGAAAAAGGGAGGGGATCTGAAGCTTATATGTCTGAAATTGCTTGAAGGCCGAGTGAACAGTGGCGTTCTCATCTGCCGGATTCTTAAGCTCGATTACAACCAATGGCAGGCCGTTCACAAACAGGATAATATCTGGACGTCGATTGTGGTTGTTTTCAATGATGGTGAACTGATTAACAGCAAGGAACTCATTTTTGGTGAGGTCGGCAAAATCGAAAAGCCAGACCTTGTCCGCAACTACTCGATCATCCCTGCGGTATTCCACATCCACGCCATTGACCAGCATGGCATGAAGCCGCAGATTATTAACGAGAAGATCCGGGCTTTCCACGCGAAGAAGCTTCCTGACCGCTTCATCCTTACCCTCGGCTGGAATCTTGGGATTGATCCGATCGATCGTTTCACGAAGCCGTCCGACAAGGACCACATCCGCATAGCTCTGCCTCTCCGGGTTAGGGCCATCCGGCGCGATGTCCGGCCCATGGACAACCCCATACCCCTGAGCGGAGAGGATATCCAGCGCGGCCTGTTCAACTTCGGATTCAATGATACACTTACTCACCCTAGCACCTCAATAATTTTATCTAGGACCAATTTTATATCGCTATGTAAATCTGTTTTTTTAAACGTAGACAATATTTCATCATCAGAAAATGATAATTTATATTTCGAATTAATCATTCCCTTAAAAGAAGCAAGAACTGCTTTGCTATCCAACAAAACAAAAGGTATCTGTCTTTTTTGAAGAACATCTCGATAGTTTTTATCAAAAAAATCTCCCAATGCCTTTAATATTTGCTGCCTTTCATCACGACTTCCAAGCACTGACTTTTCTGCGACGAATTTGGCCCTCGTATCCGCTTCAAGATCAGCAGCCTGCTTAAGAATAAATTCTCGAATTGCCTTTCTTGATAAATCTTTTGGAATGGGAGAATTTTTATTCTTTCCTACAAACTTTCTTTTCAACAAGCGGCTTAGAACTTTGGGGTCCAACAAATATGCCTCTCGATGCCGCCGACCTAACACAACCATCGCCAACCCATGATCCGACATCTTCTGCGTTCGATCAGTCACCTCTTGATCAGTATTAAAGTCCCTGTCAGAAACAAGCAGGCTTTTTATGTCCCCCTTCACAAGCTCTTTAAAGGCTCCGATTGCCTCAACAGGCCATTTATTTGTTACACCATTAGTTCCCAATACAACGACTTTTCTTAACGAATTAGAAAAATCTGCTTTGTAGAGATTTCCAAACTTCTTCAAAAAGAGCTCAAAGTCATTCTTAACACCCTCAACAAATAAAATCCGACTGTCAATAAGCGCATCATAGACCGATCTTGCAGTTAATGTAATTCCGTATTGAGCCAATGCCGCCTTTAACTCATGCAACTGCACGGCTTTTAATGGCGCATTCTTATTGCGATCTATAACTAAAACATTTTCTGGCCCGGCAGCTTCAATAAGCGTGGGGCTGTGTGTCGCTATCAATAATTGCAAATTTTTCTTCTTTGCGACTCGATGAAGTATTTCATAAACAACATTCTGGAGATCGTCATGCATATGGGCATCGGGCTCATCCAAAAGCGCCACGTTTGATCTGTTAAGCAGCAAAAATGATAAAATATTTGAAACTTGTAAAAATCCAGAACCTGCGGATATAAAATCAAACCGACACCCACTCTCGTCGTAGAGAGCCGACAACCATTCATCTTCATTCTCATTAAAGGGCATTTCCAAATTTGAAATCCGAAATAGGGGCTGTATTAATTCCTTGTATTGCCTCCAAAGCCGACAGTCTTTTGACAACCTGAACACCATGTTCCTCAAAACTTGATTATGCCTACCTTCAGAAATCAACCGATCTTGAGCAACCTCACGATATAATTCTTCATGAGGCATTATGCCAATGGAACTGGGTATAAAAACAGGTCGATGCCTCATCAAAGCAACATACTGATTTTTCGTTATCGACACATCCTTCCCATCTATCATCACATTTCGACTAAAAGCCGGATAAACGTCAATTGATATCCTCGGCAAGTTATCAACGCTTATTTCAAAGTTAATGCGAGTAGGCCGCTTTCCATCACGCATCTTCTGTCGAAAAAATATATCTTTTGTTGCAAAGTACGGGATGGCCCCAATCTCTGGAATTTGCGTCTTTCTTAATATAACCTGACCCCCATCTTCTTGCGCTACTTTTTCAAGGCACCAAAAAAACAATTGCAGCGCGTGAAAAATTGTTGTTTTCCCGGAATTATTACCACCGGCCAATATATTGATCTTGTCTAATTCCAAGGTAAAATCGCCCATGCCTTTAAAATTCTTAATGGATAGCTTACGTATCATGATTAAACCTCCACACCTGTCCGTTCATTAATCTAGGCAAAAGAAAATCACGAATTCTCACCAATGACCGAATCTCTAATTCATTTTTCCGAATCGTAGCTTCAATTGGGCCAACGATCATATTAAATTGTTTGATCACAGCATCTGATGGAGTAATAAGATTGATTTTATGAAATTCCGTTTTATTCAAACAACCAAAGACGGTTCCTTCGGAATTAAAACAGTCCCACAAGTCTTCTTTAGTGGCTAAAAAATAAGGTTCCTGTAAGTCCTACATGGGTAAGTAGTGTTTATTGAGCCGGGCAAAGTCCAGACGTCCAGTGATCAGGAACGCAACGATTCTGAAGTACCGGAATGTGCTAAAGCCTCTGGCTTTTGCCTTGGCCGCCTGGATCA
>CAIUQE010000035.1 GCA_903901225.1 Candidatus Omnitrophota bacterium
CTCGGAATAAATTTCAGCAAGTCGGAGATGAGCGTGTTAGAATGCGCCATAGGGGATCCTCCTCGGGGCCATGGTTGTCTGGACAACGCTATGTTACCACGATGGATGTGATCCTCTTATTTTTTACCGGACACGTGTGCTTCAAAATATTCTTGCGTTGCTAAGCAATTACGAAATTAAATGCCCTTGAAATTCGTACCAAATATGGTACACTTAAAATCAGCCTATGGAACGTCATGAGCCAATACAAGTTTTCTTTTATGCGACTCAAACAGGCCGCGAGCCTGTCAGGGAATGGCTTACAGGTTTATCGAAAGATGAGAAGAAACTAATTGGAGAAGACATAAAGACAGTTCAATTCGGCTGGCCCATAGGAATGCCTGTTGTGGAGAAGCTTGGCCGGGACTTGTGGGAGATCCGGACATCATTAAAGAACAGGATCGCCAGGGTTTTATTTACGATCCATTCAGGCCAAATCGTGCTCCTGCATGGATTTATCAAGAAAACGCAAAAGACACCGGTAGACGATCTTGATCTTGCGCAAGAACGTTTGAGAGATGTCAAAGGAGGAGCCTGATCATGAAAAACAAACATATCGGAAGCAGTTTTGACGATTTTCTGCATAAAGAAGAACTTTTTGAAGCAGTGTCGGCGACAGCTACCAAGAGGGTTATTGCGCACCAGGTTCAGCAGTTGATGAAAGAGAAGCATCTTACCAAGAGGGCAATGACGGCGCGTATGGGGATCAAGAATCGTCTGCAATTGGACAGGTTGTTGAATCCGGATAATGTGTCGGTCACGTTATTGACACTGGAAAAAACAGCCAATGCGCTGGGTAAGAAACTCGAAGTTCAGTTTGTTTGATGCGACGGGCGGGTGCTCCTTCCGGTTGACCTTCGTGCTTTTTCCCGTCGAATAACGTAAATTAATCCCAATCTCGATTTGAATTTCCGCCTGTATTATTGACTAATCATCAAATTAATCCTTGCAATTCGTCAATCCATGGTGTATATTTGACGTAACATCAAACAATAATTTGTTTCTTCAACAATGGGTGTGATGGCAATGACACGTGGGATTACACCGATAGACGCGGCTTTTGAACTGATGGGCCTGCACCAGGCCCTGGCACTCACGCGGTTCATTTTTGTCGAGACCGTCGCGGGAAAATTGGTTTTCGCGGCGGGTTTTATTTCCAGCCTTGCGGCGGGACTGGAGAAAGGGAATTTCCGTCCCCTGGGTGTCTTTCTTTTTTTGTTCTTCACGCTCTGGTTTTTATTTGTCATGCCGCAAACAGTACTTGTTGGAAGTGTTTCAACCATGGAGCAAAGCGGTTACAAGGATGTCACAACAACGCAAATATTGGAGAAGGCTGGATATGCCGGGGCTATGGCCGATCCGGTCCTGGATCTTTGCGCGCGCTGGATGGACGCGCTGGTCAGCGGCGCCACGGCGGTCGTGGACAAGATAACACCGGCGAACAGTTATCTGGCAAGTCCGTTCTTGTTCAGCAAAGTTTCAATGTTGACGGGCGGGATACTGGCGCGGGGAATTACGTCGGCTGAGCTTGAAGAAGAAACAGCGCGTTTTTATCAGGATCATTACTGGCCGGCGTTGCGCCGTTTGGGGCAGGACAATGGAGTGGCCTGGCCAGGGCAGGAGGATGTTGTTGGCGCTTATACAGAGGAAGGCGCCTCCCGTTGGCGGGTGTTGCGCGACAAGCTTTACGGCGCCTGTGATCAGGACCAGGTCTTCAGCCGCATGTTCAAACGCTTTTACGAGGGTGTTGTTGACAAGGACGCCGTGGTCCGTGCGTTGCTGAAGCGTGAACTGGTGCTAAAGCCCCGGCGTTACACCATCATGGCCTATGATCTTCACCCGCCTGTCATCAAGATGGACGCGGTTCCGGCAGATGTGTTACAGCGCGTTATACAGGCCTTGCCGTTCATCCAGGGCGGCGCGCTTTTCCTGGGCTGGAGCGCGTTTCCCGCGTTCCTGGCCGCGACACTCCTGTCCCGACGTATACGCGTCCTGCTGATATTCCTGGGGTGCATGCTCAGTGTCAAAGCCTGGACGCTGGCCTGGGCCCTCATTGATAAAAGCGCGTGGGCAGGGTTTTCGTTGAATTTGATGTGGGGAGGCCCCGCGTTATGGCAGTCCCCGGTGGTGAATATTTATTGCGCGGTGGCGGCTGCACTGGCGCCGGTGCTGGTGACGATGGGCGTTTGTCTGGTCTTTAGGAAAAAATAAAAAGGAGGAGTTTGATGCGAAGGATATTTCAACACGGCAGTGCCATGGTGATGATGTTCCTGGCGAGCATGGCGCGGGCGCAGGAAAGCGGGATGGAGACAGAGACAAAGACGCAGTTCGATAATTTGTCGAAGTTCATTGTCACGGTCATGACCGGGCCGGTGGCGAAGATCGTCGCGCTCATCCTTCTTCTCGTCGGGATATGGAAGATCGTTCACAAGGATTACGGAGCGGCCATCGGGTGCGTGATCGCGCTCCTGGCGCTGGTGTTCCTGCCGCAGATCCTGAATGTTTTCGGGCATTGACCCATGCGGCCCTGCCCACGGACCATTGATAAGCCCCTGCTCATTCTCGGCCTCGAAGGGGAAGATGTCGCGGTGTTGATGTTCGTATTCGGGATCCCGGCGATCCTCGTCTCGCCCGCGATCCCGCTGGCGCTCATTTTGTTCGCCTGGCCCGGGCTGGTGATGCTCAAGCGCGGGAAGCCCGAGGGTTATGTCCTGCATCTGCTCTACAAGTTCGGCGTGCCCTTGCAGGGGCTTCTGCCGCCGGGAGAACGGCAATATTCACCCTTCAGTGAAAGGAGCGACCTATGACGGAACAGGCATTGCGGTCAAAAAGTTCCATGTTCTTTGAGCGTTACGCGCTGGCCGAAAATCAGAACATAGCTTTGGGGCTTACCGTGTATCTTCTGGGGGCGCTGTGTTTTATCCTTGCCGCTGGCCTGATCTATGTCGCGGCGCGGCCTAAAGCGGTGCATTATGTCCCCGCCCTCGCGACAGGCGGTGTGTCGTATCCCGATCGTGTCCCGTTATCGTCGGTCGTCAGTTTTTCAACGGCCTGGCTGCTCAACTGGAGTAATTATTCGCCGGAGACCGCGGAGAATGTTTATAAGCGTTCGTTCGTGTTCATGGCGCCGCCTTTGTTGTCCAAAGTCCGCGCGGGGCTTGACGAGGAACTTCAAAAGATCGCGCGGGAGCGGCTGTCTTCGGTTTTTATCCTCGGGGAAGAGCCGCGTGTCGAGGAAGATCCGGCGGGATTCAAGGTCGCGTTCACCGGCGAGCGGGTGATCTATGTCGGTAAGGAAGAAATGGCGCGCGAAGAGGCGCGTTTCCTGCTGGATGTCCGGCGCGCGGCAACGACGGAAGTGAACCCTTACGGCCTGGCGATCTTTGATGTCCGCAAAGAAAAGGTGACGCATGAGGGGGTCTGATCAAAAAGTTCTGAAGATCATGGCCACGGCCGTGATCGGCCTTTTCTGGTGCCAGGCGGTTTTGGCCGCGCCGCGGGTCTGCGTGGATGGCCCTATCGTTATGAGGGCTGCTGTTGGCAAGGCCGTGGAGATCGAGATGGAGGCGGGCGTCGCCGATCTTGTCCGGTCCGGCGATCCGGCGACGATCAAGGTGGAACACACCAGCGGGCATTTGTTCGTGACGCCGCTGTCTCCTGATCCGGCCGAGCTGACGGTCATTGACACGCGCGGGCATTCGCATCGAATTAGCTATGTTTTCGGAGACGGCGTTGATGACAAGGTCGTGGTGCGGGATGACACGGGGCCGGGCGAAGTTCCGGGGCAGGAGGATGCAGCCATGGCGCTCATGCGAGATCTGATCCGGGGGCGCGTGCCCGCGCGTGCCACGGAACAAAGATCTGACACTGTAATGTTTGATAACGGCAGGGTGCGCGTGCGTTCGGTACTCATCGATGAATTGCCGCGCGTCCGGGGTTATGTGACGGTTGTTGAAAATTTAACGCGCGCGCCGCTGGTGGTCCCGGTCCAGCAGGTTACCTTGCCGGGTCTTGTGGCGGTGGCATCACAGAAAGATATCCTCGGCCCGGGTGAGGCATGCCGTCTGTATATGGTGGCGGGACGGTGAAGATGGTGCCATTGCCCCTCCAGCAGGCGCGTGAACGATATGAAGCGTTGAACACGCAGGGTCGTGCGATGGTGTGGGCGTCCGGCGCGGTAGTCGTGGTCCTGGGGTGTTACTTGTTGAATGTTAAGACCCCGGAACCGGCCAAGCCCCATGTGAAGCCATCGACGGCGAGAGCTGATGTGAAAAAGGACGCCAGCGGGTATTTTCTCGGCGAGGATATCGACCACAAAGCCTATGTGGGACGCTTGGAGGCGCAATATTATTCTGTCGCTGAAAAGAACAAGGCCATGGCCCTGCGCCTGGATGATCTGACCGGGAAACTCAATGATGTGCTCAAGGCTGAGGGCAGGATGGCGGAAAGCCTGAGCGCGCTGGAGCGCGGGTTGGGTGCGGTATCAACGAAACTTGCCGGGCCCGTGCCGGTGGCGGGACAGATGGATGCGCAGGCCGTAACGGCGGCGGCTGTCAGGAATTATCAGCTGGATGTGATCAATATCAACCCCGTCAAGGCAACGGCGGAGGGAACGGTTTATTTACCCGCGGGAAGTTTTGTGCGCGCGACGTTATTGACCGGTGTTTACGCGCCAGCTGAAACAGGGAATCCTCTGCCGGTCCTTATCCGGCTGGATGAAGCGTTCTATGGCCCCAATGACGCGCGGATACCACTGGCCGGGGCTTTTGCTATCGGGAAGGCAACGGGCGAGCTCAACAGCGAACGCGCCCTTGTGCAGATATCGACCATATCTTCGGTATTGCCTACCGGGGAGACGTTCGAGCACAAGGGCAATATCGGTTATCTCACCGACGCGGGTGGACAGCTGGGGCTGAAAGGTATCGTGGTGCGCAATACCGGCGGGCAAATGGCCATGGCGTTCATGACCGGGTTCATGGGCGGTGCGTCGCAGGCCATGGCGGACGCGCAGACAACGGCCACCGTGGGCGGGTATGGGCGCGTGTCGCGCAATGTGACGGGAAGCCCCGTGAAGAACGCCGGTTTCCAGGGGCTGGCTCAGAGCGCGGCGCAGATGTCGAAATATTACGAGGATCAGCTCGGCAAGATCGTGCCGGCGGTCAAAGTTGACGCGGGGGTTGATGTTTATCTGATCATTCTTGAAGGGGTGGAGATCCATGGGCTTAAAAAAGACAGCCTGCGTCCTGCTGATTTTGTTGATTAGCGGATGCGCGACAACGGGGCATGGTGTAAGGGCACGGCCCGCGGTCGATGAGTCCAGGGTGCGGACTTTTGCCGAAATATACCGCAAGGCCAAGGAAAGCGGCTTGACGGCTGATGTGCTGGCACCGTCGGTCGGCCTTGCCGTGGATATCGGACAGGAAAAACCGTATTTCCCTGTCTATGAACCGCCGCGGGTCGTCAAGGTTTGGGTGCCCGCGCATGTGGCGCGCGGGGATAAGAATATTCTCGTCGCCGGGCATTGGACATTTGTTGTGGTCGAGCCGCCGCGCTGGTATGTGGAGGATCAGGCCGCCGCGCGGGGGGGCCTTTCCTTGATCGAACCTGCGCCGCCAAGGAAATAATGACAATGCTCAAAATATCCGATCTCGAAAGTATGGCGGCGGAAGATGTTTTTGGCGTGGATCATTTGCCGTACGGGGAACATCTGGAGGGGATTTTCCTCCACCTTGATGGCAGTGTGGGGCAGGCGTGGGAACTGTCACCGTGCCCTTGTGAAGGGGCGGGGTCAGAGGCGCTGGACGCGCTTGCGGACGCGGTCGGGGGCCTTATCGGGCGGCTTGCGCCGGGGCTGCACATGCAGTTCATCCTGTGGGGCGATAGCGATGTTGCGCCGGCGCTTGAAGCGTACCGGCAGTTGTCCGCGCGGGGAGAGGACAAGATCGTGGACAGGATCATCGACGAGAAGCTGCGGCATATCCTGGCAAGGCGGGATGGTATTAACGGGGAGGCTGCCGAAAAGTTCATGCCCAAGCGCCTGCGTGTGTTTTTGACCGTGCGCAGTTTTCCGGCTTGGCCCGCGGGAGCGCGCGTGGAACTGGCGCGGGGGTATTTTTCAAGCAAGGAGCCCGAAGCGCCTTGTCGCAAAGAATGGGGCCGCATCCGCGCGGAGTTCGCACGGAAGACTGGCATGATCGAAAGCCAGTTCCAGGCCCTTCAGATCCCGTTTCACGCGCTCGATGGTGAAGAAATGACCGGGCTGCTCTATCGTTTGCTGAATCCGCACCGGTCGCAAATGATAGTTCGGCCTAATGCCAGCGGTGACCCGATCCGTGAACGGATACTTTTCAACGCGCCGCGGGCCCGAGGGGCGGGGTTCGTGCTTGACGGTTATCATACGCGGGTGATGAGCCTCAAGGCGCTGCCCCAGCAGACATTCCCAGGCATGTTCGCGGGGGTGGGTACTTTTTTCGATACGCATCCACAGATGATGCTCGTGGTGAATTTCATTGTCCCTGACCAGAATGAGGCGGTTAGCCGGTTGAAATTCCAGAAAACGTTCGCGTTCATCCAGCGGACATCGTCGATGGGCGATGTGAGCGAGGAGGCAGTCCAGAAGAAAGAGGAACTGAGCGGACTGATCACGGAGATATTCAAGAACGGGCGGTCTGTCGTGCAGCTGCGGATGCACGTTGTGCTCTGGGATAAGGATGAAGAATTGCTGGAGCGGGCCTGTGACGGGTTGATGGTCCAGCTGCACCGCGCGGGCGCGGAGGGCCTTAAGGAGGAGATCATCGCGCCGTCAATATTTCTGACTTGCCTGCCGCTCAACTTTGACCATCGGCTGGAGCATTTTGTCCGCCGCGACAGGCGCCTGCTGTCCGATAATTTCGCGGATATGATGCCGGTCTATGGCGCGATGCGCGGCACCGGGACGCCGGCCGCCCTGTATCTGAACCGTCGGGGCGAGCCGGTGGGAGTCGACCTTTTCGATTCTCCAACAAATCCGCACGGGATCATTGTGGGCGCGTCGGGCGCGGGGAAGTCGTTCTTCACTAATGATCTTATTTACCAGAATTACCGCCTTGGTGCGCGTTTCTTCGTACTGGACAAAGGGCATTCTTACCGCAAGACCTGCTCGATCCTGGAGGGCCAGTATGTGCATTTTGACCTGAAAGCGCCATTGACCATCAATCCATTCTTCGCGCCGCCAACAAGCGAGAACCTGGCTTTCCTGGTCGAGGTGCTGGCCCTGATGGCGTCCGGCGGCGATGAGCGTGACCGGCTGGCGCGCGAGGAAAAGGGATTCCTTCAGAAAGCGGTCCTTGAAGCGTATGTCCGGGTGAGCGGGCGTGAGGTCACCTTGAGCGATGTTGTCGCGGTCCTGCAAGGGCCGATGGGCGAGCGCCTTGCCTTGCGCCTTGCGCCGTTCACCCGCAGCGGCCAGTACGGGAAGTTTTTCGACGGGCCCAACGAGTTTGCGGTGGGCCGCCGTTTTACGGTTTTTGAGCTGGCGGAGTTGAGCGCGTATCCCGACCTCCAGCTGGTCGTCCTTTTGAACATCATGTTCTTCGTGACGCAGTTCGTGTCTGATGAAAAGCTGCGCGCCGAACGCAAGTTCCTGCTCATTGACGAGGCCTGGCAGCTGTTGAAGATGGCCAATACCGCGGATTTTATCGGCAACGCGTTCAAGACCTTTCGCAAATACCGCTGCGCGACCATCGCGGTCACGCAGGAAGTTGCGGACCTGTTACAGCAAAAGAGCGGACTGGCGATCCTTGCCAATACAGCCAACAAGATATTCCTCAAGCAGGAACCTTCGGTCATTGACCAGTTGAGGCAGGAATTGTCGTTGCCGCCGGAAGCGGGCGCGCTGCTGCGCTCGGTCAGAACGGTGAAGGGCAAATATTCGGAGGCGCTGCTCATGGCGCCTTCCTCGACGGGCATTGTACGCCTGGTCCCTGATCCTTTTCTTTATTGGGCGGCGACCAGCGAACCCCGGGATAACGCGTATCTGGAAGAAACCCGGCAGCGGCTGGGGGGTGACCTTTTGGCCGCATTGGCCCATTGCGCCGAGGTATTTCCTTATGGGGTCAGGTAGGTAAAAAACCAAGGAGCGGTTTATGAATGTGATTTCTAAAGTAACAGGATTGTCCTTATGTTTATTTTGCTCTTCCTGCAGGTTGCTGTGGGCGGAGGAGGCGCCGGTCTGGACTGCGCCCGTGGTCGAGGAGGTGCGGATGCCCGCGGGGATCCAGGGCGGCGTTTTTTATCCGGAGCATGATGAAATGGTGATCGTTAAGCCAGGCGCGTGGACCCGGCCGGTACAAGTTCCACCCCAGGATGCCGGAATGCCGGCGCCGTTAGCTTCTGAGACCATAAAAAATAGGATCACGCTCGCGGGGCGGATGAAATTGACCGAGGCGCTCAGGCTTGTCGCGGACAGCGAGGGGAAGAACCTCGTTATTGGGCCAGGGGTCGAGGACCGGGATATCGCGCCGGAGCTGAAGGATGTTCCCGTTGAGACGGCGCTGGCGGGGTTGTTATACCCGACGGGTTATGGCGTTAAGATCACGGATGAGGGCATGTTCATCCTGGCGAAAGACACGAGAGTATTCCGGCTTAACCTGCCTCCTGTGGTTCAGGCGTTCAACACAACAACGACGAATGAAAGCTCCACCGGCGCGGCATCGACGGTCTCAAGTGCCAGGACCACTGCGGACAGCCGGGTGCGTGTCGGTGCCAAGGTTGTGGTGGAAAATTCTTCAGGCACGCTGGCGTACTGGCAGGACATCGAGGCCAATGTGAAGAACCTGGTATCCGCGGGCGGGCTTGTGTCATTCAACAAGGCCGCGGGGGTCGTTGTTGTGACCGACGCGCCGCGTGAACTCGACAGGATCGCGGCGTTCTTCAAGGATATCAACGCGCGTTCCTCCGAGCAGATCCAGGTGGACCTGAAGGTCATCGAGGTCGAGCTTTCCCGTGAACACAGGCTCGGGATCGACTGGGGCGCGCTCGCGTCGCAGGGCAGTTTCAGGGGGCTTGGGTTCGCGACAAACTTCGCGTCGGAAAACATGTCGTCGGGCAACATGATGACCTTCACCGGGCGGGTCAACAAAGATGGTTCCGGCGATACACAGTCTGGCGTGAAGGCCGTGATGAAAGCGCTTGAATCCTTTGGCCGTTTGGAAGTCGTTTCCCAACCCCGGCTGATGATGCTCAACAATTCCGTGGCCAGCATCCAGGTGGGCGAGACCCGCTCATATGTGGAAAGCACCAACATGGAAACCACCCAGGGCGGCGCCACGATCACGTCCGCGACCCTTAACGAGGTGCACGGCGGCGTGACCCTCCAGCTCACGGGCAGCATTGTCGGTGAGGATGTGTATCTTAATGTCACGCCCGTGGTGAGCACGATCGACGGTATCCGCACGATCATGCTGGGCGGCGGGAATAAGCTTGAAGCGCCGGATACCTCCATGAAAACCATGTCAACGCTCGTTCGCGTGAAAGCGGGGCAGACGGTGGCCATCGGCGGGTTGATCACGCGCGACCGGACAAACCAGCAGCAGGGTGTCCCGTTCTTGTCCAAAGTTCCTGTGCTGGGAAAGATGTTCTCTTACGAGGTGCGCGGTGACAAGCGCACGGAACTTGTCATTTTTATGACACCGCGCCGGGGGTAAATCATGGGTTGTTATCTTTTTCAGAACGGGAATGTATATTTTGCGGCGCAGGGCAAGGCGGGGAGCCTGCGTTGGGACGAATTCCGGTCTTCCGATATGACGCACGACAGGCACGCGCATATCCTTGTCCTGGAAGGTGAAGGCGGCGCGCGTTTTGAACTGGTGCGACGGAGCCGGGAAGTTTTCGGCCGCGGGTGCATCAGGACCCTGGCACCTTACGCAGAGGGCCTGAGAGCGTATTTTCGCGCGCATGACCTGGCACGTCCTGACGAGAATTTCTTCGTGGCGGATGATCTGGGCGACAGGGTACTTTTGACAGTGTTCCGGGGTGGCCGCGCGGCCATGACCCGGATGATCCCGTCGCAGGACGCTGTCGTGATCATGGATGAGATCCGTCGCACCTGCAAAAGCGTCCAGGAAAAGGAACCGGGTGTGGTGTTGCGGATCTTTACAAATCGCGCGGGGCTGAAAGATACTGTGTTCTTTGAAACGCGCTTCCCGGCGTTCGACGTCCTTGGCAAGGTGAAATTCCCGCTGTTAATGTTGCCTGAAGAGGCGGCGGAAATGAAAAAACGTGGCCGGCGCGTTGAATTCATCAAAGCGTGCCTGGCGGCTTTGCTGATGGGCGGGGCCGGTGCGGGTGCTTGGGGTTGCGCGGGCCATGCCGCGGCGGCCATCGATGCCCGGCTAGGCAGCCTGTCCCGGGAGCGCGCCGCGCTTGAAAATGATCTTCGCTCCATCGGCTGTCGGACGTACCATTCCAGCGTGAAGCATTTGCCCTCGGTAAATTTCGCCGCGGTTTTTAGTGTGTTTTTGGATAACGTCCCGCCGGAAAGCCGGCTTGTATCCGTGGTGTTCCAACGCAGCAGTGACATGACATGGGATCTCGCGGGGACCGTCATGTTCCCGGGGCAGGAAATATATCCTTTCGCGGCGCGCGGGATATTGTCAGGTGCCATGGCCGACGATATTAACTACCAGGGAAAACCGGGGCTTAGGATCAGTCTGAAGCTGCCTGAAAGACGTGAGGTGGATAAATGAGATCTTTGGTGCTGGTAACGGGGGTGCTGGCCTTCGCGGCCGGGTTGTGGCTGGCCAGGGGGTTCCATGAACACTGTCAACAACAGTCCGTTGCGGCAAGGCAGATAGAGGCGGAGATACAGGATCTTGCGCGCAAGAAGGCGCTCCTGGAAAAACTGCCGCGGCAGGAGCCGGGCACGCTCATGCGGGCTTATGCGGGGTTTGTTAATGAGATTGGAATGATGGCCCGGTTCCATCATGTGACGTGGGGCGCCGTTGTCCGGGGCTTGAACGATGCTGACGTTCAAAAAAGCGCAATGCCTTCTGATATATCGGGCGTCAGGGAACTTGGACTGCAGGTGACATTTTCCAATTTCCCCCGGTTCGGGACCCTTTTGTCATTGCTGGACGCGGTATCCGATGTTGGGCATGTTTTTCCTGTTGTGGTGCGGAAGGTTTCTTTTGAAAAGGATTCCCTTGTGCTGGATGTGTCAGTGCTGGGGCCGTAAGGAGATGAAGGCATGAAGAAAATGATGGTTGTTATTTTTTATATTGGGTTGATGATGCCGCTCGCGCGGGCGGGACAGAGTCCGGTCGTGGGAGAAGATGAAAATCTTACGCGCATGCGCACGCAGGTCGAGTCCCAGCGGCGTAAGGAGGAGGAGCTTCAACTGTTGCAAATGGATGTCGAGCGGCTGAAACTTGAGGTTGAAAAGAAAAAAGCCGTCGCCGAGCTGGGGCAGTTGTCCGGCGGCGGGCAGGGTTCCGCGTCATTGACGGGGGCCGGGCCGTCCGTTGTCCTGAAATATATTTTTATCAGTGCCGGAGATAAAACGCGGAAAGAGGCTGTATTTGATGTGAACGGCGTCCAAAGCCGGGCGCGTGAAGGCGGCGACGTCGGAGGAAGGCTGGTGAAGGCTATTGCCGCCCAAGGGGTCACTCTTCAGGCCAAGGACGGCCAGGAGGAGCGTTTTACCCTGAAAGAATAGTAGCGTTTTCCTGAATACATGTTCGAGGGCTTGTTTTTTCCGAAGTCGTAGGACATACTTTAGCAGGTGGTCGGCCGTGAGCCGGTCGTGGGAGGGGAATAGTCCCGAATGGGTAAACTTTTTCCTCATGCAAATTTGGGGGCTGTCAGAGCCCTCCCACAAAGACGAAACCACCAAACTAGTAGCACATCCCCCTTCTCTGGCGCCCCCAATTTTTTCCCTCCCGTGCCGAGAGGCTAATAATAGTGAGAAGGAAATTGCACCGAGGCAACGATGGGCTCCTACAGAGCCCCGTGCCAAGGTGATATGAAAAGAGACGCGGCAATCCATCCGGGGGCGAGACCTTCAATGGGTTGCCGTTTTCTTGTTTCGTCAGCGCTCCCGCTCCCGCTTGGCATTATTAAGAAATATATGTTAACTTTTACTAGAGTGGTAGAGCATCTATCCCAATAAAGGATAAAAATTGAAGAATTGTACGCGAGTGTTGCGTAAATTTATTGCCACCGTATTGATCCTGGCCTTCACGCTGATGGATCTGCGCGCCTATGCCCAGGGGGTGATCCCCTTGCCGCCGCCAGGCACGCGCCTGGCCCTCAGCCCTATTGTTGCCCCACCGCTGCTCAAGGGCATCAAGGTGTTCCGTGACGATCCTTTCCGTTTTGATTTTATCCTCGATAAAGGTGACGCGCCGTCCACGGATACGCAGGTTAAAACAGATTCAACCCGCCTGATCAAATACTTCCTCGCCGCGCTCACAGTCCCTGAAAAAGACCTCTGGGTCAACCTTTCGCCCTACGAAAAAGACCGCATTGTGCCCGAAGCCTTTGGCCAGACCGAGATGGGGCGTGATCTTCTGGCCCAGGATTACATTCTTAAACAGATAACGGCATCAGTTCTCTATCCGGATGAGAAAACTGGCAAGGAATTCTGGGCTAAGGTCTACGCCGAAGCGCAGCAACGTTACGGCACAACCGACATCCCGGTGGACACCTTCAACAAAGTCTGGATCGTCCCGGAGAAAGCCACCGTCTATGAACACCAGGACGCCGCCTTTGTGGTCGAGAGCGGATTGAAAGTCATGTTGGAAAGTGATTACGTAGCCATGTCCCGGGCGGACATGAAGTCCGCCCCTACAACACAGGGTGTTGCTCTCATGAGCGTAGGGGAGGACCTTGTGTCCTCCCGTAACGAGATCGCAAAAAATGTTTTACGCGAAGTCATCATCCCCATCCTCGAAAAAGAAGTCAACGAAGGCAAGAATTTCGCCACGCTCCGCCAGGTTTACAACTCCCTCATCCTGGCCACCTGGTACAAGCGCAAGATCAAAGCCAGCATCATGGGCCGGGCGTACGTCGACCAAAAGAAAACCGCCGGCGTTGACATTGTTGACAAGAACGAGAAGGAAAAGATCTGGGCCCAATACGTCGAAGCCTTCAAGAAAGGCGCGTACAACTTCATCAAGGAAGAATATGACCCGTCCACGCAAACCACGATCCCCAGGAAGTATTTTTCCGGTGGGATGGATTGCTCGATGGAGGTGTTCAAGGTAAATGTAACAGATGCGGCTATGCCGGTTGAGGCAATTACCCCAGGACGTGACGTTGTTATCGGTGTAACAGGGGCGCTGGAAAAGCCTGCCTTTGAAGAAAATTACAATTTGAAGACATCCGATCAGGACCACGCCATGTTCTCATCGGCGTTAAACATCAAATACAGGCCTGAGGTCGAACGAATTTATGATATTTACAGCCAGTTCATAAAGGATGGCGGAGGTTATGTATTGCCGTTTTCAAAAGAAAAAGCAGTGAAAAGATTAGATTTTCGTTCAGCGGCGAAATCGTATTTTATTGCCGGATGTTATCTTGGTGTTGCCCTTGCTGTAGGTGGTATTCAGTATAGCCTGATACCGGATTCATTTTTTTTCCAAACAATTGGCAGTTCCATAAAAGTTCTTTCATTAGCGATGTTTTTTTATAAATCTTATACTTCTTTCCTGTACGGCGGGCTTCAGCCACTAACTCATAAAGTTATCATGACACGGGCAACAGGTAAACTTGATGCTTTTCATGCGTATGGTATTTCTCATGAGATGGCCCATGTTCTGGAAATGCCAAAAAATATTATATATGCTAATGCGTATGGTTTCTTAATGAGCAAGAAACTTGGCTATGAACATTCCAGCTATGATGAGAACATGGCTTTAATTTATGATTTGGATATGTTTTCGTCTAAGAATCTGAATGACCATATCTGTCGTGGGCCGGGGTATGCGGTCGCCAATATTATTTTAAAAGAATTTCCCGGCACCTTGTCGGATCAGGAGAGGTTGCTTAGAAAATTTCTTCAAGCAGTAGAAAGAAACGAATTTATGCTGGATGAAAGCATAAAAGATGCTTTGAAAAAGACACGATCAAGCCTGGAAGAGAAAGATTACTTTATAGTTGCTCCCAAACGTGAAAAAAGTTGGATATATCGATATGGGAACGGGATCGCTCAGCTGGCGTTACGGCATTACAACAATGACGTTGACGCCGCGTTGCGATATATTTATCGGCTTAGTCGGCAACGGGATTCAAGGTTGGCAGATAAGCCCGTTGATAATGCTATGGAAGAAAAAAATGACGGCGGGATCAAAGATTTCAATGAAAAATCATTACTTGCCCCCCACCGCCTGACGATCGCCGAAGCCAGGGAGCGCTTGATCGACAGTTTAAAGGTCATCAAGGCGCATTATCCTGCTTTTCAAAAAGCTTGTTCCGATGGGCTTGAGGTTTTCAAGAACGAAGGAGTTAAGGCATTTGAAAGCAGATCTTATCCGGTGATCAAGGCAGAGGCCGATGCCCTTCGGGTCCACGTTGACGCGGTGAAGGCATTGCCCGCGTTATTGGGCTTTTCAGAGCCGGAAATGAAAGCCAAACTGGATCCGTTCCTGCGGCAGATCGCTGAAGAAGCAAAAGTGGATAAGGTCCTTATTTCGTTCAGGACTGGTTTTTATTATGATTTTTCTTATACGAGCGGCTTTACGGATGAAGAAATTATGAATTTCAGATTACAGAACGATGAAATTTTCGATGTGATCTCTAATTCCGGAATTCAAATGAGTCCTGAGAAAATAGCCAAGGGGATGAACGCGTTAAGATCCGCGGGTATGGTTTCAGCACTCGACGTATCAACAGACGCAAAATGGTTGATCAAGATAGAGGATTCTTACATTTCAATCGTTATCGGGCGCTCAGCGCAAGGGGTTTCATTGAATGGAGAGCTTACGGATAATGACAGGAAGGCTTTGGCCACGAAGTTGAACGCATTTGTAAGGAATGGCCAAGCTCCGTGGTATGGGGTGAGGAAGTTTCTTGACGACAATCAATATAAAACATTTGACGATTTTATGTATTTCTTAAGGCACAACAGCGGGATTGGTCCTTTAAAGGAACACATACTCCCGATCATTTATAATAATATTCCGGAATTGCTGAAAGGATCTCCCGCGCAAGACGGAAGGATTCAGCAGCGGGATGATCACATTATTGGAAACATGGTAGAAGTATTAAAACAAACACAACTCCTTGGTAATGTGGAAACATTTTTGCAGTTATTGGAAAAGGGGGCTGAATTTAAATCTTGGGATATTTCAGGAGAAGTTCATCAGAGAGTCGCGTCATTTAAAGGGATGGCGGAAGACAAGAAGCTCAAGCTTGATATTTCCGGTCTCACAAATGAAGCGCTGATCGTCCCTGCGTGCGACCTGAACTGGCTGGATGTGGTGGTGGATAATCTCCTTCAGAATGCCATTAAATATACATCGGCCGGCGCGGTGAAGGTTCGTCTTTCTAAAAAGATGATGCACGCGGAAGATCCTGATTTAGAACAAGCATTTGCTGTTCTGGAAGTCGAAGATACGGGCATAGGTGTTCCTGCAGATGAAAGGGTTGCAGTATTGGAGAGAGGATACCGGGCAACGAACGCGATCGCCGCTAAGATCAAAGGCACGGGCATAGGGTTGGATGCTGTTTCTACTATTCTGCGCTTGATGCAAGGCGATATTACGGTTGAACCCGGTGAGAATGGAATAGGTTCAAAATTCATCGTCCGCTTGCCGCTTGTTCAAGATCCAAGCCAGGATCAAGCTGAGGTACCTTTACCCGGCGGCATCGACCTTAACCCGGCGCAACTTGATCTTAAAACGCAGAATTCCGGCGGCGAGATCGCTTTCAATCTTGACCCCACGTTGCTCGCCCGCCTGCAGAATGCTTCCGGCATTTCACCCGTGATCGTCAGTGTGCGGCCGCTGGACAGCATTTCTGCATTCATGGGGATCCAGAAGCCTGTGAAATGATCGAACGATAACGGGGCGTTATTTCAGGAACCGTCGAACCTGGTCGTGGTTGCCGGCGAGCATGGCGGTGAAGGCGAGGCCGTCTTTGCGCAGGACGAGGCGTAATTTTCCCTCAATGCCGGCTTCGTAGAATGGCCGGCGCAGTTGCTTGAAAAAGAACCGCGGCGCGATCTTTTGCGCTTCCGTGAGGTCGTTGTTCGTTGAGAAATAAGCCAGCAAGGCCCGCAGGGCTGTTTTGACGGTTTCTTTTTGCTGTGGATCAAGGCCTTTGACGTCGCGCTCGAAGGACGGGAGCCAGGCGAGGGTATACGGCATGGGCTACAGCCTTTCGATATCCCTGGCCGTTACCTTCTTCGCGGTGTTCTTTTCTTTCTGGTAGACGGACTCCAGCCTGGCATATTCCTCATCCGAAAATATTTTTTCGACCGTTTCCAGCGGCACCAGTTCAAGGCGGTTGCCTTTGATATGGATATCAAAAAGCGCCCCTTCCGCGAGGTGCATTTCATTGATGAGTTTTTTGGGGATCGTGATCTGGTTCTTACTGGTCAGTGTGATGGTCATGGACAGCTCCTTATTGTGGTATAAGTTTACCATATATTCTGAAATTCCGTAAAGAAGAAAGTAAGGCTATGGAATTGGACTATCGGGTTGCGAACTGGGCCGCAAAATCCGGGTTGACCGGGTCGATTGAGGCGTTTATAGTAAAGGTGACTATTAATATATTTTCGATTTGTGCCATGAAATGGGGACGCAAATGCGTAGTGAACGAGTGAGTTATAAACATAAAAGCCTCGCCGCTGGCCGGTGGAAAGAATTGACGTTCTGCGCGCAAATGGCCAATATCGGCAGTGAAGTGGAACGCGCGCTCAACTGGCAGGCGAAACAAAATCCCGGTTACAGCCTCAAGGCGGTGGAGCGGGCGCTGGAATTGCTTGACCTGACCCTGGACAGCGTTGCGGGTCTGGCGCGGCGCAGGGAAGTTGCCCGTGTCCGCGAGGCGGTTGTTGATTTCTTTATGGGTTCCAACGAGTTTTGTTCGACGGACAAATCCTGGCGCGGATATTTTCTCCCCTTTACTTTTGCCGCGCGGCGTTTAAAGTAATTCGCGATCGAACGTGACGTTCACATAGTTGAAGTAACCAAAAAAACACCTTATCAACGAGGTCCTCATGAAGCGTTTTTTCTGCTGTATGTTGTTACTTGCCGCCGGGTTTTTTCCCGTCGTTTCGTCGGCTCAGGGCAACAGTTTGTCCGATATCCAGACCGCCATTATCCAGGAGGATTACAAGAAAGCCGGTGACCTGGCCAAAGATCTTCTGAAGACGAAGCCTTCGGGCAATGAGCTGGCCCAGGCGCGTTATTACCTGGCGCTGAGCGACCTGCGCCAGGGCAATTATCCGCAGGCGTATGAGATGTTCCGCAAGGTCGTTGATTCCCGTCCGGCCGCGGATATTTTTGAGAAAGCGACTGTGGGCGTGATCGACGCGCTTTACATGCGGGGGGATTACGAGAGCGCGTTGAACGAAGCGACGCAGTTCATGAATAAGCACCGTAAGGCCGAGGACATGAGCCTGATCTACCTTAAAGCGGCCCGCTCGAACCTGAAACTGGCCCGCTGGAACAAGGCGAAGGAATTCCTGGAAAAGATCGTCGTGGAATATCCGAACAGTTTTGAATGCGGCGTGGCGCGACAGCTTCTGGAAGAAAAACAGTATTTCACGGTCCAGGTCGGGGCTTTTGTCGAGCAGGCCCGCGCCGAGCGGTTGGTGCAGGAGCTGATGCGTCAGAAAGAGTATGCCTATGTGGTCGAGACTAAGTCGCCCGACGGCAAGAATTATTATCGTGTGCGCGTCGGCCAGCTCGCGGCCCTGAAAGACGCCCAGGCGCTCGAGTCCAGGCTTTCCGGCTCCGGTTATCCGACGCGCATTTATCCGTGAACAAACCCCCCGTTATTTTTATCGCCGGCCCGACAGGTGTCGGGAAATCCGCGGTGGCCATGGCTTTCGCGGGACTCGCGACGCCAGAGGCTGTCGAGATCGTCGCGTGTGACGCCATCCAGGTCTACCGTGAGGTGGCGATCGCCAGCGACAAGCCTTCTTCCGAAATGCGCCGGCAGGTGCGGCATCATTTGCTGGATGTTGTTTCTGTTGTTGAGGAATTCAACGCGGCGCGATATCGCGCGCTGGCGGTCGCGGCGGTCGATGATATCCTTGCCCGCGGGAAACAACCCGTGATCGTCGGCGGCAGCGGGATGTACATGATGGCCTTGCTGGACGGTCTTTTTGAAGAAGGCGGGGCCTCGGAAAGCCTGCGCGTCGCGCTGGAAGGCAGGGAGCTTTCCGGCCTTTACGCGGAATTGCAACGCGTTGACCCCCAGGCGGCCGCAAAGATCTCATCGAATGACAAAAAACGCATCGTGCGCGCGCTGGAAGTTTTTCACGCGACGGGCGTGCCCATGTCCGTTCAGCAGAAGAAACGCGAAGGCCTGTGGGGCAAGCATGACATTCGTATCATCGGCCTCGAACGCCCACGCGCTGAACTATATCGTCGGGTGGAGGCGCGGGTTGACGCGATGTTCGACGCCGGGCTCGTTGACGAGGTGAAAGGTTTATTGCGCAGGCCGCTTTCTTTGACGGCGGCGCGCATCATCGGCGTGCCCGAGATCAAGGGTGTTCTTAACGGTGAGTATGATCTGGAACGCGCGCGGTATCTGATCAAACTGCACACGCGCCATTACGTGAAACGCCAGATGACATGGTTCCGCAAGGACAAGCGCCTGCAGTGGCTGGTGCCGGGGCCGAATGAGACCGCCCCAGAAACAGCGCAACGCATAAAGGATATGATATGAAAGAAAAGATACTGCTGGCGATCGTGGATATGAAGCTTCGGAATGCCTGGCCGGTTGAAGAAGTTATCCATGAGATGACGGAACTTGTGAAGGCGTGCCAGGGCGAGGTGGTGGGGCATATTATTTGCCCGGCGCATCCTCCGACGGCCGCCACGCTCATTCACAGCGGCAAGGTCCTTGAGGTCGCTGAATTGGCCCGTGTCCAGGGCGCGCAGGGGGTTGTTTTCAGCGAGGAGCTTAAGGGTGTCCAGCAGCGTAATCTTGAAGAAGCGCTTGCCGTTAAGACGATCGACCGCACCCAGCTTATCCTCGATATTTTTGCCCGCCGCGCGGTATCGCTCGAAGGGAAACTGCAGGTCGAGTTGGCCCAGCTGGCGTACCGCCTGCCGCGGCTGGCCGGCCATTATGACGACCTTTCGCGTCAGGGCGGCGGCATCGGCACGAGCGGCCCCGGCGAGACCAAGCTTGAGGTGGACCGCCGGCGCATTGCAGTGCGCATCGACAAGCTCAAGAAAGACCTTTTGGATGTGACCCAGAGCCGCATGACCAAACGCAAGAAACGGGAGTTGCAGCACATCCCGCTCATTTCGCTCGTCGGTTATACCAACGCGGGAAAGTCCACCCTTCTTAACACGCTGACCGGCGCCCATCAGGCAACCAAAGACGGGCTGTTCACGACGCTTGATTCGCTCGCGCGCCAGCATGTCCTGCCTGATCGGCAGAAAGTTGTTTTTTCGGACACGGTCGGGTTCATGCGCGAGCTGCCGCACAACTTGATCGAGGCGTTCAAGGCTACGCTTGAGGAAGTGCAGAGCGCGGACATCCTCCTGCACGTGGTGGATGTCAGCAATCCGCGTTACCGCCATTTGAAAGAGAGCGTCGACCAGGTGCTTGACGCGCTGGGGGCGCTGAACAAGCCGACGATCCTGGTCTTCAACAAGATCGACCGGGTCGAGGACAAGGAAGAGCTTGAAACGGCCTGCGGAAGATACGGCAATACCATCGCGGTTTCGGCGCTGGAAAAACAGAACATCGACGGGCTCCTGCGCCTGATCGAAAAAGAACTGGGCGGGCGTGTCGTGGCGGTGGATGTGGCGATCCCCGTCAACCGCATGGATCTGGTGAACATGGTCCACAAGCAGGGCCAGGTCGAAGCCATTGAATACTCGGGGGAGAGCATCCGCGTGAAGGCCGTCGTGCCCCAGCAGCTCGCCGGGCTTCTTGAGAAAGCCGCTGCGTCCTAGAACTCCGTTGAACGTAGGGGCCGACCTTGTGTCGGCCCGAAACATTTGCCGGATATCATAAGGATGCATTCTCCGACGGGAGGACACAAGGTCCTCCCCCACGCACCATTTAAACATTCACAGAAAATTTTTTCTTGACAAAATCCAAGGTGAGTTGTATATTTTAGCAGTAACCCATTGAGAGTGCCAGAATCAGTGGGTTTTTTCCGGCAAAGATTTTGGCACTCAATATCCAAGAGTGATAGAAACACTTGAACCAGAATTTTGTTGTTTGATAATTGCAACACCTGACGCGTCTGGTAGAATGAAGGGGCCATGTTCAAACGCTTCCTCTTTTTTGCTATCGTTTGCGTTATCAGCGTTGCCAGCGCCTGGGCCCAGGACAAGGTCAAGGATGGTTTTTACAACGAGTACGATGCCAAAGGCGTTCTGGTCCGGGCCGTGGAATACCAGTTGGGCGTGCCTCACGGGCGTTTCCGCGCGTATTATCCCGACGGGCGCATCAAGGCCACGGGCCATTATCTCAACGGCCAGCTTGACGGGGAGCTTGAGGAATATCGTCCGGACGGAAAACCCCTGACGCGGGCTGTTTACCGGCAGGATCGTTTGCACGGGGTGAAGGTGTCGTATTATCCCGACGGTGTGATCAAAAGCGAGGAAACGTTCATTGAGGGCGCGAAGGACGGGGTGAGCAAGGAGTATGACCGGCTCGGGCGGCTCGTCTGGGCGCGTTCTTTCCGGCATGCCCAGGAGGATGGTGTTTCAAAACAATACTATCCCAGCGCGCGGGTTTATCGTGAGTATGAGTATAAGAACAATGTTCAGCACTGGTATATCCGTGAGTACGCCGAGGACGGGAAGCTCACAGGCGTGTATCAGGCGGATAACGGGCTGCGTGAAGGGTCGGGCAAGGAATATTTTACCACGGGCGAGATAAAGCTCGACGGGTTCTTTGAGAAGGATCAGCTGAACGGCCTTGTGAAGATCTATGACAAGAACGGCCATCTTCATATCCGGGCGAATTATACGGCGGGCCATATTGATGATGCCGCCTGGCGCGAATATTACGAGACGGGTGAATTGCGCTGGGTCGTGCCGGTGCGCCAGGACCTGAAAGAAGGCCTGGGCCGCGAGTATTTTGAGAACGGCGTTCTCAAGAGTGAGGGCAGCTTCGCCCATGACAAGCGTGAGGGCGTTTTCAAAATATTTGATACGGAGGGCATCCTTGTCGCGGAAGATAAATACAAGGCGGACTGGCTCCTGCGGCATACGGAATTCTATCCGTCGGGAAAGGTAAAGACGGACAAGTATTTTTTTGATCAATGACCGGTATTGACAGGGATGGGTCTTTTTTTTATACTGTGCGCCTGGCAATAAGACCGCTTGATTGCTAATTTGCGGGCCGGGATAAACATTCAAAGGACGCGTATATGCGCAAAAGTTCGCACGAGAGGAAAGACGTTGTTCTGGGCATGGTGGTTCGCCATTATATCCAGACCACGGTCCCCGTCAGCTCCGCCTATATCGCCGAGGAGTATGAGAAGGACATCAGTTCGGCCACGATCCGCAATATCCTCGCCGAGCTTGAGGGTGACGGCTATCTCATGCACCCGCATACGTCGGCCGGCCGCGTCCCGACTGAACGAGGTTATAGATATTACGTGGATTTCCTGATGCAGGAGATCCAGCTTATTGAAGAAGACCGCCGCCGCGTCCACAAGGAATACGAGCGCGGCATCGAAGAGTTGGAAGCGCTGGTTGAAACAACGACCGAGGTCCTTGCGGATCTGACGCATTGCACGAGCATCGTGAGCGTGGACGGCTGGACGCACCATTATGTTTGTCGCGGCACGAATTATCTTGCCGAGGCGATCGGGATGCAGGGCCTGCAGAAGGTCGTGGCCATCCTCAAGGCCCTGGAAGAAAAAGACCGGGTGCTGGCGGTGTTGCGGCGCGACCTGGACAGGCGGATCAAGATCTATATCGGGCAGGAAACGGATTGCGATGCTTTTGACGGTTGTGCCATGGCGGTGGCGCGTTTTGCGACACGCCGAGGCCCGGCGGGACGCATCGCGGTGCTTGGGCCCGTGCGGATGGATTATCCCCGGGTCGTTTCCACCCTGGAATATGTTTCTGAATTGATGCATGAGGCCATGTGAAAGATATGACACCGGAGAACGAACAGGATATGGATGATATTCCCGCTGAACCGCAGGTCGCGGACGCGGCGGAGACGTTGAGGAAGGATCTTGACGAGGCGAAAGACAGGTACATCCGCCTTTTCGCCGAGTTCGAGAACATGCGCAAGCGCCATGACCGGGAGCGCTCCCAGATCATCAAGTACGCGCATGAGGAAGTGATCATCGAGATGCTCGGGTTTTATGAGGATTTCGAACGCGTGATCGTGGCGGCCAAGGCCAATCCGTCAAACGCGTCGGAACTCGTCAAGGGCATTGAGATGATCTACGGGCGGATGCAGCAGCTTCTGAAAAAGTACGATGTGCGCGAGATCGAGGCTGTGGGCAAAAAATTCGACCATAATTGCCATGAGGCGCTGATGGTCGAAGAATCCGCGGAACATGAGGATGGCACAGTGCTCGAGGTTTTTCAAAAAGGGTTTATGCTGGGCGACAGGGTGGTGCGCACGGCCAAGGTTAAAGTTTCCAAGAAGAACTAGGAGGTAGCGAGTATGAGTAGAGTTATTGGTATCGATCTGGGAACATCGAATTCAGCGGCCGCGGTCCTTGAAGGGGGCCGTCCGGTCATCATCCCCTCGGCCGAGGGCGCCGGGGTCGCGTCGGGCAAGGCTTTCCCGTCGTTCGTGGCGTTCACCAAGGACGGGCAGAGGCTCGTGGGTGAGCCCGCGCGCCGTCAGGCGGCCATGAACTCCGAAGGGACCGTCTACGCGGCCAAACGCAAGATGGGGACGGACCACAAGTTCAGCGTGTTCGGCAAGGACTTCACGCCCCAGCAGATCTCGGCGTTCATCCTGCAGAAGATCAAGGCCGACGCGGAAAAGTATCTGGGCGACACGGTCGAAGGCGCGGTCATCACGGTGCCGGCGTATTTCAACGACAACCAGCGCCAGGCCACCAAGGACGCGGGAGAGATCGCGGGCATGAAAGTCCTGCGCATCATCAATGAGCCCACGGCCGCGTGCCTCGCCTACGGCGTTGACAAGGCGGGCAAGGAACAGAAGATCATGGTGTTCGACCTCGGCGGCGGGACGCTCGACGTGACCATCCTTGAGATGGGCGAAGGCGGGACCTTTGAGGTTCTTTCCACCAGCGGCGACAACCTGCTTGGCGGGACGGACATGGATAATGTGATCATCGATCATATCGTTCAGACGTTCAAGAAAGAAACAGGCATTGACCTGATGAAGGACAAGATGGCGTTCCAGCGCTTGCGCGAGGCGGCGGAGAAAGCAAAAGTGGAACTGTCATCGACGATCCAGACCGACATCAACCTGCCGTTCATCTCGGCGGACGCTTCAGGCCCGAAGCACTTGACCATGTCGCTTGACCGGGCGAAGCTGGAAAGCCTTGTCGGCCCCATTGTCGAACGTTGCCGCGGTCCGATCCGTCAGGCGATGAAGGACGCGGGCGCCAAGATCGGCGGCGAGGTCAAGATCGACAAGATCATCATGGTCGGCGGCCCCACGCGCATGCCCATCGTGCAGAACTTTGTCGAGAAAGAGGCCGGCCAGAAGATCGAACGCGGCATTGACCCCATGGAATGCGTGGCGCTCGGCGCCGCGGTGCAGGGCGGCATCATCAAGGGGGATGTGAAGGACGTCCTTCTTCTGGACGTGACGCCGTTGTCGCTGGGCATCGAGACCATGGGCGAGGTTTTCACCAAGATCATTGAGCGCAACACGACCATCCCGACCAAGAAGAGCCAGGTCTTTTCGACCGCGGCCGATAATCAACCGGCGGTGACCATTCGCGTGCTGCAGGGCGAGCGCAAGATGGCCAGTGATAATACCGAGCTGGGGAAGTTCGACCTCGTGGGCATCCCGCCCGCGCCGCGCGGCGTTCCGCAGATCGAGGTGACCTTTGACATCGACGTGAACGGCATCGTGCATGTCCACGCCAAAGACAAGGCCACGGGCAAGGAACAGTCCATCCAGATCACGTCGCCGAAGAAACTTTCGGAGAACGAGATCGACCAGATGGTCAAGGACGCGGAAAAGTACGCGGCTGAGGACGAGAAGCGCAAGGAAGAGGCGGAATTGCTCAACCAGGCGAACACCCTGACCTATTCGACGGAAAAAGCGCTCAGTGATTACGGCGATAAAGTCCCGCAGGCCGAACGCGATACCATCCTCAAGGAACTTGAGGGCCTCAAGCAGGCGGTCAAGGACAAGGCGGCTGATCGTATCAAGTCGTCCATGGAGTCGTTGACCAAGTCCAGCCACAAGCTCGCCGAGGAGATGTACAAGGCGACCCAGGCGCAGCAGGGCGGCGCCCAGGGGCAAAGTGGCGCGGGAGCGCAGGAGAACGCGGGCCCGGGGCCGGAAGGTTCCCAGGAGCAGCCCGGTCCGGACAAGAAGTCCGGCGGTAAGGAAGACGTGATCGACGCGGATTTCAAGGTCCAGGACGATAAATGAAAAAGGACTATTACGAGATCCTCGGCATAAAGAAAGATTCGGACGCGGCGGAGGTGAAGAAAGCGTATCGCCAATTGGCGATGCGCTTTCACCCCGACCGTGTTGAGGAGAAGGAAAAGAAGTCCGCCGAGGAGAAGTTCAAGGAGATCTCCGAGGCTTACGGGGTGCTTTCCGACCCGCAGAAACGCGCGACGTATGACCAGCACGGCCATTCCGGGATTGACCAGAACTACACGTCGGACGATATTTTCCGCGGTGCTGATTTCTCGAGCGTCTTTGGTGATGGCGGCGGTATGGAAGATATCCTCAGCCATTTCTTCGGCGGGGCGTTTGGCGGCGGTGGCGGCGGCAGCCGGCGTTCGCGCGGGGCGGCGCGGGGCCGTGATATCCAGTATGAAGTGGAATTGAGCCTTGAAGAAGCGTTCAGCGGCATGAAAAAGACCATCAAGGTGCCGCGCAACGAAGTGTGCGGTGATTGCCGGGGTTCGGGCGCCAAAGGCGGCACGGCCATGGCGGAGTGCGCGACGTGCGCCGGGCGCGGGCAGGTCATGGTCAACAGCGGTTATTTCCGCCTGGCCCAGACATGTCCGAATTGTCGCGGCGCGGGGCGCATCATCAAGGAAACCTGCCCCTCATGTCGGGGCGTGGGATATAACCGGATGACGCGCAACATCGACGTCAGTTTTCCGGCGGGTTTGGACAATGATTCCCAGATGCGGGTGCGGGGCGAGGGCGAAGTGGGCCAGGGCGGCCCGGGCGACCTTTACCTTTATATCCGCGTGCGCGAACACGCGCGGTTCCGCCGGGTCCGCAATGACCTGGAGATGAACCTCGCGGTCAGTTTTGTGAAAGCGACGCTCGGCGGTGAGGTCAGCGTGCCGACGCTGAGCGGGCATGTGACGATGAAGTTGCCGGCGGGGACGGAATGCGGCAAGATGTTCCGGATCAAGGGCAAGGGCATGCCGGATGTGCACTCCCAGGGGTCGTTTGGCGATCTTTACGCGAAAGTGGTGATCGATGTTCCCGCGAGGCTGGACGCCGAACAGCGCCGGTTGCTTGAGGAATTTGCCAAAGCCAGCGGCGAAACCGTGGATGGCGCCGGTTCTTTTAAAGACAAAATAAAGAAAGTATTCAAATAATATGCCTACGTACGATTATGAATGCTCGGCCTGCGGCCACGCGTTCGAAGCGCTGCAGACCATGAATGAGCCGAAACTGGAAAAGTGCCCCGCGTGCGGCAAGAAGAAGCTGCACCGGCTCATCGGCACCGGCAGCGGGGTCATTTTCAAAGGTTCCGGTTTTTATGAGACCGATTACAAGAAGAAGACACCTTCAGCTTCCGAATCCTCCAAACCCGCGAGCCAGCCTTCCTGCGCCGCTGCTTGTCCTCACGCGGGCAAGTGCGCCTCCCAATGATGGTTGGTCTGTAACCATCGATCTATTAAACAGATTCATTTTCATGGTTGTTTAGTGCGCCTGTGGGGACATGTGCCAAAGCTGTCCTTCAGATTTGGTATGTGTCCCCACAACTCACAACTGGATTTTTTTGTGCCACAAACTTGCATTTTGCTACATTATGTGCTATTTTTCTGCTTAAACCACCTATTGACAGATCGACTTTGTTCATAAACCCTTAAATTTTTGAGGATTAATGCCATGAAGAAGACCTTTTATTTTCGATTTATTTCTGCCTGGATCCTTGTCAGTTTCCTGACAACCGGGGTGGTCCCGTCGGGCGCATACGCGCAGGCGTTGAACCTTCCGGCACCGGGGACCATGGTATCCCTGACACCGGCCTATATGCCGATCCTCATGAAGGGTGTCCGGGTGCATCCCGAGAACCCTCTTTTGTTTGACTTTATCCTCGATAGCGGGAAATCCGCCCTCAAGGCTGAAAGCCCTGAATTCAAGGCTGAATCCCAAAAACTCATCAAGTATTTCCTGGCGTCATTGACGATCAAGGAAGAAGACCTGTGGGTCAACTTGTCGCCTTACGAAAAAGACCGGATGATCACCGATGAGCTGGGCAAGACCGAACTGGGGCGTGACATGCTGGCGCAGGATTATATCCTCAAGCAGTTGACCGCTTCCCTTATATACCCCGAGAAGGATCTCGGCAAAGCATTCTGGGACAGGGTTTACTCCAAGGCGCGGGAACAATTTGGTAACACAGATATCCCGGTCGACACCTTCAACAAAGTCTGGATCACAGCCGACAAGGCCAAGGTCCTCGAACGTAACAACGTAGCCTACGTCGTCGGCGCGCATCTGAAGGTGATGCTGGATGTGGATTATACCGCTGCTATGCGGGCCGACACAAGGTCGGCCCCTACAACCAATAATGTTAGTGCGAAGGGCGTAGGGGAGGACCTTGTGTCCTCCCGCGATGAGATCGCCCGACAGGTCATCCGCGACGTCGTCATCCCCGAGATCGAAAAAGAAGTCAACGAAGGCCAAAACTTCGCCATGTTGCGCCAGATGTTCTATTCCATGATCCTCGCCTCCTGGTACAAGCTCGCGCTCAAGGATGCGCTGCTGAATCAGGTATATAGCAATCAAGCCAAGACCAGCGGGGTCCTGTCCGACGATCCGGCGGTCAAGGACAAGATCTATACGCAGTATCTGGAAGCCTACAAGAAGGGCGTGTTCAATTATATCAAGGAAGACATGGACGCTGTGAGTCAGCAGCCTGTGCCGCGGAAGTATTTTTCGGGTGGGCTCAATTTATTTCCCAAGGGATCTGAAACTGTTGAGTATGCGCAAGCGGCAACGCAGGAGCAGATAGCGAATATTACGTTTTCAAAATTATGGTCTATTTCCGTTCTGGTTACCCGAGAGCGGACGCCACCTTCTAAGGCAACAGAGACGGAGCCGACGATCCTTTATGATCTGTGGGGAAGCATGGAAGTTACACCTGCAGTAGATCTCTATAAATTGGAAAGTTGGTGGATAGAAGGGGGAGAATATTGGAAGGCTTTCGTGAATCTCAAGAAAGCCCTCGATACAGATGCCAAATATACTCGTTTTGATGACATGGGCAAGGCGGAAAATTATATATCTGGAAAAAAATTTAAAGAAGCTGAAAAGATATTAAGGCAGGTCATATCAGCCAATCCGGAGTATTCATTGGCCTATGCCTATTTAGGGTTGGCCTTATGCGCGCAAGGCAATACTGAAGAGGCATACAAGAATAATATGAAAGCCGCGGAGCTGGATGCCATTAACAAGATCGAAATAAGAAAATTTCCGCAAAGGCCATTGTCGCGTGCGGCGAGACTTGAAAGATATATGCAAATTTTCAGAAAATTTTTTCCTCAAAGAATGACGTATGAAGCTTTTGTGGATCGTGTTTGGGATGGCAGGATCAAGGAAAACCCCAGGATCAAGGTCCAAACTTATTCGGCGAATAAAGACAAAAAAAGTATTTATGTGGGGAAGTTGAATAAAATTGGCCCATACTTGGAGCTCTTTATTCAACCTGAGGAAGGGGATGGGGTAAAAATAGATTCCTACAAAATTAAAAGGATCACTGTTTATCCCGATTTAGCTCAGGTGAAAGAGGCGTCTGACGCGGCGGAAAAGAGCTTATCTGTTGAAGAAATGATCTCATTGGGACAATTGCATGAACGCCAAGGTGATTTGGAAAGTGCGGAAAAATATTTTCGTGATGCTGTGAAAAAGAACGGCAATGATGCCAGGGCCCACGCGGTCCTTGGCGTGTTTTTGAGATCTGTGAATCGTCTGGATGAGGCCGTGCAAGAGTTGGAGATAGCTCAAAACTTGGATCATCAGTATTATCCTGAGTATTTTACCGTCGACGGAATCCAAAAGCTGATAGATGGATATGTAGTTGATGCCATTGAGGATTTTGAAGAGGCAGTGAAATCAGATGAAGAGATGGCATTGGCTTATGCGTGGTGGGGGATCGCCTTGAATGCCGCAGCAGATAAAAAAGCCAAAAGAGAGGGGGGGCAAGTCTCGGGATCTCAAAGAAGCGAGGCACTTGGTTATATAAAACACGCGTTGATATTGGATCCAGAAAACAAGGAGATCAAAAGACTTCTTGCCCTTCTTAAGCCATCCTTTTTATCAAAGGTGAGGTTCGCCAGGGATTTCACCGGGGAAACAATGAGCGCTGAACAGTTTAAAAAAGCGATTCTGACGGGGAAGATCCAGCCGGGGACCAGGATCAAGATCAAACGGGTCTTTGAAGAAGGGGTTTCCACGGGGATCACGGATAATGTCGTTTTTGGATATGTCGAGACAACGCCCCATAGCAGTACGCCTGACATTGTTTACAATCTCCCGTTATTTACAGGTGATGGAAAAATAGTGAGTCTTGATAAAATTGTTGAGGTTACTGTTTACGACGCGTCAATGGAAACTATCACGGCGCCCGAAGGCCTGGAGAACTCAAATCAAACATTGACCATCAAGTCCGACGCGGCGGAAAAAATATCAGGGTCAATGCGTCAAACGGATGCTGAAATTATGGCAGGCCTGGAAGAAATAATGGCTCTTCCTGATGCATCGAAAGAAGCCATGGAGCAAGTTTTGTCAGATTTTGCGCAGGGAATTCCTCCCACAACGAATATATCTGATGTGCCGACAGATCAGGAATTGGAGGATTTGGTTTTCAAGGTTTCGGAATTTGCGACAAGTAACAGTGAATTTATTCAAGCGTTGCAAAGAGTAACGCCTGAGCAGATCGAGGAATTTGTCAGGATGGATTTGCGTTTTGACGAAGATAAGAAACCGGCACTCATTCAATTGATGCTGAAGATCAGGGAGCTCTCCAGTGATCACGTTCTTGCGGCTGGAAGGATGTTGGGGGAAAACCCAGAAGTATCAGCAAATTTTATTAAAACCGTTAATCAATTGGTTTATATCTTTGAACAGGGAAAGCTTGGCGGGTTGGTCAAAGTGGACAAGGAAAGGCAAAGAAGGATACATCTGATAAAAGGCGCATTTGAATATGTCCTGTTTTTTGCGATGGCTTTGGTTGGAGAGATGGGGGCAGAACAGCTTTCTGAAGTTCGTGGGAATTTGTCGAGGTTTTTTATGGTGGCGATAAGTATAGCTTGGTTGATCAATAAATCGGGGATGGACATTTCAAATCCATTAGGAACAAAGTCACCTGCGTTGATCAAGCCGGTTTATTTCAATTCTATGTTGAAGGCGGATATGGTAAAGATGGCCGAGGATTTTTTGAAGGATAATAGATCGGTCAGGGCGGCCTCCGAAAATATCGCGTTATTGAAACTCAAGAAGCGGTTGATGCTTTGGCTGAAGAACACCATGTTCATTGATAAAGATTCACGTAACACGGCCTTTAAGGGGATATCAACGTATATCCGTGTTGTTGAGGTGCAGAAGGGCTTGTACAAAGTAGAGCTTGATCCCGATGCCAAGATGGATGGCGCGCAAAAGGGCATGGACCAGGCGGAAAATGTTAAAGAACCTGAGCAGCATAGAGATAATGCCGGAGTTACAAACGGCGGTATCGACCTCAACGCCAAAAAGATGGACCTGGACGTGGCCAGGGATGGCAAGGGTGTTGAGATGACATTTGACCCGGCCATGGTCGCGGAGTTCCGCAAGGGTAATTTTACGGGAGTTGAAGGGATCATCCTCAAGATCGTCCCGATCGAGAACCCCCAGGCGCTCCTGGGGCTGTAGACGGGAGTGAACCTGGGTTAACCCGCGGGTGGTCCTGAAAGGGCCTGCAACATGACAATGGTGTCTTCAATAAGCTGTTTTCTGGCCCATTGTTTTTGATCTTCGTCCAGGGCGGTGCCCAATCCCTGCAAGATGTTCCTGGGCGTAAAAGTCTTCCTGATGAACTTGATCGTCATCTGGATCAATTCATCCGTCCCCTTGCCTGTCCGTTCACGGATCAGGTCAGAATCAGCGCGGAATCCTGACTTGAGGAAATACCAGATATCATACAGATCCCGGGCGACAGGTGTTTTACGGTCAGTCAAAGCCACCAGTTTATTCGTCAGAAGGGTGGTTTCCTCGGGGATAGTGAGGGAAACGCCCAGGAACAGGACAGGTTTGAATTTGTTAGCCGTCCAAAGCCTTTTGTTAAGCTCGATCTTGATGTTGGGATAACCCGCGCCGTAGTCAAGGACACCCAAAAGTGTAAAGTGTTTGTCTTGCCAGTCGAGGATGCGGCCCTCCCGGGCCAGGATGGAGCGTAAGCGCGCGACGTCATCATCGGAGAAAGGCTTGAGCATATCGAAATCCAGGTCAAAAGAGAAGCGGGGAAGGCCGTAGAAGAAGAGCGCGCACGTGCCGCCTTTAAAGGCGATCTTCCCGGGAAATGCTTTGGTAATGGACGTCAGCAAGCTTGTCAAATATCGGCGATGAAGCGCCTGGTCAAACTTGCGTTCCATAAAACTTACGCGCTTTCTTTTGCACGGTTAAAGGGAAAATACCACATAATTGTTTCAGATAGCTCCGGTCAAGGCGATCCGGAGTATCAATGTCAGGCATAAAACCGAAATACAATGAATCCAGGATGGCCCGTTCGGGGCAGGCGATAGAAACATTGTTTTTTGTGATGATCCCTTCCTGATGAAAAAACAATTCTTTCTTTATGGAGTAGTAGGCGTACGTGATGCTTTGGATCTTGCGCCGATAAGAGAGAAGGGCTACGGAATCAATGCTTTTGCGCTGCTGAAAATTGATCCCCGCGCTTGCCAAAGCGCTGTTAAAAGACACATACGAAGGCGTGATCACTAAATTAGCCAGCGCACGCGTGTCATAATTCTCGTCAATGGCATAATAGCCCTTGGCCAGCCTGAGGATCAGCTTCCGTTCCACCATGCGGGCGGCGCTGATCTTGGCGGTCAGCGCGCTGTCCTTCCAGAGTACACGAAGATCCTGCGGACGGAAAACCGTTCGCCCGGAACTCATCAAAATTTTCAATCGCGTTGATGCATTCATATGCGATAGAAGTATACAACATTGTATCCTTGGATGCAACATATAGTCAAATAACTGTTATTTAATATTCAAAAGGGAACACTTTTCATTGAAAGATGTCATGCGTTAAACCTTTCCTTGTCAAACACGCTTTTTTTTGTATACTTATGTGATGTTTTGCAGTTCCATGGGAACGGTTTATCCATTAATCTCGTTAAATAAGGGGTCTTTTTCGGATGTCAGTAATAAAACCTTTCAACGGACTTGTTTACAATCCTTCTAAAATCGCGGATATGGGCAAGGTCGTATGCCCGCCCTACGATGTCATTTCTCCTGAACAGGAGATCGTCCTCAAGAAACGCAGCCCGTACAATTTTATCCATGTGATGCTGGCCAAGGTTGACGCCAAGCACGGGGAGGAGGATGCCCGCTACGCCAAGGCCGGTGATACCTTCCGGCAATGGCTCAAGGACGGCATCCTTGTCCAGGATGATAAGCCCTGCATTTATTACACCAAGCAGGAATACAAGGTCATGGGCCAGCGTTACAGCCGCATGGGGTTCCTGGCCGTCATGAAGATCGAGGACGAGAAGGCGAAGATCCACCCGCATGAAAAGACCCACGCCGGGGCCAAGGAAGACCGTTTCAAGCTCTGGTCTTCCCTCAAGGCTGCCTGCAGCCCGATCTTTGTTTGCTTTTCCGACCGCCAGAAGAAGGTCGAGGGCATTTTTCAGCGCAAGATCGCGGCCACGAAGCCTTTTGTCGATGTGATCGACGATGACGGCACGCGCAACCTGTGCTGGCGCCTGGATGATCCCATCCTCATCCAGGAGATCGTGGACACCTTTGACAACCAGAATTTGTTCATCGCGGACGGGCATCACCGCTATGAGGTGTCCCGCCGTTACCGTGAGACGATGCTGGCGGCGACGCCGGACGCGACCGGGGAAGAGCCCTGGAATTACGTGATGACCTATTTCACCAACATCGATTCCCGCGACCTGCAGATATTCCCGATCCACCGCATTGTCAGGAATTTTCCGAAGGATATCAGCTTCCTTGAGGAGCTTTTCCGTATCGATACCATCAAAAAGCGCGAAGACCTTGTGGTGATGATCGCCAAGGCCGGGCGCAACGAGCATGCCTTCGGCCTTTATACCAAGAAAGGCCTCCAGCTGCTGCGCCTGAAGAACAAGAACCAGATCGACGCTTTCATCAAGGAAGGGTCGCAGGACTATCGTTCGCTGGATTCTTTGATCCTCAAGGCGTTCGTGTTCGACAAGCTGGGGATCAAGTCCGAGGACATCACCTATTGCAACAAGGACATGGATGAATGTTTCAGCACCGTCGACAATAACGAGAATGTCGCGGCGTTCATCCTCAACCCGGTGCGCATCGAGCAGCTGCGTTCCATTGCCTTGAATGGCGAAAAGATGCCGCCCAAGACGACATATTTTTATCCCAAGGCCATTTCGGGCCTCACGATGTATAAACTCTAGTCCAACGGTCGAGGTGTCATGAGCCTGTTCGGTAAAAGCAGAAATACATTTGTCAGGGTCCCGAAGAAGAAGGTCATCCCTGACGGGGTCTGGATGAAATGCCCCGATTGCCAGCAGCCTTCCTATACCAAAGAGGTTGACGGGAACCTGAACGTGTGCCCCAAGTGCGGCTATCACATGACGCTGACCGCGCGCGGCAGGATCGAGCTTTTGGTTGATGCGGGGACATTCGTGGAAATGGACCCCGACATGCTTTCGGCCGATCCGCTGGAGTTCAAGGGAGTTAAAACTTACAAGGACAAACTTGCCGGCGACCAGAAGCTGACGGGTCTCAAGGATGCCGCCATCACGGGCCACGGGAAGATCAACGGCCACGCGGCCGCCCTCGCGGTCACGGATTCGCAGTTCATCATGGGGTCGATGGGGTCGGTGGTGGGCGAGAAGATCACCCGCGTGATCGAATACGCGACGGCCAACGGCCTTCCCGTGATCATCGTGTCCGGGTCCGGCGGTGGCGCGCGCATGTACGAGGGGTGTATTTCGCTCATGCAGATGGCCAAGACCTGCGCGGCGCTGTCGCGTCACGGGAAAAAAGGCTTCGTGTATATTTCGGTACTGACGAACCCGACCATGGGAGGTATCATGGCCTCGTTCGCGGGTGTTGGTGACATTATCATGGCCGAACCCAAGGCCCTCCTGGGTTTCGCCGGGCCGCGCGTCGTCGAGTCAACGGTACGTCAGAAACTTCCCAAGGGATTCCAGACATCGGAATTCATGCTGGCCCACGGCCTCCTGGACATGATCGTGCCGCGCAAGGAAATGAAGAGCTTGCTCGCGAAGCTCCTTGAATATAACCATAAAACAACACGGAGGAACACGTAATGGACCACCACCACGAGACAGCTCCCGGCGACCGCATTCCTTTTCTTCAGAAGGCTGTCTATGGTGTAGGTTCCTTCGTCAACCAGTTCCAGGCTGCCGCGATCGGCCAGCTGATCACCGTCCTCAATGTCGGGCTGGGCGTGAACCCCGCTTTGGTCGGATGGATCGGCGCCATCCCCCGGTTCGTTGATGCTTTCTCAGACCCGCTCATCGGTTACACGTCCGACAACACGCGCACCCGTTACGGCCGCCGCCGCCCGTGGATCTTCTTCGGGGCCCTGGCCTCGGGGATCCTCCTGGCGTTGATGTTCCAGCTTTACAAAGGCCATAGCGAGCTTTTCTATTTCGGTTATGTCCTGGCGATCCAGCTCCTTTTTGTGATCGCGTTCGCCTGCTATTCGATCCCCTGGATCGCGTTGGGGTATGAGATGACGCCGGATTATCACGAGCGCACGCGCCTGCAGGCGTTTGCCAGCTTCTTTGCCCAGCCGGTGTGGATGATCGCGCCGTGGTTCTTTTCGGTCATGAGCAACAAGTCTTACTTCCCGGATATCGTGGCCGGTGCCCGCGTCCTGGCGATCATCGTCGGGGCTTTCATTTTGGTCGGCGGCATCCTTCCGGCGATCTTCAACAAGGAGATCTATGGCAACTTGCCCGTGCCCAAGAAAGAAAAAGGTTACGGCGGTGTCATCAAGGATCTCCTGGGCAATTGCGCGGCGTCTTTCAAGTGCCTTCCTTTTGTAAAACTTTGCGCGGTGACGTTCCTGATCTTTAACGGGTTCATGCTGGCCTCCTCCTTCACGTTCTACGTGATCTGCTTTTATGTTTATGGCGGTTCACAGCCTGACGGGGCCACGTCGGCCATGGATGTGATGTGGCACAGCGGCGGGACGCTGATCGGCCTGTTCGGCACTTTCAGTTCCGTGTGCGCGTTCGGCGCCATCTCTTTGACCGCCTGGATATCTTCAAAGATCGGTAAAAGAAAGGCGTTCCTGATCACCATGTCCCTGGCGGTCATTGGTTACGCGCTCAAATGGATCGGCTATGATCCCGCGCATCCGTACCTGCTGTTGATCGCGGCGCCGTTCTTGGCGTTCCACCTGGGTTCGCTGTTCACCATTGTTCCCTCCATGGTCGCGGATGTGTGCGACTACGATGAGTTGCAGTGCGGGACCCGCCGTGAAGGGATGTTCAGCGGCATTTACTGGTGGATCCAGAAGCTGGGCATGGCCGGGGCTTCCGTCATCGGCGGTTATCTTCTCAACTGGACCGGGTTCAACATTGCCCTGGGGGTCGGACAGGCATCGCAAACCCTGTTTTATATGCGCGTGTGCGATGTTGGCATCCCGATCGTGACCACATTGATCGCGATTTATATTATCGCGACCTTTGAAGTTTCAGAAGACAAGGCGTATGATATTCGCAAGCAGCTGGAAGCCAAACGCGGAAAGAATTGACATGGCATCGACGGATCTTCAGGAAAAGAGCATGGCGCAGCCACTGGATAACAAGAAGACAGGTTCCAAGCCGCTGATTATTTTCCCGTACATGGGGTATGAGAAAAACAAGCAGTGCGAATGGTACTTCTGGTGGACGATCGATCGCTGCAAGAAGATCGACCCCAGGCCGCTTGTTGTGGTGCCGCGGGACACGGTCATCCGGGGGGACGCGGCGTCATTCATCAAGGATGAAAGGTTCAAGACCCTCGAGGTCGTGCAGACCTGGTCCGTCGACTCCTGCCAGACATGGTTGTCGGGTTGGGGGCATGTGCTGGACAATTATCCCGACGTCGACAGGATCGTGCAAATACCCGGCGATATCGATTTCGTCCTTGAAGATGTTGAATTTTATAACAATCTCAGCAATTTTATTGAAACAACAAGTTCGGATATCGCGATCGGCGATTTCAGGACGGGTGACCAGTACAGCGCCAAAAGCCTTGTGGACACCTATGGCACGTATTCGCTCCTGGCGAACTGGTTCCCCGAGGTCTCGCGCAGCATCAGGTCCCTGCCGCTGAACCGGCCGCGGTCCGAGTTCCTTAACATCAAAACATCCGTATTGCGCGACCTGTTGATCAACCACAGGAATTTCGCCTACGAGCAGACCTTGAACTTCCTGATCAAGTGCTGGAATTATGACGAGGCCAAATGGCGGTATAATATTTCCATATCCCGCCTGGGGACCTTGTCGGACAACAAGTCTTTCAGGAATTACAGGGGCAGCATTGACCAGATCGAAAGGATCGACCGGATGTTGTCGCTGTTATGGCGCGAGATCAAGGCGCCCCAAAAGAAGGACAGTGTGAGCGACAAGCAATTTGAGGAACAATATACCGTATTCAGCAATGAATACGACAAGCTTTTCACCAAATCCAACGGCATCATGGACACGGCCAGGACGACGTTAAGGGCCCTTTTGGGCGTCTAGCAGGATGCGTTAGAGGTTAACCCGGGCCCATTGTCAGTTCCAAAGGATCCATGGCAAGCATCAGACTCGAAAATCTGAGCAAGATCTATCCGGGTGCCGCGGCGAAAGTCGTGGCGAACGTTAACCTGGAAGTCGGGGACAAGGAATTCATTGTCCTGGTGGGGCCTTCAGGTTGCGGCAAGTCCACGACCCTGCGGATGATCGCGGGCCTGGAGCCTGTTACCGAGGGGAAGATCTGGATCGGCGATCGCCTGGTCAATGATGTTCCCGCCCGAGACCGCGATATCGCCATGGTGTTCCAGAATTACGCGCTCTACCCTCACATGACCGTTTTCGAGAACATGGCCTTCGGCCTCAAGCTCCGGAATTATCCGAAGGTTGAGATCGAGAAGCGCGTGCATGAGGCGGCGGAGATCCTCAACGTCCACAAGTACCTCAACCGGCGCCCGGGCCAGCTTTCGGGCGGTGAGTGCCAGCGCGTCGCGCTCGGCCGCGCGATCGTGCGCAAGCCCAAGGTGTTCCTCTTCGACGAGCCTCTCTCCAATCTTGACGCCAGGATGCGCGTGACGATGCGCACGGAGATCCATAAATTGCGCACGCGCCTGCAGACCACGTTCATCTATGTGACCCATGATCAGACCGAGGCCATGACCATGGGCAACAGGATCGTTATCATGAAGAATGGAGCGATCCAGCAGTGCGCCGGGCCCATGACCATTTATGATAAGCCGGCCAACAAATTCGTGGCCGGTTTCATCGGCACGCCTCCGATCAACCTGATCAAGGGCGCGATCCTGCACAAGGACAGGAAATATTATTTTGACGAGGGGAAATTCCGCGTTAAACTGATGGATGAAATGAGCGGCTTCCTCGCTCCGTACGCCGGCAAAGATGTTATTTTAGGGGTCCGCAGCGAGGACATTTACGACAAGCTGTTCGTTTCGGAAGCGTCCGCGGATAACACGGTCCGGGTGACCTGCGAGGTGGTGGAGCCTCTGGGGTCGGATGTTTACTTGTACCTTAATTCCGGGAAGAACACTTTCATGGCGCGCGTGGGGGCCCATAACCGCCCCGAGGTCAACCGCGACGTGGAAGTTGTCTTCGACATGCGCAAGGTGCACTTCTTTGATCCAGAAACTGAAACAACGATCATTTAAGTATTTTATCCTGCTCGTTATCTGCCTTCTTCTGCCCCTTATCGGGTTCTTTGTTTACGCGACCCGGTTCCAGACAGGATTCTTCGCTTTTCTGACGCTGGCCCTGCTGATCAATATCCTCCTGTTGTCGCTTTTCTTCCACCGCCTCAAGAACCGAAGGTCCCTGCTCAAGCTCCAGCGCGAGGAATTTTCCGAGAAGGCCAATGTCCTCAAGGTCGACCTGGAGAATGAGGTCGCGGCCATCGCTGCTTTTCGCCGGAAGATCGTCACCTATTCCCAGCTCAAGGTTTTTGTCGAGAAGCTGAGCCTGTGCCTGACGCAGGAGGATTCCGCGCACATGCTTTGCCGCGAGGTGGGCAGGTTCTTCGAACAGGCGGATGCGACCGTTGTTGTTTACGTGCTTGACGCGGCTACGGGCGAACTCGCCATTGTTTCTTCGGAAGCCAACCAGCATCCGGTGAACGTCAAAAGCAAGCGCGGCGATGTGTTCGACAGGTGGATCATGCAGAACATGCAGCCGTTATACCTTGAGGACACGAAGAATGATTTTCGTTTTGACCAGGATAAGGTGGAAGAAGAGCAAACCCGCCCGGTCCGTTCAGTCCTGAGCGTGCCGCTGGCTATTCACGCCAAACTTGTCGGTATCCTGAGGCTGGATAGCCCTGAGCCGGCGAAGTTCCACAAGGAAGACCTGCGGTTCCTGAAGGCCATCGGGGATGTGGCGGCCGTGGCGATCGAGAACGCGCAGCTTTACGACAAGGTCGAAGACCTTGCCATCCGTGACAGCCTGACCGGCTTGTACTTGCGCCGTTATCTGGCCGAACGTCTTCAGGAGGAGCTGGCGCGGCATTTGCGCCGTGACAAGCCTGTGGCATTCCTCATCCTGGACCTGGACCATTTCAAACAGTATAACGACAGTTTCGGCCATGCGGCGGGTGACCTGGTCCTCCGGCATATGGCGGCGCTCATGCGGCGGCATTTTTCGACACCCGGAAACCTGCTCTGCCGTTACGGGGGGGAGGAATTTTGCGTGGTCCTGCCGGAATGTTCCAAAGAAGAGGCCATGGCCCTTGCTAAAAGTTTTGTGGCGCTGGTTGAAAGTGAAGCCGTGACGCTGCGCCGGGAAAAGACGCCCGTGACCGTTTCCGTGGGGGTCGCGGTATTCCCTTCGGACGGGCGGACTAAAGAAGAATTGATCCAGAAAGCAGATCACGCGTTATACGAGGCCAAGCGTAAAGGCCGCAATTGTGCCTGCGCGGCGTGAGCGGACGCTGACGCGTAAAGGAGCGGGATGGACCAGTACCTGATGTTGATCCTTTTGGCGCTTCATACCGTGGCGGTGGCCTGTTTCGCCTGGGCCGCCGTGATGGAATTTGAGCAGCGGGCCGACAATGATGTTGTGCGCGTCAAGACGGGGTATTTGGGCATCATTGAACAGAAAGACCACCTGGCGGATGAGAAGAAACAGCTGCAGGCCGAAGCTGACCGTATTTTTCAGATGTTTGAGCTCACGCGCGAGGTGACCGCCACGTTCGATGAGCAGGAAGCGTTCATGGCGTTCAGGGAGCATATGAGCCGTTTTCTGACGGTCGAGGATTGCCAGATGCTCGAGCATTTTCCGCAGGACTTCAACGATTTTCCCCTGTTCAAGGGGTACAAGTTTTTTCCATTGCGCATCAATAAAATGGTGCTGGGGGAGATCGCCTACAAGGGGATGGCGGACGCGGATGAGGAAGCCTTTACCGTGCTGGTGCACCAGTTCGCGCTGGGCTTGCGGCGCATCCGGCTTTACCATGAGGTGGAGAACCTGGCGATCACCGACGGGTTGACGCAAATGCATACCCGCCGGCACCTTGGTGAGCGTTTTGAAGAGGAATTCCGCCGCGCGACACTGCGCCAGGTGCCGTTGTCGGTGCTCATGATCGATGTGGACCATTTCAAGAAAGTGAACGACCAGTACGGGCATTTGACCGGCGATATGCTCCTGCGCGCCGTGGCCCGGATCATCTTGGAGCACATCCGCGAGATCGATATCGCCGGCCGCTACGGCGGCGAGGAATTCTGCCTCCTTTTGCTCGACACGGATAAGCCGGGAGCCTTGGTCGTGGCCGAGCGTATCCGTGAGGCCATTCATGCCAAAGGCATCAAGGCGTATGATGCCGCGATCCGCGTGAGCGTCAGCATCGGGGTGTCGTCCCTGCCCGATGACGCGGCCAAGGTCGAGGAGTTGCTCGACAAGGCCGATTGGGCGCTTTACCGCGCCAAAAGATCAGGCCGCAACCGCGTGGTCGGTTTCAGTGTTTATCCGCCAGAGAATATAAATCCAGGTTGAATTACGGCGTCTTTTTATATACAATGAAAATTCAAATTTATAATAATTATTACCTTTAAGCCCCATATGAAGAAATACGTGGTTGGTGTCGATGTTGGCGGGACGAACGTGAGGCTTGGGCTGGTCGATCCGCGCGGGGATGTTTGTTCCAGCCTGTCTTTTGCCACCCGGCATTTTTCCGCGACCCCGGAGAAACTCACCGGCGCGATCTGCGAGGCTGTCGGTACGCTCCTGCGCAAGGAACGGATCGTGAAGGCCAGGATCGCGGGCGTTGGCGTGGGGCTTCCCGGCCTGGTCGATGTTGAAAAAGGCATTGTCCGGATCCTTCCTAATATCCCGGGATGGAAGGACGTCTTGTTGCAAAAAGACATGGAAAAACGCCTTGGATTGCGGGTCCAGCTTGAGAATGACGTGAACATGATCACCCTCGGCGAATGGAAATACGGCGCCGGCAGGGGGTTTACGGATGTGATCGTGATGACGCTCGGCACGGGCGTTGGCGCGGGGCTTGTCCTTTCCGGCGACATTTATCGCGGCCCCGGGTTTGCCGCGGGTGAGATCGGCCACGCGCCGTTCAATGATGAAGGGCCTGAATGCGGCTGCGGCGGTTGGGGGTGTTTTGAACGTTATGTGGGCAACAAGGAGCTCCAGCGCCTGGCGGCCGGCATATTCAAGGAGCGTGACATCGCGCTTGAAGAAGTTTACCGCAAGGCGGTGGACGGAAAAAAGAAAGCCCTGGAATTCTGGGACATGGTCGGGCAGAGGGTCGGCAACGGCCTGGTCGGCGCGGTCAATCTCCTGAATCCCGAGGCGGTTGTCATCGGCGGCGGGGTGTCCCGCAGTTTTGCTTTTATCGAGCCGGCGATCGCGCGAACGTTGCGCCGGCGCGCGATGCGCACGCAGGCCGAGATGGTCCGTATCGTCAAGGCCCAGCTGGATGATGATGCCGGTATTATTGGAGCCAAGGTATTGATCTGCCATGAAAAACATTAAGACCTGTTCTGTTTTTCTGTTCATGCTCCTCGTGCTGTGCGGGTGGGTGTCCGTGGTGAAGGTGTTTGCCCAGGACACAGGATCGAAGAATGCTGACCCCGTGGAACTGAACGGCGACGTGATCGAGTACAAGGCCGAAGAAGGGAAGATGGTCGCCACGGGCAATGTGCTGTTGAAGCAGAAAGACACGGTCCTTTATTGCGATAAGGTGGAGTTTTACAAGGAAAAGAAAGAGGCCCATGCCGAGGGCAATGTTATCCTTAAGTCCGGCAGGGGAGAGGTATGGGCGGACAAGGCTTTTTTTAATTTCGCGACCAAAAAAGGCGAGTTCACCAACGCGCGCTTCATGGCCGACCCGCTTTACGGACGCGCCCGTTCCATCATCAGGGTGGGGGAAAATTATTATATCCTCAAGGATGGTTATCTGACGACGAGCGATTACGACACCCCCGGATATCGTATCAAAGCGAGGCGCCTGGACGTTTATCCTGATGACAAGGCTGTGGCCCGTGATTCGGTCATGTACCTGGGGTCGGTCCCGATCATGTACATGCCAAAATATGTCCAGGATCTGCGTACCGACCGGCCGCATTTCAGCTTCATTCCCGGTTACAGCAAGGAGTTCGGGCCTTACGCGTTAATGACGTACCGCGCGCCGTTGACCGGGCGGATCGAAATGCTTTACCATCTTGACCTGCGGGAGCGCAAGGGCATCGCGTGGGGCATTGATGCTAAATATAACGCGGCGCCTTACGGGACCGGCCTTGTGCGAACTTATTACACCAAGGAAACCAAGGCGGATAATCGTTGGCTCTGGGAACAGAATACGGAACCTGTTGTCAAACACCAGCAGGCGCGCGTCGAATGGCGACATATGGTGGACATCGACCCTGCTACATTTTTGATCGGACAATATTACCGGATCAGGGACCCCAATTTCATGGTCAGGTATTTTCCCAGGGAGCATCAGCAGGATGAAAGTCCCGCCACATACGTGCTGTTGACACATTCAACGTCGGCCACAACCTCTTCCTTACGTTTTGATCGCCGTGTAAACCGCGACCAGGCCATGGTAGAACGTTTGCCGGAGGCTTCCTTTTCCTTGTCCAATCAGGAGCTTGGCACCAGCGGGTTTTATTTCAAGAGCACGAACACTGCCTCCAGCCTGGTGTACAAAGACCCGGCGCCGTCGGATAATCAAAAACGCACCCTGCGCCTTGACACGGACAATGACCTGTCGCATCCCTTCAAGGTCGCGTTTCTCGAGGTTAATCCTCATGTCGGTACCGAACAGACGTATTACTGGCGGGCTTTGGAGATGAAGGACAATAACAGTATCCGCGGGCTTTTCAAGACCGGCGTGGACTTAAGCACCAAATTTTACAAGATCTATAACGCGCATTTTGACAAATGGGGATTTGAGCTTAACAATGTTCGCCATGTCATCACCCCGACGGTATCTGAATGGTATCAGCACGCGCCCACCATGCCTTCTTCCAAGTTTTACCAATATGACGCCATGGATAACCGGGCCATGAGCCATCAGGTCACATTTGGCATCGAGAATAAGTTGCAGACGAAAAGGAAAGGCGTGTCGGTGGATTTCTTTCGTTCATTGTTCAGCGTGCCCTATCGGCTTAATGATGACCCTGCCGGACCAGGACTGGGTGATATGACGGTAGCCAATGAGTTTTATGCCAATCAATATGTGTCCTTGCATGAGGACATGACGTACAGCAACGATTTGCACCAGCTGCAGACGGTGAATGTGAGCATAGGTCTGAATGACCAGAATAAATGGGACCTTAATATTGGTCAGCGCAAGGCTACAGGAGGGGAAGATCTTTTTACGTCCCAATTGTCCTACAAGTTCAATCCTTTGTGGAAGACGGTCATCTACGAGCAGTTTGAATCGAGGACCGGGCAGTTGCGGCAGCAGCAGTATTCCTTTGTCCGCGACCTGCATTCCTGGGAGGTGGAATTCGCCTTTATTGACAAGAACCACTACCAGGACAGCGGCAGTGAGATATGGTTCATTTTTCGCATCAAAGCATTCCCGTCAGTCGCTGTTAACGGCGGTTCGAGTTTCGCGACGGCAAAAGCAGGGTCACAGTCGAAGACGTTTTAGTTGAGAGAGGGGTATATGGAAATCGCGATCATTGGTTCAGGTTATGTCGGGCTTGTCACGGGAGTTTGCCTTGCCCATATCGGGCACACGGTCACGTGCGTTGACAATAATCCTGAAAAGGTCCGCAAGCTCAAGGCGGGCGAGGTCCCGATCTACGAACCGGGCCTCGAGCCCCTTATGCACAAGTACAGCAAAATGAAACGCTTGAATTTCTCGTCGTCCATTGAGGCGGCGACGAAAAAAGCGACGGTCATTTTCATCGCGGTGGGGACCCCGTCAAAGAAGAACGGCGACGCTGACCTTACTTATATCGAGAATGTGGCGCGCGCGATCGCCAGGAACATGGATTCTTATAAGCTGCTCGTCGAGAAGTCAACGGTCCCCGTGCAGACGGGCAACCGCATCGAGCGCACCGTGGCGCTCAATCTTCCGGCAAAATTCCGCCGCGGCAATAAATGCCTTGTGGAATTCGATGTCGCCTCCAATCCGGAGTTCCTGCGCGAAGGCTCGGCGGTGGAAGATTTCATGAATCCCGACCGTATCGTCATTGGCGTCAAGTCACGGCGGGCCGAACAGCTGCTGCGCGAGGTTTACGCGCCATTGAAAGCCAGGCTGGTCGTGACGAACGTGGCCACCGCGGAAATGATCAAGCACGCCTCCAATTCGTTCCTGGCGACAAAGATATCTTTTATTAATTCCGTCGCGCAGATCTGCGACAGGGTCGGCGCCGACGTCCTCAGTGTGGCCGAAGGCATGGGCTATGACCGGCGTATCGGTCGCGCGTTCCTCAATGCCGGTATCGGTTACGGCGGCAGCTGCTTTCCGAAGGATGTTGACGCCTTCGTGCGCCTCGCCGAGAAGAGCGGGTATGATTTCAAGCTTCTCAAGGGCGTGCGCGACGTTAATGAGCAGCAGAAAGCCTCGTTCATCCACCTGATCGAGGATAAATTGTGGATCATCAAGGACAAGACCATCGCGATATGGGGCCTGGCGTTCAAGGCTGACACGGATGACATGCGCCGCGCCGCGTCCATTGACATTATCCAGGCGCTTCAGGAGGAGGGTGCCCGCGTCCAGGCGTTCGACCCCAAGGCCATGGATAACGCGCGCCATGAATTGAAAGGCGTCAAATTCTGCGCGGACGCGTACGCGGCCGCGAAAGGCGCGGATTGCCTGCTTGTCCTTACTGAATGGGAAGAGTTCAAGCGCCTGGACCTCAAGCGCGTCCGGGGGTTGTTGCGCCAGGCGGTGGTGTTTGACGGGCGGAATTTCTTCGATGACAAGCTGTTCGTTGATCTGGGGTTTGAATATCACGGGATCGGCCGTGGCAGGGGGGCGCATGCCAGCTGAACAGTCCGTTCTTATGTCCGGGGGCGCGGGTTTCCTCCCAAGCCATATGTGCGACATGCTCTTGGCGCGCGGCTACAAGGTGATCTGCGCGGATAATTTTATCACCGGCAGGAAGGCCAACATTGCCCACCTCCTGAAGCACAAGAAGTTTACGCTCATCAGGCAGGATGTGACGGAACCTTTCAGGATCTGTGGCCGTATTAATTATGTGATGCACTGCGCGTCGCCCGCAAGCCCGGTCGATTACCTGAACCATCCTCTTGAGACGCTCATGGTCGGGGCGCAGGGCACCCAGAACATGCTGGATATCGCCAGGGCCAAGAAAGCCGTGTTCCTGCTGACATCGACATCCGAAGTTTACGGCGACCCGCTTGAACATCCCCAGAAAGAAACGTATTGGGGCAATGTCAATCCCAACGGCCCCCGCAGTGTTTACGATGAGGCCAAGCGCTACGCCGAGGCGATCACCTTTGCCTATCGCCGGACCTTCGGGGTGGATACGCGCGTTGTCCGTATTTTTAACACGTATGGCCCGCGCATGAACATCCACGACGGGCGCGTAGTCCCCAATTTCATCGACCAGGCCCTCAAGGGCCTCCCGCTGACCGTGTACGGTGACGGGGAACAGACGCGCTCATTTTGTTACGTTTCCGACGAAGCCGATGGCATCCTGAAGCTGCTTTTCTCAAAGGAACCGGGGCCGGTGAATATCGGCAATCCCCGTGAATTCACGATGAAGGAATTCGCGGCGATCGTCCTGGAGTTGACCGGCAGTAAAAGCCGTATCATCCATAAACCTTTGCCCCAGGACGATCCACGCCAGCGCAAGCCCGATATCACCCTGGCGCGCCGCCGTCTCGGCTGGGAGCCGAAGGTGGCGCTCCGTGACGGGTTGAAAATGACGATCGACTGGTTTCGGGCCAATCCCGAGTAGGGGCGCATGCTGACACAAGAGGATCTCATTCAATTTGAGAACGAGATCGCCGGGGCTTTTGCCAAGGGCCTGATCAAGGCGCCGGTCCACCTGCGCGCCGGCCGAGAGGCCGAGCTCATCCGTCTTTTCCAGAAATACAATATCGGCCCTGATGACCATATCCTGGGGCATTGGGATTCACACGAATTATGCCTGCTCAAAGGCGTGCCGCCGGATGTGCTGAAACAGGCGATCCTCGACGGGCGCAGCATCGCGTTGTGTTTTCCCGAATACCGGATTTACTGTTCCGGCATTGTGGGCAGCCTCATGGGCGTGGCCACGGGCCTGGCGTGGGCGATCAAGGCCCGGGGGGAGCGCGGCAGGGTCTTTCTTTTTTGCGGGGATATGTCTTCCGAGACGGGCATTTTTCATGAGGCGGTAAAGTACGCGGTGAATTTTGACCTTCCGGCCGTTTTCGTTGTTTCCGATAACGGGCTGAGCGTCATGACCGATACCCGCGCGGCGTGGGGATCGCGGGAACCCTGGTTTCTGGGCACGCGCTTCGTCGCGAAGATCGAGTATTTCCGTTACAAGAACGGCTGGCCGCATTCCGGGTTGGGGAAGCTGGTGAAGTTCTGACATTAGTAGCCAGGGTTTTTGACGTATCTTGATACGAGTTCAGAAACCAAGCTTTCCTTAATGCTTTTTTGAAAAAGCTGTTTCTGCTGTTTGAGTAGCAAGATATGTTAAAAACCCGATGGGGAATATCTAAAAGATAACAATGGCTAAATATTTTGACGAGCTTAAACGTACCATGGAATGGCTGGCGCAGCACCCGCAGGTGGTATTTGTGGGGCAGACCGCGGCGGTCCCTGGCACGTTCATGTACCAGACGCTGCGGGATATCCCGCCGGGGAAGGCCCTGGAGTTCCCGGTGGCCGAGAGCTTCCAGATGCAGTTCACCCTGGGGTTGGCGATCGGGGGGTACATCCCGGTCAGCATTTATCCGCGGCAGAATTTCCTGCTGCTGGCCGCCGGCGACATGGCGAACATGGTCGACAAGTTCAGTGACCTGACCTGCGGCCGGGTGAACCCGCGCCTTATCATCCGCGTGGCCACGGGGCCGGATAAGCCGGTCCATCCCGGGCACCAGCATGTGGGCAACTATGCCGGCGCGTTGCGCGCGATGTTCTCCCGTATCGAGGTTGTTGAACTGGATGAGCCGCAGGATATTTTTCCCGCGTATGAAAAGGCGTTGACGCGGCCGGACGCGAAGCCCGTGATCCTTATCGAGCACGGAAATCATTACCAGGACAAGTGACATGCCAAAAAATACGATGAAGGTGCTGGTCACCGGCGGAGCCGGATATCTCGGATCCGTGCTTGTGCCATTGCTGCTTGAGAAAGGGCACGCGGTCACCGTACTGGACAATTTCATGTACGGCCAGACGCCGCTTTTGGAGTTGTGCCATCACGAACAACTGACGATCGTGCGGGGTGACGCGCGGGACAAGGCGACGGTCGAGCGGCTGATGCGCGATGCCGACGCCGTATTTCCCCTGGCGTGCCTGACGGGCGCGCCGTTGTGCGCGAAGGACCCCGCGGGGGCGCGCGCGGTCATCCTGGACGCGGTTGTGATGGCGCTGGCGCTGGCCTCAAAGGAGCAGCGGGTCATTTTTCCGACGACCAACAGCGGTTACGGCATCGGGGAACAGGGGAAATTCTGCACGGAGAGCACACCCCTGCGGCCCATATCCCTTTACGGCAGGCTCAAGGTGGACGCGGAGAAAGCGGTGCTCGACAGCGGCCACGGCATCACCCTGCGCCTGGCCACGGCTTTCGGCGCGAGCCCGCGCATGCGCCTGGACCTTCTTGTGAACGATTTTACGTATCGCGCCGTTAATGACCGTTTCATTATCCTTTTTGAGGCGCATTTCAAGAGGAATTTCATCCACACGCGCGACGTGGCCAGGGCGTTCCTTCACGCGCTCGACAATTTTGCCGCGATGCGCAATGAACCTTACAATGTCGGATTATCCGACGCGAACCTGAGCAAGCTTGAGCTGTGCCAGGAAATAAAAAAACAGGTGCCGGATTTTTATTTCGTCGAGGCGGCCGTGGGTGAAGACCCAGACAAGCGCGATTATATCGTTTCGAACGCGAAGATCGAACGCGCGGGGTTCAGGCCCGCGGTGTCCTTGTCCGACGGGATCAAAGAGCTTGTCAAGGCATACCAGGTCATCCGGCGCAACCAGTTCGCGAATATCTGATGCTGACGGCCTTCATCAAGCCTAACGCGAAGATGGACCAGTACGGCAAGGTTGCCGGCCTTTCCGCGATCGAGCTGCCGGTGTGGCTTATGCTGTTCGCCCAGAGCGTGCCCGGGAGTGTCGTCGTGGACATGGAGGCCGAAGGGCTTGATCACGCCGGGCTGGTCGCGCGCCTGGGTTCTCTCAAGGCGGGCCGCGCGGTGGTCCTGGCCACAGGCTCGCATCCTTCGGCGCATGTCCAGCAGGCCGAAGCCGCGCAGGCCGTCCGTCGGGTGGTGGGCGAGGCTTTGGGCATCACGACGGAGATCCATGACCGCCTGCCCTTTGACCCTTTAAAGGCCGGGCAGCTGGACCTTGCGCGTGTTCCGATGGTAAAGTACCGCGCGCATAACTGGCATGGGTGGGGGCGCGATGACCTGGCGTATGGCGCGACGTTCGCGAGCATTTCATGCCCTTTCCATTGTGATTTTTGTTGCGTGAAGGATTTTTACGGGTCAGGTTACCGTCAGAGGGATCCCGGTGCTGTTGTTGAGGATGTGCGCGCGCTTGTTGAGAATGGCGTGACGAACATCAAGATGATGGACGAGCTTTTTGCCATCGACAATCCCGGTGTCCATGCTGTTTGTGACGGCTTGGCGGCCAGCGGGCTGGCGGACAGGCTTAATATCTGGGCTTACGCCCGCATTGACACCGTGACACCGGTCCTTTTAAAGAAAATGCGCGCCGCCGGCATCCGTTGGCTCGCGTACGGGATCGAGTCAGGGAACGAGGCGATACGCGCTGGCGCGGCCAAGGGGGCATTCACGAACGCGCGCGTCCGTGACGTCGTGGCCATGACCAAAGCAGCCGGCATCCATGTTGTCGGGAATTTCATGTTCGGCTTCTGGGAGGATGACAGCGTCACCATGCGCCAGACGCTGGATCTCGCGAAAGAACTGGCCTGCGAATACGCGAATTTTTATTGCGTGACGGCGTACCCGGGCAGCCGGTTCTACGATGAGATGAAAGCCCGCGGGGTCGATCTTCCCGCGGCGGGCGCGGAATACGCGCAGATGAGCCCGCGTTTCAAGCCGGTGCCTTCGGCAAAGCTTTCGGGGCGGGACATCCTGGCGTTCAGGGACGCGGCATTCATGGAATATTTCACCGACGCGCAATATCTGGCCATGATGGCGCGTTCATTCGGGGACGGCACCGTGGCCGGTATTCGCGCCATGACAAAGATCAAGATCAGAGGATAACAGGAGTGAACGTGTCATGATCATCAGCCGCACGCCTTTTCGCATTTCTTTCTTTGGCGGTGGGACGGACTATCCCCAGTGGTTCAAGGACCATCCGGGGGCTGTCCTGTCCACCACCATCGACAAGTATTGTTATATTACCGCGCGTTACCTGCCGCCTTTCTTTGAGCATCGTTCGCGCATCATTTATTCCAAAATGGAACATGTCCATAATATCGACGAGATCGATCATCCCTCAGTGCGCGAGACGCTGAGGTTTCTGGATATTTCCCGCGGCCTTGAGATCCACCATGACGGCGACCTTCCCGCGCGCACGGGCCTTGGCTCCAGTTCGGCATTCACTGTCGGGCTTTTGAACGCGCTTTACGCCCTCAAGGGTGTGATGCCCACGAAGACCCGCCTCGCGGAAGAAGCCATCCATATTGAGCAGGACATGATCAAGGAGAGCGTGGGCTGCCAGGACCAGGTCGCGGCCGCTGAGGGCGGATTGAACCACATCGAGTTCGGAGGCCCCGGGCATCTGAACGTGAACAAGGTCACGATCTCGCGGGAGAACCTTATCACCTTGCAGAACCATATGATGCTTTTCTTTACCGGGATATCCCGTATTTCGTCGGCGATCGCCGTGCACCAGGTCCAGAACATCCCGCGGCTCAGCCGTGAGCTGGGGACCATGCACGCGCATGTCGCTGAAGCGCTGGCACGCCTGAACGCGGCGGATTTTAAGGGGTTCGGCAAGCTCCTGCACGAAAGCTGGTTGTGCAAGCGCTCCCTTTCGGACAGGATCACGACTCCTCAGGTCGATGATGTGTACGCCAAAGCATTGCGGGCGGGCGCTCTGGGCGGCAAACTGCTGGGCGCGGGCGGGGGCGGGTTCGTGCTCATTTACGCGGAGCCCGACAGGAAGCCGGCGGTCCGCAAGGCGCTGGAAGGGTTGCTTGAGGTCCCGTTCAGGTTCGAGACGCTGGGCAGCCAGATCATTTTCTACCAACCTTATGACGGGGTCGTGGCATGAGCGCTGATGTCGGGAAAACGGATTTCCTTATCCTTTGCGGCGGGCTCGGCACGCGGCTGCGCTCCGTTACGGGCGGTGTGCCCAAGGTCATGGCCGAGGTCCAGGGTGAGCCGTTCCTGGATTTTTTATTGCGTTATCTCATCAAACAGGGTGCCACACGCGTGATCCTTTGCGCGGGTTACAAGGCGGAATCGATCGCGGCGCATTACAAGGCCAAATTCAGCCAGTTGGACCTCCAGTTGTCGGTGGAACGGGAACCTTTGGGCACGGGCGGCGCCCTGAAGAATGCCGCGCCCCTGTTGAAATATGATCATGTTTTCGGCCTTAACGGCGATTGTTTCACTCCCGTGGATTATGCCGCTTTTCTTGGCGCCCATCTGGATAAAAAGGCGCTGGCCACCCTGGTCGGTGTCCGTGTCGAGGGCAACAAGGATTTCGGCACTATCGTGAGCAATGACAAAGGAGATATCCTCGCGTTCAAAGAAAAGTTTGAGACCCGGGACGTGCAGTATATCAGCGCGGGCATTTATTGTTTCAACCGGGGGCTGTTTGAACGCATGCCGCCGGGGAAATTTTCCATCGAGTATGACTTTTTCCCGGGGATGATCGCCAACCGGTTCTATTGCCACAAGGTTGAGGCGCCTTTCATTGACATAGGGACGCCGGAGCGTTTTGCCTGGGCCCAGGAAAATCTCATGGGGATGCTATGATCCCGCGCGGCGAGGAGCAGAAGAAAGCGGATTACAGGGTGCCTTTCGGGACGGTTTCCATAACGCCCAAAGCGCGCCGGCTCATCGATGCGGCGCTGGAAAGCGGCTGGGTGACCAAGGGAAAATATGTTAAAGAGTTCGAAGAGAAGTTCGCCGCCCTTTTTGGCGTGAAGCACGCGGTCGCGGTCTCCAGCGGCACGGACGCGGACGCGTTGGCGTGCGCGGCGCTTTATGATCTGGGCGCGCGGCGGGGGGATGAGGTCATCGTCCCCGCGTTGTCATTCGTGGCCACCGGCAACGCGGTTTTTCAGGCGGGACTGACGCCGGTCTTTGTGGATGTACGGAGGGACACTCTCAATATTGACGTGACGAAGATCGAGGCGAAGATCACCGCCCGCACGCGCGCGATCATGCCCGTGCACCTGATGGGCAAGCCCGCGGACATGGACGCGGTCAATGCTATTGCCCGCAAGCACGGGTTGAAGGTCATCGAGGACGCGGCCGAGGCGCACGGGGCCGAGTACCGCGGCCGGAAAGCGGGGGCTATGGGTGACATGTCCTGTTTCAGCCTTTATGCCGCCCATATCATCACGACGATCGAGGGGGGGATGGTCCTGACGGATGACGCGGCCATCGCTGAGGCCTTGATGTCGCTGCGCAATCACGGGATGACGGGAAAATTTACGTTTGAGCGGATCGGTTTTTCAGCTAAAATGAACGAACTTGAAGCCGCGGTGGGGCTTGGCAACATGGAGATATTCGCGGACATCCTCTCCCGCCGCCGCAGGAATATGCTTTATCTCATCGAAAAGTTCAAGCGGTTCGACAAGGTATTCATCACGCTGCGGGAAGAACCTTTTGAGAAGCTTGGCCCGCACGCTTTTTCCATTATCGTGAAAGAGGGGGCGCCTTTTACCAGGGATGAATTCGTGGCTGGCCTGGAGGCGAACGGCGTGGATTCGAGGAACCTTTTTTATTCCATGCCGACGCAGTGCCCGGGTTACGCGTTCCTGGGTCACAGGCGCGGTGATTTTCCCGAGGCTGAATATTGCAGTGACCACGGGACCCATATCGGGATCCATCAGGATATAGGGATCGAACAGCTCGACCATGTGGTCGGTGTCGTGGAAAAGTTCCTCAAGAGTAAAGGGGTGAATTATTAAAGAATATCTCCGGATGATCCATTTGGCGCGCAGGAACCTGCATTATCTGGCGGGAGGCATCCTGTGCATGATGGCGTCGACCCTTTTTGAAGGCGTGCAGTTCGGCGCGATCGTGCCGCTGGCGGACCGCATCTTCACCAACAAGCTCATCGTCCTGCCGACGGGCATGCCGCCTTATGTGGCAGAGTGGGCGGCCAGGCTTAATGCGATCGACCGTAACCAGATCTTTTACGGCATCATTTTCATGATCCCGTTCTTTTTTCTTCTCAAGGGCATATTTTCTTACGCCCAGGGGTACTTCATGAACGAGGTCGGTCAGAAATCCGTATCCGACGTGAGGGCTGACCTTTTTCGCAAATACCAGGAACTGTCCCTTGATTTTTACAGCCAGAAGCGCCAGGGAGAGCTCATGTCGCGCATCACCAATGACGCGGGGTTCATCGGTAACGCCATTTCCTACGGCATGACGGACATGGTGTACCAGTCGTTTTTGGCGATCATGTTCGCCGTGATCGCCTTCGCGATCAGCTGGCAGATGGTCCTGATCGTCCTGCTTGTTTTCCCCATCAACGGCTTTCTTATTTACGCGATCGGCAAGACCATCAAGAAGCAGTCCATTTATTCCCAGGAATCCATGGCGGACCTCAATTCGATCCTCGCGGAGACGAATCAGGGCGTTGCCATCGTCAAGGCGTTCTCCCGCGAGAACCACGAGATCGATCGTTTTGACGTGATCAACAAGCGCTATTACAAGGCGATCATCAAGGGGATCAGGCGCAACCTTCTCCTGGCCCCGGTGAGCGAATTGCTGGCATCGATCGCGGTTGTCATCGTGTTCTGGATCGGCGGCCGTTCTGTCCTCGAAGGCAAGATGTCCTTTGGCGTGTTCGCGCTTTTTCTGACATCGCTCATCAGCATCCTGCGGCCGATCAAGAAACTGACCGGCGTGTACGGCATCAACCAGCAGGCGCTGGCGTCCACCAAAAGGCTTTATGATATCCTTGACTGGAAGCCGCTCATTGTGGACGCGCCATCCGCGGTGGCATGCCTTCCGCCTGAAAAATACATCCGTTTTCACGACGTGTCCTTTAAATACGAGAAAGCCGAAGAGCGCTGGATCATCAAGAATTTCTCCCACGATTTCGAGATCGGCAAGACCACGGCCCTGGTGGGCCCCACCGGCTGCGGGAAGACCACGATCATGAACATGATCCTGCGTTTTTATGACCCGGACAAGGGAGTTATTCTTTTTGACGATCAGGACATCAAGCAGGTGACGGTCAATTCATTGCGCAAGAACGTGGGGCTCGTGACGCAGGACATGATCCTGTTCAACGAGACCATTCGCGAGAACCTGCGTTACGGCAAGCTGGACGCGACGGACCAGGAGATCAATGACGCGGCGCGCCGCGCGCTGGCCTGGGAGTTCATCGAGCGGATGCCCAACGGCCTGGAGACGGTCATCGGTGACCGCGGGTTCAAGCTTTCCGGCGGGCAGAAACAGCGGCTGTGCATCGCCCGTGCCATCCTGAAGAATCCAAAGATACTGCTTCTGGACGAGGCGACCTCCGCGCTTGATTCGGAATCGGAATATTTTGTCCAGCAGGCGCTGGACAACCTGATGAAGGACCGCACGGTCGTCGTGATCGCCCACAGGCTTTCGACCATACGCCATGCCTCGTGCATCCTGGTGATGGATCAGGGCCGCATCATCGAGAAAGGCATACACGACGATCTGATGACGTCTTCCGAGCTTTACGCGCGGCTGGCGAGTTATCATTTCAACCAGTGACGGCCGCGATGAAAAAGATCCTGGCCGTCAGAAACGACCGTTTCGGCGAGTTCCTGCTGAATATCCCGGCATTGCGGGCGATCAAGGAAACTTATCCCACGGCCGAATTGCATGTGATGGTCGCGCCCGCGGTCGTGGAATTGGCCCGGGCGGTTCCGTTCATTGACAAGATCCTCGAGCGGCCCTTCGGGCGCCGCGCTTGGGGTGAAGATATCGCGCTGGTCTGGCAGTTGCGGCGCGAACACTATGACGCCGCGATCGTCCTCAACCCGACGCGGGAAGCGCATCATATTGTTTTTTGGGCCGGTATCCCGTGCCGTATCGGTTACGCGCGCAAGCATCCCTTTTTGCTCAATCGCACCCTGCCCGATAAAAAACACCTGGGCCTGCGCCACGAGGTGGAGTATAACCTTGAACTCGTTGCCTTGATCGGCGCGGCGACGCAGGATCGTTCTTTGGAGCTGGCGATCCCGGCTGAGGTCCAAGCCGCGGTTGCCGCCAAATTCGGGATAACGCCCGGCAGTATTGCCGTCCATCCCTGGACGAGCGATCCCGTCAAGCAGTGGCCGCTGGAAAGGTTCACAGAGTTGGTACGGCGTCTGGCTGAAAAGGAAACCGGCAAGGTCATCATTATCGGTCGACCCGAGCCCTGGCAGATTAGTATTCCCTCCCCCCGGTGGGGAGGGGTAGGGGAGGGGGGTCGTAACATCCTCGACCTAAGCGGCCGCACAACCCTCCTCGAAACCGCCGCCATCCTGAAGCAATGCCGTTGCCTCGTGTCGTGCGACAGCGGCCCGGTCCATTTGGCCGCGGCCGTGGGCGCGCGCACCGTGGCGCTTTTTCGCAACGACATACCCGGGAAAAACCCCGAGCGCTGGGGGCCATGGGGCACGGGCGCGGGGCATGTTGTTGTTCAGGCTGCCGGCGTGGACCGGATCACGGTCGAGGATGTGGCGGGTAAGATTTGACGGGCCGCGGGTTACGACTTGGATGTCGGATAAATGCATGTTTGGAGGGGGCATGGAAGATTTGAAACAGTGCGCTGTATGCCAAAGTAAGAGCCTTGCTGTTTTTGATAAAACTGGCCATATTAAAATTTGCAAAGAATGCGGGTATAAATTTACAAGTCCGCGGATTGCGACGACGAAAGAAATTTCCGATATGGATCAGAAATATGAGCGGGAATTTATAAAGGGTTTTGATCCTGCCCGGGCAGAGCATTTATATTTAAGGCGCGTGGGATTGGTCCGGAAATACCTTTCTCGCGGGGCGATCCTTGACGTCGGCGCTGGCCCGGGGACTTTTTTATATTTCCTGAAGGCGGCAGGCAACTACCAGTTGCATGGGACCGAAGTTTCACAAGCGTGTGTTGCCTGCGCAAAGAATGGTCTGGGTGTTTTGTTGGACCAGGGCATATTGGAAGCGATCAGGTATCCTGACGCGTCTTTCGACGGGGTGGTTTTGCTCCATGTGTTTGAGCATTTGCCGGACCCGGTAGTTACGTTGCGGGAAATTGCGCGGATCCTGAAACCCGGCGGGTTTGTTTTCATTGCTGTTCCGAATGATTCGCTTTTAGGGCGCAAGGGGTATTTAAGATACGCGCTTCAGAAGTTTGTCGGGATGAGGAAGAAACTGATGTATCCTGATTATGTGAAGGAAGGCAATTGGCACCTTTCGCATTTCACGCCATCTGTTTTACGCAAGACTTTGGAAGTGGCCGGGTTCTCCGTTAAAGAGGCGACGGTGGATGATGCCTGGGGGGATATTGTCAAGCCCTGGCATAAGCGGGGCCGACTTACGTTGGCATTGTTGATGAACAAGATATTCGGTTGTATTCTTTATGATGCTCAATTCTTTGTCGGACAGAAAATTTAAAGGCTCCGGCATGAAAAGACTCGACGTGAGTTGTTCAAGGGACAAAGTCAAGGGTTCCGTGCAGGGAGCGATGCCAAAAATATCCGTTGTTATCATTACAAAGAATGAAGAACCGCGTATCAGGAAAGCGTTGGCGTCTGTGCGTTCATTCGCCGATGAAATTGTTGTTGTCGACGATATGTCCACGGACTGTACGCGTGAGATCGCGGCGCGGGAGTTCCAGGCTAAAGTTTTTCAGCGGCCGCTGGAAAAGGATTTTGCCGCCCAGCGTAATTTCGGCGCCCAACAGGCGTCATCCGCGTGGATTTTTCCCATGGATGCCGACGAGTTCATTTCCGATGCGGTGGGCGCCAGGATCAGGGAGGCGATCGGGGCCGCGGGTGACACGGCGGCCTTTGAGTTGCGGCGCCTGAATTATTTTGTCGGAAGTCCTATTCGCCACGCCGGCGCGTATGGTTATTACGTCAGGCTTTACCGGAAAGACTGCGTCGCTTACCATGGCCCCGTGCATGAACAACTTGAGGTCAGGGGAGTTGTTAGCCGTATCGACGGAGATATCTGTCATTATCCTTTTGAAACATTGGCACCATTCTTTGATAAGGCTGTCCGTTACGCCGAACAGGAGGCCGAGCTTTATTGCCAGGCGCGGCCCCATGTCAGCGCGAAAGAGATCCGTTACCATTTGACGTGGAGGCCTTTGAAAACATTCTGGAAGATCTATGTCAGAAAAAAAGGGTACAGGGACGGTTTGCCCGGGCTTGTCTGGTGTGTCGGCAATGTCATCGGCCCGCTGATCAAATGGATGAAGATCTGGGAGAAGGCGGAGCGGTCCGGGTTGCTGGCGCCTTGAAAGGAAACAATGGAAGATAATGCACGCGCGTATCACATCAATGAGCCGGTCTTTGTCCGGACAAAAAAGAAGTTCAATTTCGGTAAACTTGCGTATGAAAGATACGTGAAGGCGGTATTCATCAATGAACGGATCATTGAGTTGCCGTTCGTTATTCAGGGGCTCGCTTCACTCAAGCGGGGAGCAGCTGTCCTCGATGTGGGGTGTATGGAAAGCCTGTTGCCGATGCAACTCGCCGGGCTGGGTTATCATGTGACAGGCCTGGATTTCAGGAAATACCCTTTCTTTTTCCCTGGCCTTGATCTTGTCCAGGCGGATGCGACAAAAATGCCGTTGGTCGACCGGTCATTTGACGCGGTGACGTGCGTTTCAATGATCGAACATGTGGGGCTTGGTCATTATCAGGACCCTTGCCATCATCCTGATGCCGATGCGGACGTTGTCCGTGAATTTGAGCGTGTGTTGAAGCCGGGGGGGCTCCTGTTATTGTCAGTGCCTTTTGGTGTCCTGACAACAGGGGTGGTTCAGCGGACGTATGACGCGGCGCGCCTCAAGAAAGCGCTTGGCGCTTTCCTTGTTGAGGAAAAAAGATATTATATCCAGCGCCGTGACCAACAGCATCTGAATGATTTTTGGCAGGAATGCGACGAGCCGGAAGCTTCCGGAGTACAGGCTGTTGATAAAACGGCGTGCGTGTGCCTGATAAAAGCCAGGAAGCCGTGATCTTATGCGTATTGGTTTTGATGCGAGAATATTGACATTGCCAAGATGCGGAGGGGTGACTGTTTTTTTGCGACTCCTGGAACATCTTCCGTTGTTAGATGATCAGTTGGAGCTTGTACTTTTTTTCCCTCGGCCTTTTTTGCCGGAGTATCAGAGATACTTGAAACATGACCGGATCGTTTGTGTCCAGGTTGCGGAGCGCGTCAGCGATATAAGCCGTTGGCCCAACAGACAATTGTCGCCCCTTCTTCGGGAGCAAAGGATTGATATTTTTCATCAACCGTTCAATGCGGATGGCCCGTTCTTTTGCGCTCCTTGTCCTGTTGTTGTAACGATCCATGACCTGATCCCGTGGGTGATACCAGGTATTTTTCGCAAGGCCGTTAAGGCGCTACGTTATAAAGTCAGGAATATACTTTGGGCACATGCCGCGGCAAGAGTACACACGGTCTCTGAAACCAGCAAATTCGATATTATGCGGCTTTGCCGGGTGCCTGCGACGAAAGTCCTGGTAACGCACCTGGGGGCTGATGACATCTATAGTTGCGCAATTGCTCCAGGAGAAGAGCAGGAGATCCTTCAGCGGTACAGTCTTGTGGGAAAAAGATATGTGGTTAACATGGGGGGGCTCAATCAATTGAGGCGAAACCCTGATTTCATTATTGAAGGGTTTGCAAGGTACCTGGACCGGACGGGCGACGATAGTTTTTTGGTTATTACAGGGCAAGTTCTTAAACAAGATGGTTTTTTTGATCGGGTGAAGGCTAAGATGGTGAAAGAGGGCATAAATGATCGTGTCATACTCACAGGATTCCTTTCCAACAAGGAGTTGAAAGTTGTCCTGTCGCATGGACTGGTATCAGTTGTTACATCGCTCTATGAGGGGTTTTGCTTGCCTTTGACCGAATCTTTTTCATGTGGAATTCCAACAATTGCCAATCACGCCGGCTCTATTCCTGAGATCGCAGGCGATGCGGCTATATTGGTGGATCCTCGGAAACCTGATGAGTTGGCAGGACATTTGCAGTTGTTGATGCAGGATGAGAATAGGCGCGCGGTATTGTCACGTCAAGGAAGAGAGCGGGTTAAACAGTTTCGTTGGGATGAAATGGCCCGGGGAGTCCTGGCCATGTATCATTCTGTCGGAAGATCGAGAGCCTGAGCATGCTGTTCCGTAAAAAGACACCCGTCATTGAGTATCCGGATTCGGTGCAGATCGAAACGACCAACCGCTGCAACGGGCGGTGTGTTTTTTGTCCGCATCCACGGATGAAGCGCCCCTTGATGGATATGTCCGACGAGGTGTTCGCGAAACTGATCCGCGACGTTAAAGAACTCAAGGTGAAGTCCATCCAGCCTTTTGTCAACGGCGAGCCTTTCATGGACCGTAATATTTTTGAGCGGCTCCTGCTCATCAACCGTGAATTGCCCGGGGTGAAGATCGTCATTTATACCAATGGCGCCTTGCTTACCGCCGACAAGTTGCAGAAACTTGCGGCGGTCAAAGACATTGATGTGATGAACTTTAGCCTTAACGGGATCGATGCCGCGGATTATCATGAGCGGGTGGGACTTAATTTTGAAAAGACCGTCGCTAATATCAAGGAATTCTTGCGCTTGAACAGGGAATTGAATTTCGTGCGCGAGGTCTGCGTCGCTTCGGTTGAGCCGGGCAATGGCAGCAAGGCGCAGGACAAGGCTTATAATGACGCCTTTACCCGTTTTTGCCACGCGAATTTTCCGGGCGTCCAGGTGAAGATCGGGTACAAGTATAACTGGCTTTCCCGGGTTTTCAGCCTCCGGCGGTTCCGCAATATTTTCTGCCCCCGCTTGAAGGCCATGATCGTCCTGGCCAATGGGCTGGTGGCGCTGTGTTGCATGGACATGGAGGGCGAATTCATTCTTGGCAACGCGCAGGAGCGTTCACTGCTGGATATTTACAACGGGATCCTGGCGCGTGAATACCGGCATCACCGCAAGGCACATATGGTGCCATGCCGCACGTGCAACATGATCTAGGTGAAAGGGAACAGATGTTCAAGACAGGTGTTTTCCGGGAATTGTGCGCGATCAGCGCGGGCATTGAAGGTTTTCTGACAGATCGTGAAGGCTGGTTGCTCTATCAATTGGCCCGCAGGGCTTCCGGTGGATGTATCGTTGAGATCGGTTCATGGCAGGGTAAATCCACGGTTTGGATCGGGTTGGGCGCGAAGGCCAGCGCGTCTCACGGCGAACCCTCCAGGGTTTATGCCATTGATCCTCATACCGGTTCCGAAGAACATCAGAAACCGGGTGAGAAGATCTGGACGTTGGAACGGTTCAAGGCCAATATCAGTCGTAACGGGCTTGACAGGATCGTTACGCCCATCGTGGAGCGCGCGCATAATGCCCGCCGTGCTTTTGAACAGCCTGTCAGCCTGCTTTTCATTGACGGAGCGCATGATTACGATTCGGTCAAACAGGACTATGAGCTTTGGGCGCCGCTGGTGGTGGAGGGCGGGTATATCGTGTTCCATGATACCCAGCAGGCCGGCGTGAAGAAATTTGTTGATGAGATTATCCCCACAGGGCCCTTCGCGAAGGTTTATTTCCAGGATACCATCTGTTATGGGAAAAAAGTGGTGCGGCATTCTTCCGTTGATGCTTTTCGCGGCCGCGCCATGATCCGGCTGAAAAACGAGTTCCTGGATGTCTGCGACGGGGCGGTTTCGAAGGAACATAAAAAATGGGTCAAACAGCGGGTCAAGTTCGTGCGCGCGCTATTGACGATCCTGTGACAATGAGGAGCCTTGATGAGAATTGCCTTTGATGCGGTGAGCCTGACCCGGGAGCGTTCGGGCGTGGCGAATTATCTCACGCGCCTTGTGCGCCGGCTGGTTGAGATCGACCCGGACCTTCAGGTTGTCTTGCTGGCGCCTGACAAGATCTGTGTGGAGTACGACCTTTTTATCCGTCATCCGCGGATCAGGCGGGTGGTGGTGGACCTGCCGCGTGCCGGGCGGAAAAAGTGGGCGTCAACGCACCTGCCCCGCCTTCTGAAGGAGCATGGCATTGACCTTTTTCACCAGCCCGGCGGCATGGACGTGGCGCTCTTTCGTTCGCCCTGCCCGATGGTCCTTACCGTTCACGATATGGCGCCCTGGGTGTTGAGTACTTTCAAGGATTGGCGCCGGGCGCTGCGTTATAAATTGCGCAGCCTTGTTTGGGCGCACCAGGCGGCCAGGATCCTCACGGGAGTCGAGGTGAGCCGCAAGGACATTGTCCGGTTATGCCGCGTCCCGGCGGACAAGGTCGCCGTCACGCCGTACGGGGCGGAGCCTGTGTATGAAGGCGAGATCAAGGCCGGTGAGGCGGATGACATCCTGCGCAAGTACCGTTTGCTCGGGAAAAGGTATGTCGTTAATTTTTCCGGATTGAATTATAAACGGCGTAACATTGACCTTGTGCTCGACGGCTTCGCGCGTTTCCACCGTGAGGTTCCCGATGACGTGACGCTTGTTTTTACCGGGCCTGTGGCCAACGCGCAAGGCGCGTACGACCGGGCCCAGCGCAAGATGGGCATCCTCGGCATCCGCGAGCGCGTGGCCACGACCGGGTTCATGAACGAGAAGGCTCTGCAGGTGGTCATTGAGAATGCCGAGGCGGCGATCGTGACCTCCCTGCATGAGGGATTCCCCCAGTCGATGGTCGAGGCGTTCGCTTCCGGCACGGCGGTCATTGCCACGGACCGGGGCGGCGTGCCCGAGGTGGCGGGCGAGGCCGCGATCATCATTGACCCATACGACCCCGCGGCCCTGGCCGACGCGCTCAAACGCTTGCTCGGCAATTCCGTCGACCGTGAACTTTATGTTGAACGGGGTTACGGCTGCATCCGTGCCTTGACCTGGCAGCGGACCGCCCGTGAGACGCTCAATGCCTACCGTTCCGTCCTGAAGGTCAGCGCATGAAGATCGCCCTCGTCTATGACCGCGACAGCCGCGTGGGGGTCGGGGAAAGATGCCGGCGCGTGCTGGAGCATCAGCCCGGGCTTCAGGTCTCTCAGTTCGACCTGAAAGAGATACGGCAGGTCACGGGGGGGTTTGACCTTTATCTGCGCCTGGACGACGGGGATTACGCGGCGCCGTTCCCTGCCGGCCTGCATCCTTACGCGTGGTGGGTGGCCGATACGCATTTGAAACATCCCTTGCGCTGCATCATCCGCAATGCCCCCGACTGTGACGCGCTTTTTTGTTTCCAGAAAGAAGGCGCCTGGGAGGTTTCCCGTGCCACAGGGAGGCTGGCGCGCTGGCTTCCGCCGGCGTGTGATCCAGTAAATCCGTCGTCTGCTTTTGTTCCTCATTCTCAGCGGCGCTGGGATATCGCTTTTGTCGGGACGACGGGAAAATATACCCTGCGCAAGGTGGTGCTGGAACTCATTAAAAGCGGCTATCCCAACGCCTTCATCGGGACAGCCCATCACAGCGAACTTTTTTCGATCTATTCCCAGGCCAGGATCGTCGTCAACTACGCGATCAACAATGACCTCAACATGCGCATTTTTGAAGCCATGGCGGCCGGGGCTTTGGTCCTCAACAACAGGATCAAGGACAACGGTTTTGAAGATATCTTTTCACCCGGCCAAGACTGTGTTGTCTTTGACGACCCGACGACCGGGGAGCTGAAGCGGCTGATCGACCATTATCTGTCCCATCGCGAAGACGGGGAACGGATCGCCCGGGCCGGGTTCACCCTGGCAGAGCGGCACACGTACCGGGAAAGGCTCCGGGAGATAGGGCGGATCGTTCTCAACAGGGGGGCGCGTGAAGCTGATTTCTTTTAACAAAAGAATGTACCAGCTGTTCAAGGTGTTTTACAAATTGACCGGGCAGTGCCGGAAGATGGACGATCATTTTCTCGTCGAGAGGTTTGTGGATTCTCTCCAGCGGCTGCATTTCACGCAGCAAGGGGCTTCGGCGGCGGAACGGCGGGATTTCTTCAGGAAGCATCTTGTGGAGATCGAGGTGGAAACGCATGGGTATTGCAACCGCACATGTTCTTTTTGCCCCAACGCGCATTTCAGCCGTGCCGACAAGTCTCAGATCATGCCGGAGGATGTTTTTGACCGGATCATTGCGCAATTGAAGTCCATTGATTATGCTCATACGTTGAAACTGCATCGTTATAATGAACCGCTGGCGCTCGATATCATTTTCGACCGCATCCGCCGCGCGCGCCGGGAATTGCCGCGGGCGCGGATAGGGTTCCATTCCAACGGCGACTATGTCACCGCGGAAAAACTGAAGGAACTGGAGTCCGCGGGCCTTGATTTTGTGATCATCGGCATGTACCTTGACGCAGCGGGGAGCCGTGAAGCGCTGCTGGCCGAAGCCAAAGACCGATGTCGGGAATTTCTCCGGCGGAGGGATCTTGAGGCGCATGAGGTCCCCGCGGATGGGGCGCTGGTGCGTTACCGTGTCCGTATGGAGAAGCTCCAGGTTGCCATGTTCGTGCCGGATGTCGCCAGCCAGTGGAACGACCGCGGCGGCACGTTGAAAAGTTATGCCAGGCACGCCCGCGTGTCGCCCTGCGAAAGTCCCTTTGGCAGGCTTTTGGTCGACTGGACCGGAGATGTCCTGCCGTGCTGTAATTTGAGAGGGGATGTCGCGGCGCACAAGCCTTATATCCTCGGCAACGCGGCCACAACCGCGCTCGAAGACATTTATTTTTCCGGTGTTGCCAATGGATTGCGGCGGAAGCTTGCCGGTTTTGACATCAAGGAAGGGGCCTGCCGGACCTGCCACTACGCGTCGTTCCCGCAGGATGATGGGTACAAGGCGCTGGTTGAAAAGAAGATCCGTAAACTTGATATTGATCAATGAAGGAGAGGCCGGAATGAGCGAAGATTTCAGGATGTGGAAAAAGAAGAACCTGCCGGGATTAAGGGCGCTGGTCAGGTCGGTCCGTTATATTTTCAAAAGGCCCCGCTGGTTTTTTCAGCGGGAGATCATGAAGAACAGCATTTTTATTTCCGAGTTTGAGATCGCCGAGGCGTCGCTTTTTCCGCGCCGGGTCATTGACCGGGTCATTGATATGTTCCGTCCGTCGTCCGTCCTGGACCTGGGATGCGGGGTGGGCCGGGCGCTGGAATATTTTCATGATCGCGGGATAGATGTCCAGGGCGTGGAGGGGTCTGAACTGGCCATATCCAAAGCGAAGTATCCCGACAAGATCCTTCAGTATAATCTTGAGAAAGAACTCAACCTCAAGAAGCGGTTTGACCTCATCTGGTCATTTGAATTTGTCGAGCACATCCATCCCAAATATGTAGATAACCTGCTAAAAACTTTTTCAAACCATTCCGATAAGGTTGTTGTTTCCGCCGCGCCTCCGGGGCAGGGGGGCGACGGTCATTTTAATGAACAGCTTCCGGTTTACTGGATAGAAAAGTTCAAACAATACGGTTATGCATTCGACCAGCCAAGGTCTGAAGAGCTGCGCAAGCTGGAAGACAGTTACAGCCAAAACCTTATTGTTTTCGAAAGAAAATGATCTCTGTGGGAATTAGAGGCGGGAGAGGATCGTCGGGTATGAAAATTTCCACGCATTGTGTGGCCATTGGAATGGGATCAAAGTTCAACTTCATGTCGCCTGTATGGTTTTATCGTTCAAAATACGAGCGCTGGGCCATCCTGCGCGTGTGCGGCATTTATTTCTGGTTCGTCGTCAAGGAGTTCAAAATATTTTGAAAAAAGTCCTGATCGTCAACCCTTTCGGCATCGGGGACGTGCTGTTCACGACGCCTTTGATCGCGGCCCTCAAGCGCCGGGAGCCCGGCATATCCATCAGTTTCGTCGGGAACGCCCGCACCGCGCCCTTCCTCAGGAATGACCCCCGCCTTGACCGGGTTTTTTCCTATGAACGTGATGAATTCGTCGCGGTCTATAAAAGATCGCCGTGGCAGTTCCTCCTGAAATGGAAAGCGTTCACGGCAGAACTGTATGCCGGGCATTTTGATACCGCGTTCGACCTTTCCATGGGGTCCCCCGTCGGAGCGGCGCTGATGCTGGCCGGGATCCCGGCGCGCGTCGGATATGACTACAAGGGCCGCGGGCGGTGGTTGACCCGCAAGGTCCCGCTCAAAGGCTATGAAGGCCGGCACGTGGCCGCGCATTATCTGGACCTTCTTGAGCCCCATCCCGGTAACGAAGACCGCATGGCCTTGTTCGTTCCCGAAGCTGACAAGGCCTGGGCCGGAGAGTTCATGGCACGTCACGGGTTGGGGGATAACGCCTTCATCGTCATGTTCCCGGGTGGCGGGGCAAGCTGGGGGCAGGGGGCCGGCATGAAACGCTGGCCGCCGGAAGGCTACGCGCGATTGGCAGAGAAAATAATTGAAAGATCAAAGTGCCCCATTATACTGATGGGGGACCAAAGCGAGCTGGAGCTTTGCCGTCATGTCGCCGGGTCAGCTTCAAGTCCGCTGGTAGCGGTGGCGGATCCGACGAGCCTGACGCGGGCCGCGGCGCTGATGCGCCGGGCAAGGTGCGCTGTTGTCAACGATGGCGGCCCGTTGCACGTGGGGGTGGCCTGCGGCGCGCGGACAGTTTCGATCTTTGGCCCTGTCGACCCCGTGGTTTACGGGCCTTACCCGCCGGGGAAAGATCACCGGGTGGTGACCAAAGGGCTGCCCTGCCAGCCGTGTTACAGGAATTTTCGCGTGTCAGGGTGCGATCATCAGAGTTGTTTGAGAACATTAACCATGGATGAGGTCTACAGGGCCTTGGAGGAGTTCGTCTCATGAGCGTGCCGTTCATTGATTTTACCGAACAGAATAAAATGATCCGCAAGGCGGTCGACGCGGGGCTTGAACAGGTGATCGCGAAAGCGTCATTCATCATGGGGCCGGAAGTGAAGAAATTCGAGGATGAGTTCGCGGCTTTTTGCGGCGTGAAATACGCGGTGGGCGTGAATTCCGGGACGGACGCGCTGTACCTTGCTTTGGCGGCCATGGGTGTCGGGGAAGGTGACGAGGTGATCCTGCCGACGTTCACGTTCATCGCCACGGCCCTGTGCGCGTCTTATACGGGCGCCCGGGTCAAGTTCGTGGACATCGATGAGCATTCCTACAATATGGACCCCGCGAAGCTGGAGCAGGTGATCACGCCGCGGACCAAGGTCATCATTCCCGTGCACCTTTACGGGCAGATGGCGAACATGGACGAGATCCTGGCGGTCGCCCGCCGGCGCGGCGTGGCGGTGCTCGAGGACGCCTGCCAGGCGCACGGCACGCGTTACAAGGGCCAGCGCAGCGGGTCCATGGGCAACGGCGGTTGTTTCAGCTTTTATCCGACCAAGGGCCTGGGCGCCTGGGGCGACGGCGGCATGGTCGTGACCAATGACGCGAAACTGGCCGAGATGGTGCGGATGCTCAGGGATTACGGGCGCACGGACCGTTATGCCCACAAGTTCAAGGGGCACAACTCGCGGCTGGACACGGTGCAGGCCGTTGTGCTTTCGGAGAAGTTGAAACACCTGGACGCGTGGAACAGCTTGCGCCAGACGGTGGCCGGATATTACGCCAGGCACCTTGCCGGATCGGGGATCATTGTGCCGCAGACACTGCCTGACCGGGAGCATGTCCATCAGACCTATGCCGTCCGCCTGAAGGACCGCGCCCGCGTGCTGGACCGGCTGAAGGAGAAAGGCGTCACCGCGCTGATCCATTACCCCATACCGATCCATCTGCAGGAAGCATACGCCGACGCCGGATTCAAGGCGGGGGATTTTCCTGTTTCCGAGAAAGTCGCTGACGAGATCCTGTCGCTGCCCATGTTCCCGCACATGACGGAGGCCCAGGTCATTGAGGTTGCTGCCGCGCTCAAGGGAGCCCTGTAATGTTCCCAGTACCGGTGGCGGTCGTCATCATCGCGAAGAATGAAGAAGACAATATGGAGGCCTGCATCCACAGCGTCAAGGGGTGGGCCGCCGAGATCATCGTGGTCAATGACAATTCCACGGACCGCACGGTGGCCATTGCCGAGGCCTGCGGCGCCGTTGTCCATCATCGCACGATGGACAATGAGGGCATCCACCGCAACTGGGCCGCGGCCCGGGCGACGAGCGCGTGGGTCCTCTATCTTGACGCGGACGAACGCGTGACGCCGGAGCTTCGCCGGGAGATCGATGCGGTGCTGCCCGGCACAGCGCACGTGGCCTTTGCCATACCGTTCAAGACCTATATCGGCAATTACTGGGTGGACCATTCCGGATGGTACCCGGGGTCGAAGACCAGGCTGGTCCTGAAAAGCAAATTCCGTTATGAGGAGGCACCAGTCCATCCGCGCGTGTTCCACGAGGGGACCTGCGGGCATTTGACCGGGGATATCGTGCATTACGGTTATCCTGACCTGGCGCATTTTCTCGCCAGCCTTAATCGCCAGACGACGCTGGAAGCGCAGAAGTGGGTCGATACCGGACGGCGCATGTCCATGCTCGCGGGATTTTGGCGCATGGTCGACCGGTTCTTCCGTTCCTATATCGGCAAGGGCGGCTGGAAGGGCGGGTTCATGGGTTTTGTGATCGCTTATTTCGCCTCGCTGTACCAGGTCATGAGCTACATCAAATATTACGAGATCATCAAAGGCATCAAAGAGCCCGTGAAAAAATGAAAGTTGTTTTTGTTGATAGAGATGGCGTGATCAATGAATTTCCCGGCAACGGCCTTTATGTCACCAACGTCAAGGATTTTCATTTCATCCCGCGTTCCATGGAAGCGCTGAAATTGTTGACCGACGCCGGGTACCATATTTTCGTGATATCGAACCAGGCGGGTGTCGGCAAAGGGGTATTCACCCACGACAAGCTCCGGCGCATCACGCAGCGCCTGCACGATGGCGCGGCCCGGGCCGGAGCGCGTATCACCGGGGTCCATTACTGCACCTGCAAGTCGACGGACGGGTGCAATTGCCGCAAGCCGCGCGTCGGCAATATCCTCAAGGCGCTTGCCTCCGTCGGGGGGAGTGACGCGGACGCGCGCGACGCGTATTTTGTGGGGGATACCGAGATCGACATCAAGGCCGGGAAGAATGCCGGATGCAAGACGGTCTTTGTCCTGTGCGGGCGTGAAGACCGGGCGTACATGAAGCGCTGGGATATCAGGCCCGACCATATAGCAAAGGACCTTTATGAAGCCGCAAAACTCATCATCGCCCGGGATACTGATCATCCACGCGACCGCGGGCGCCGGGCATCGCAAGGCCGCTGAAGCCATCCATCACGGGCTGGAGGACCGTTATCCGGGAGCGTCGACGGTCGTTGACGCGCTGGACCTTACCACGCCGTTCTTTCGCCATGCCTATACCCAGGGTTACGAATTCATGGTCGGGAAGATCCCGGTGTTCTGGGGAATGTTCTTTTGGCTCACCGACCAGGCCTGGTTCCTGCCGGTCTTCCGCGCCATCCGTCGCGTCTATAACGGGCTTAACGCCACGCGCCTCGTGGCTTTCCTGAAGAAAGAAAAGTTCGACTGCGTCGTGGCGACGCATTTCTTTGCCGCGGAGGTGTGCGGCCATCTGCGCCGCACGGGGCAGCTCGGCGGAAAGCTGGTCGTTGTTGTGACGGATTTCGACGTGCATAAAATATGGCTTGTCCCGGGCGTCGATGAATACTGCGTGGCGAGCGAGTACACCAAAAGGCGCCTGGTGTCGCTTGGAGTGGATGAGAGTAAAATATTCATTACCGGCATCCCGCTGGATGAGAAATTCACCCGGCCGCGCGACAAGGCCGGGATGCGCCGCAAGCTCGGCCTTGACTCGGAGGCGTTCACGGTCCTTATCTCAACAAGTTCATTCGGTTTCGGGCCTATCGAGGAATTGGCCGGATACCTGGCCACGTTGCAGCTCATTATCATTTGCGGGAACAACAAGGAACTCCAGGCGCGGATCGCGGCGCGGTCCAATCCGCGGCACAAGCCTTTCGGGTTCGTCAATAACATGGAAGAGATGATGGCTGCCGCCGACGTCATGGTCACGAAGCCCGGCGGCCTTTCGGTCACGGAAGCGCTGGCCAATAACCTTCCCCTTGTTTTCTTCAGCGCGATCCCGGGTCAGGAAGCCGGGAATATCCATGTCCTGGCGATCAATGGCATCGGCCTGAGCGGCATGCCGTTGCGCGACCTTTGTTCCGAGGTCCTCGGCCTGGCCGCGTCCCCGGCGGCCCTGGCGCAGGCGCGGGAGAGGACCCGCATCCTGGCCAGGCCTGATTCCGTCCGGGATATCATTGCCCGTCTGGTATGACACGGCCTTTGATCGCCCAGGTCGTGGTCGGGGTCCCCGTGGAAGGCCCTTTCGATTATCTCATTCCTGATGAACTTTCCGCCAAAGTCGCGGCAGGGCAGCGCGTCCTTGTCCGTTTCGCCGGCCGCAAGCGCGTGGGTGTCATAGTGCGGCTTCTGGCGAACACGGAACATACGGGGAAATTGAGCGTCCTGATGAATGTCCTGGACGCGGCCCCTGTGTTTTCACCGGAGTTCATCCGGCTGGCCGATGTTTTCGCGCGGCGGTTCGCCTGCACCACGGGTGAGGCGTTTGAACTTTTCCTGCCTGCGTACCTGAGAGAAGCGAAGATCGCCGCGGTAACACCGCATGGCCCGCGCGCGCCTCAAGGCCCTTTCTCCGTCGACATGATATTTGATCGCGGGCAAACGAAGCGCTGGGATATCCTGTTACCGCGCATTACCGCAACCTTGCGCGAAGGGTACGGGGTCCTTGTCCTCGTCCCCGATTCCGCCAGGCTTGCGGATGTCCTTGCGAAGCTGGGCCCTCTGGCCAAAGCCGAAGAGCGCGTGTTCCTGGCGCAGGACACTCCCAAAAAGGAATATGACCGCTGGCTCAAGGCCCGCAACGGCCAGGCCCGGCTGGTCGTGGGTTTTGTGTCGGCGGTATTTGCCCCCGTGCAGCGCCTGGGGCTTGTTGTCGTGATCGACGAGGAGAGCGCGGCTTACAAGAACGACCAGTCGCCTTTTTATCACGCGCGAGACGTCGCGTTCGCGCGCGCGGCCATCGAAGGATGCGCGCTTGTCTGCGTTTCCAGCGCCCCGTCGGCTGAAATGTGGCACAAGGCCGGCGCGGGGGAGGCGTCCCTGACCCGCCTTGATGAGGCGCTGGCGCCCGTCAAGCTTTTGGACCTGACGAATTTCAAGATGAAAAAAGGGACATATGTTTCCCCGGGATTGCGGCAGCTGATCGAAACGACGCTGAAGAACGGGCACAAGGCCCTCTGTTATATCCAGGCCGCGCGCGGCGTCGCGGGGGTTGTTGCCGAGATAAAAAAGATATTTTCCTCGGCCCGGGTCGAAGGGTATGACAAGGCGTCGGCCGCGCTTGGCACCGATGCCGATATCCTCGTCGTGACACAAGCGGTGTTCCGGCATCGCGCCTCCTTCAAGGCCGCTCTCACGGTGGTGCTCGATATTGACTGGGAATTTCACAAACATCATTATCAGGCGGCCCAGGGCGCGTTCGCCCTGGTTCAGTATTTACGCCAGATGACCCAGGAGCAGGTGGTCCTGCAGACCCGTAACGCGGCCGATCCTTTGTTGCAGGCCCTCGCGGCGCCGGACCCGGCGGCGTTCTATGATCGCGAGCTGGCCCAGCGGCGTGCCATGGAACTGCCGCCGTTCGCGACGCATGTCACGATCATCCTGCGCTCAGCCGACTTTGAGCTGGCTTGCGGGGAAGCCAAAAGGTTGTATGATATCCTTGATCCTTTACGCTCCGGGGATGTGATGGTCCTTGAGCCGCAGGAAGACCGCGCGGCGATCGTGCGCGGTAAGTTTCGTTTTTGCGTGACGCTGCAGGGGCCCGACAGGGACGTGGTTGTCGGGATCGTCAAGGGCGCGTTGAAGGCCTTCAGGCCGAGGAAAGGCACGGTGGTTACCGTGAACGTGGATTAATCATGCGGATCGTTTTTTTCGGCTGCGATGATTTCGCGGCGATCAACTTGTTGCATCTGATCGACCGTGGGCATCATATCGTCGGGCTCGTCACACAGCCGGACAAGCCCAAGGGCCGCGGTTTGCGCGTCACGTATTCTCCCACCAAGCATATTGCCATGCTCAACGGGATCGCGCTGTTCCAGCCGGACTCCTTGAAGAATCCCGTTCTGGTGAGCCGTTTGGCCTGGTTCCACGCGGATATTTTCGTCGTTATCGCTTACGGGAAGATCCTTCCCGCGGAAGTCCTGGCTTTGCCGAAGCATTTTTGCGTCAACCTGCACGCGTCATTATTGCCCCGGCACAGGGGCGCGGCTCCGATCAACTGGGCTATCATCCACGGTGATACTGAAACGGGCGTGACGCTCATGAAGATGGATGAGGGCATGGACACGGGGGATATCATCGCCCAGGCCGCGTGCCCCATTGCCGACGATATGACGTCGGCTGAACTGCGCGCCAGGCTGGCCGATATGGGCGCGCGGCTTTTATCGGATTCACTGGAGCAGATAAAGTCCGGCGGCCACACGATCAAGCCACAGGATGCGGCGGGGGTCACGCGCGCGCCCAAGATGCACAAGGACCTCGGGCATATCCGCTGGGACCGCACGGCGAAAGAGATCCATGACCTTGTCCGCGGGGTCCAGCCATGGCCCGGCGCTTTTACGTTCTGGGGCGCGACGCGGCTGAAGGTCCTGGAAGCCGAGGCGGCCGTGGCACAGGGAAAAGGCCGGCCGGGGGAGATCGTCGAGCTGCACAAGGACGGTTTTTACGTCCAGGCCGCTGACAGCGCGGTGATCGTTAAGCGCGTGGTCCCGGCTGGTTCCCACGCCATGGACGCGCGGGCGTTCCTCGCCGGGCACAAGCTCAAGGTCGGGGATGTTTTAGGGTAGGTTTATTCGCTGGTAATGGAGGTGGCATGGTTTCTGTAATATTGGTTATCGTCGGTTCTACGGTTGTCACATTGCTGGCTGTTATGGGTATTGCCTACAGTCTCAGCCGGGTCTCGGATCCTTCTTTAAAAGCGCTGCTGACAGGTTTTGGCGGCCGGCCGGCATGGTTCAACAATGGCGCGATGGATGTCGATGGCCGCGCCGTGCGCGTGGTGTATACGCCGCGCGGCAGGAATATGCCCTCACGCCTGACGGTCGCCTTAAAGGGGGATTTCTTCGCGCACGCGATCTTTCGTTCGGAGACACAGGCAGACCGTATTTCCAAAGAAATAGGATTGAACCGGGAGATCCAGCTGTATGACCCGGCTTTCGACAGCGCGGTTTACGTCGAGTGCGAGGATGAGCCTTTTGTCCGGCAGTTGCTGGGGGCGCGTGAGGCCAAAGAACGCGTCGGCCGCATCCTCAGGGCCTTTACATCTTTAGAGATCGATGGCAAAGAATGCCGGATCATTAAATCCCCTTGTGATGATAATGCCGGATTGGGGCAGGATATATTGATGGAGGCCGTGCGTGCCCTGGTTGCCTTGACCGCTGATATTTCGTTGCCTGCGCCGGGACAGGCGTCAGCAACGCCTCTGACCGATGAAAGCCGGCGAACAACGGGATTCTTTGTTGCTTTTGCCGGAGTTGTCCTGGTTACCGGTATTTTCCTGTGGATATGGGGTCTGGTCGCGTTCCCACCGGTATTGCCGGGAAAGGCGTTCATGTCATCGCTCGTGATCAGCGGGACCCTGGGGTTTCCTTTCTTGTTGTATATTTATACTCAGCTCAAGGGGCTGTCCACGGCGTCGCGGTATTTTTTGTTGACGGCTATTTTAGGCGGCGCGGGTATCCTGTTTTTGTGCTGGGGCGGGTTGATGGTCCTCAACGGCAGTCAGGATGTTTCGCCTCTCGCCGTGCACCACGTGGGGGTGACGGAAAAAAATATCACGCATTCCAAAAATTCGACAACGTATCATGTCACGGTTCTGTCCTGGGAACGCGGCTTCGCGACGTATTCGTTCAGCGTGCCGCAGTCCATGTATGCCAGGATCGAGCCCGGTGATACCTGCGCGATCGGGACCCGGGGAGGGTTGTTCGCCCTGGAATGGGTGGCGTCGAAAGAATGCCAGCCGTCGCGCTAAGGCCTGGAGAGAAAGAGAATTGTCATGATCGACCTGGTCGCCGTCATATTTATTTTCGCGCTCCGGCTGTGGATATGGAAATTCTTCCCGTCCCTCGAGTCCGGCATCAAGGACGACCTGTCGAACATGATCATCGCCAGCTGTATTTTCACCCTGGCGGCTTTCTTTTTTTCAAGGAAGATGTTCCGGCGGGAGACGTGCTTTAAAAGCGGACTCGAAGCGCCGCTGACGTTATTTATTGCCGCCGCGGCCCTGTCCCTGGGTTGGACCGTCGACCAGGGGGCGAGCGTCAGGGCGCTGGTGATGCTCCTGGCGTATGTGGTCTATTTCTATATTCTCCTTGATGTTTTTGCCGACACAGGGCGGCGCAGGTTCTTTCTCTGGGCGTTCCTCGCCGGAGGTTTACTGGTGGGGGCCCTGGGGGTCAATGACATTATCATCCTTAACCAGACACCGGCCGCGACGATCGAGGCCGCGCGCCTGACGAACAGGAGCCTGTATTACATCCTGACGCACAAGCGGGCGTGTTCGCTGTTCGGCTGGCCGAATGTCCTGGTCGCGTTCCTGATGCTGGTCCTGCCGCTGGCGGCCGCTTTTTTCATGTCGGTGAAAAATATTGCCGGGAAAGTCCTCGTCGCGCTGGTCGGGTGCGTGTGCGTGGCAGCCTTCTTTTTCACGTTCTCCTTCCTTGGCTGGAGCATCTTTCTGGCCGCGTCGGCATTCATGTTCATTGTCCTGGCGCGGACCGGGGTGATTGCGATCAGGCCGGCCGTGTTGCGTTTCGGGGGCGTTGCCGTTGTTCTGGCCGCGCTTTTGTTCGCGGGTGTTATCCATAAAAAGAATTTTGGTGAATCCATGACGCCGCGCAAGGAATACTGGCGCGTGGTCTGCGCCGTGATCGGGGAGCATCCGTTGGCGGGCACCGGGTTCGGGACATACCGTTACGCTTCGTCGAAATTTGTGACCTCGCTGGAGGCGTTGACCGCTTTCCCGCATAACAGCTACGCCCAGATATGGGCTGAAACGGGGCTTGCGGGGCTTGCGGGCATGCTCTGGCTCATTGTCCTGCTCGTACTTCGCGCATGGGAAAAGTTGCGGCGCCTGCGCGATGAGAAGGAGGCGTGGTTCCTGGCCGCCGCCATCTGGGGGCTGGGGGCGTTCCTTGTGGAGAATATCAACAGTTTCACCATGCTCAAGCCCAACATTTCGTTCTTTTTCTGGGCCTGGCTGGCGGTCTTTTGCAGTTATACCCGTCGTGATGAAGTTTTTTCTTTCTGGGTCAAAGCCCGCCCTTTTGTCATGGCCGCGTTCCTGGCCGCCGTCCTGACCGGATTGTTCCTGTCTGTGCGTATGGCAGTGTCACTGTCCGCCTTGCGCGCCGGGAATGACCTGGCCGGTGCCGGAAAATTCAACCCCGCTCAACAGCAGTACGCGCGGGCCAGGGCCTTGGACCCGCTCAATATCAATATCCTGACCGCGCAGGGGAGCCTTTATCTTCGGGCTTTTAACGCGACCCGTCAGGCGGCCTGGCTGGATCACGCCGAACAGTCTTTCATCCAGGCGAGCGAGCTTTCTCCTGATTTTTATTATGACTACCTTGCCTTGAGCAGTATCCACGCGCTTCGCGGAGATGCGGGCGGGGCCAGGGTTTTTTACAGGCAGGCAATGGAGCGTTCGCCCTTTGAGGCAGAGCGCGACACCGCTATCTTTTTTCAACAGAAATAAGCCAGGCAAAGGGACACACGATATGGGTTATTTCCGGATGCTTGCCGGGCGATTAAGAAGTTCGTTGAACAAGATACTGGGCTGGCAGAGCGATACTCTGGAAGACAGGACCACGCAGATGCGCAAGCTCCACGCGGATCTCGACATTGATGTCGGGTCGTTCCAGAAGAAATGCGGTTTTGAGTGCCTTCAGTCCTGCGGGCATTGCTGCGAAAATCCCATGGTCGAGGCGACGGAACTTGAAATGCTGCCGCTGGCCCAGGCGCTGATCGATGAGGACAAGGCCGACCAATGGTATTTGGCGGCGGAAAAACAGGATTTTAGCGGGCGGTGCGTGTTTTTTCAGCCCGAACCGCGGCCCGGCGCGCGCGGGCATTGCGGCGCCTACGCGAACAGGCCGCTGGTGTGCCGCCTTTTCAATTGTTCATGTGTCATGGACAAGCTGAACCGGCCACGGCTGGTGGTGTGCGCTCCGGTCAAGGCCGTGTATCCCGGTCAGGTCGCGCGGGCGCAGGTGGCGATCACATCAGGAAAACTCCGGGCACCGGGCATGGCGGATTATACGATGAGGGCCATGGCTGTCGACCTGGAGCTCGAGCGGGAGCGGTTCCCCATCAATATGGCGTTCAAGCGCGCGGTCGACCGTGTGTGGATCCACCAGCGTTTCAGCCCGGACCTGTCGCCGTGACAGCGGGCTTTATTAGTCAAGGAGGCGGCGTTGGCCATGTTCAAAGATAAGAGCAAACGTTACATCACGATCATCGTTTTTATTTTTATCGCGGCGATAGCCTTGCGCCTTGCCTTGTCATGGGTGAACCGGGAGGCCAATGATGATCACATGTCTGTCTGCAGCATCATGATCAATGAAGGGCGGCTGCCCGTCGCGGCGGACTGCCTGGAGTGCTATAACCCGAAGTTATATTATTTTTTCGTGGTGGGTGGCATTAAGTGGGGCCATCTTATGGACGGGACGTCGCAGGTCCGTTTAGCCCAGATGGTCAGTTGTTTTTCCGGGATTTTGACGGTGGTGTTTTGTTTTTTATTTCTGGCAAGCCAGCCGTTACGCCGGCGGGTGAAGCTTATGGCTTTTGGTATGGTCGCGTTGAACCCCAGGCTGATCGCTATTAACGCCCAGGCGACAAATGACTCTCTGGCGATCTTGTTTTGTACGGGGACAATTTATTTCTTTTATCGGTTTCTTCGAAAAGGAGGCGGCTTGCGTTTTGCCGCCATGGTCATTTTCAGCATTCTGGCTGCCTTGACCAAAGGGACCGCGCTTGTTTTATTCCCGATCATCGTCCTGATCCTTATGTTGAAAGTTTTAACAGGTCAGGGGACATGGCTTGACAAGGTCAAGCATCGCTATAATTTATATTTGCTGGCCTATGGCGTTTTTTTTCTGGCCATCGTGCCGTGGGGAGGGCAGTATGTCCGTATCAATGCCCAGCATGTTCCGGTCTTTACATTGAAGTATGACCGGTCATACCCGTTTCCTGACTTTTGGAAGGAAACATATTATGGCCGGCCGGGGATCACGTCGGTTGCCAATTCATATCTGACGTTCCGGTTCATGGATATGCTCAAACACCCCATGATCACCAATGGGGAGGAGATCATCCCGTTACACCGGACTTCTTTCTGGTCCCAGTTGTACGGCAGGGCGCATTTTATTTATTTTGATGCCTGGCCCTACAGCTGGCAGACTTGGAACCCCGATCTCATTGACCTGGGCCGGGTAATTTTGGTGATCGCTTTACTGCCCACCGGTTTGTTCTTATGGGGCTTCATCAGGGAAGTGGGGCGCTGGGCCACGGCTGTCGCGCGGTTTGACCTCGGATTTGTTGCCTTGTCGCATGAGTGGATGTTCCTGTTCTTTTTCACGGCGTATATTGTCTTCCTGTTATACGGAACGGCGATATATCGCGATTTCTGTTTTATCAAGGCCATTTTTGTTTTCCCGGCGATCCTGGCCGCGGCGCATATTTTTACGGTAGGACTTGATCCCGCGTACAAGGCCCTGGATAAGGCCCGTTGGAAGTTGATCCTGGACCTTGGGCTGGGGAGCTTGCTTGTCCTTTACGGCTGGAGTGTCGTAAGCCTCATTTTGAAATTGTCCAGGTATGGATGGTAAAAAGTTCAGATAAGGATGGCGGGGACGGTTATTTTTGTTATGGTTGTGGGCACGATTTCGTGAGAAGTTATCTAGCCATGGAGAGCGATCATGAGGTGGTTTAGCCGGTATTGGTGTGTCCTTGTCATCCCCGCGGCCTGGGGTGTCCTGGAAGCATGGCAGGACGCGGCCACCAGGCCTTACTGGTTATATTTTGACCCTTCCTATTCCTATTTGTTGAACAGCCTTAATCTCCTGAAAGGTATGACGCCACTGGATATCTTTCATCCCGGGACGTCGCTTCAGGAGTTGTGCCTGTGTGTTGTCCGGATACTGAATATCGGCCGTCCGGTCCCCGATATCGTGCACAGGGTGTTGATCGATCCGGAATTCTATCTTGGCATGGTTCACAGCGCTATGGCATTCATGGTCGTTGTTTCTCTGGCGTTGCTGGGGTGGTATGTTCATCAGGCGACAAAAGACAAGGTCCTGGCGTGCCTCAGCCAGTTGCCGTCGGTGGTTATGCTGCCGTATTTTTTATACGTCACCCCGGATCCGTTCCTGATCTTGCTCATGAACGTGTTCTTCCTGTGTTTCTTCGCGCTGTTCTTTGACGGGAACAGGCGGAAGGACTGGTGTTGGGTTATCCTGTGGGGGGTGGTTTGCGGGTGCGGCCTTGTTGCCAAATTTATTTTTTTGCCGTTAGTGGTCGTCCCCTTGATCGTTCTGCGCTGGCCGTTGAGGGGGGTGTTCTTGGCTGCGTGCGTTGTTGCCTCCGTTGTGTTCACGTGGCCTATTATGCCGGAATACCACCGGTTATGGCTCAAGGCGATGAACCTTGTGACGCATACGGGGATCCACGGGCAGGGGGCGGTCGGGTTCATTGATATTCCGCGTTATCTTGAGATCTGGCGGAATATCTGCGCCTGGCATCCCTGGATCATCACAGGGCTGGTTGCGGCGATCGGTGTGTGTGCCTGGAGTCTTTTTCGTAAAGGATTTGGACGGCGGGAGGTGTTCCTCGCGGCGGCCATCGCCGGGGTCCTGGCCCAGTTCGGAATTGTGGCCCGGTATTATTTATATGTAGACCATTACCTTGTTCCGGGCCTCGCGCTGGGTGCCTTGTTGTGGGTTCTGGTCTACGCGCGGCAGGGGGCGGCCAGTGTCCTTGGGCGCGGCGCTGTTCTGGTGATGTTCATTCTTTTGGTGGGGCAGAGTTTATCGCAGGCGTTCACGGCCCGGGTGGCCGCGCTGGATTTCAGGAAAGACGTTTTTGCGTTTAATGACATGCTGCAAAAAAAATATCCCGCGTGCGCGGTTGTCGGGGCGTATGCCGCGTATCGTATGCCCTACGCGTTCTTGTGGTCGAACAGGAGCAGCCTGGCCGTCTCCCGTGAGCTTGAGGCGTTGTATCCCGGGCATTATTATATGGATGAATTTAGCCGTGATGTCCGTGATTTTGAGGGCAGGGTATATACGAACGACCTTGCGGCGCGGAAGGGTTGCGTCCTTTTTGTCGCTTCGACGCCTACCTATTGCTCCGACGGGCCATATACGTTGAAGGCACTGGAAGATTCAAAATTCCAGCACGCGTATCTTTTGGAGCAGACGGCGGAACGTCAGGTCGATGCCTTGTTTGAGGCGGCTGTGAAAGCCTATGAGCAAGGCGATATCGCGAAGGCTGTGGCGCTCGCGCTGAAAAGCCGGGAGTTCAATTATCAGCCCAGGGGCAAGGTGGATTATTTTCTTATGATGGCTTATGGCCGGTTAAAACATTAAGTGTCCCCGTAAGGGGGGCACGGGATGATAGTGTCAAAAGTTCTATGAAGAATGAGCGTGAATAAAGATGGTTCGTATGAAGAATCTGGATGTGTTGGGCTTTTAAGATTGGGTTAATTTAGGAGCGTAGGGGCCGACCTTGTGTCGGCCCGAATGAGGCAAAAGATTTTGTTTGTAGCTCTTTGATAGTCGGTTGATTAGACGGCCATGGAGAGGATCTTGGCCCACCGACCCTGAATGGTCGAGATGCCCAGGAGTTCCGGGATTTCAATGGGGACTTTGTAATTGA
>CAIUQE010000036.1 GCA_903901225.1 Candidatus Omnitrophota bacterium
GCCGCGGCGCTGGCACTCCTGACGAGAGTACTTTTCCTTGCCCAGAGAATAACTGATGTACTCCAGGCGGATCTGCCCGTCATAGCTCTCGAGCGGGAAAACCTCGCGGAACACTTCTTCCAGCCCCTGATCCTGGCGCTTGGAAGAATCAGCTTCTCTTTGCAGGAAGCTCTCGTAGGATTTGACCTGGATATCAAGGAGCGACGGTAACTCGAACGTGTCCTGATATTTGATGAACTCTTTAATGTTCAGTTTAGCCATATCCTTACAGAATCTTCCGTTAAATGTTAATCCTGCCCCTGTTGGGGCAGGACGAAGAACCGCTTAGACTATGAAGAACACGTTACTGGAGCTCAACCTTCGCGCCAGCAGCCTCGAGCTTTTTCTTCAGATCCTCGGCCTCTTCCTTCGACGCGTCTTCCTTGACGGTCTTGGGAGCGCCCTCGACGAGATCCTTGGCTTCTTTCAGGCCCAGGTTCGTGATGGCACGGACTTCCTTAATAACATTGATCTTGTTCGCGCCCGCTTCCTTGAGGACGACCTTGAACGAGGTCTTTTCCTCAACAGGCGCGGCGGCAGCGGCACCCGCCGCAGGACCCGCCATCATCATCGGCGCAGCGGCCGAGATGCCGAACTTGGTCTCAAGCGCTTTCACGAGATCAGACAGCTCAAGAGCTGTCAGCCCCTCGATAGACTTGATAAGCTCCGCGAGCTTGGGTGAAAGTGCAGTAGTATTCTCAGACATGATCAGTTACCTCCCCTTTTTTCACTTATTTGTTTCAAGATCGAAAGTAATTCGACTGTTTTTCCGTTTAACGTCCTCGCCAGGCGCGTTATGGGCGACTGCAGCGTGCCCAACAACTGCGCCAGGAGAACTTCCTTGGCCGGCAGGCTGGAGAGCCGCTTGATATCGGCAGCACCCAGAAGCTGGCTGCTGACAACCCCGCCGCGAATGGCGATGTTCTCGTTCTTGTCCGCGAATTTGATCAACAGCTTGGCAATATCGACAGCGTCGGTATTTGTCCAGATAAAAAGCGTCTGCCCGTCAAGCTTTTCCGTGATGGGTGCCAGGACGGTCCCTTTCAATCCCACGCGCGCCAGCGAATTGCGCGACATGTAGACCTTGGCCTTCTTCTGCTGAAGCGACTTGCGCAACGTGCAGATATCCCCGGAAGAAACATTGCGGAAATTGATCACGAACGCGCTGGACTGATTTTCAATGCCATCACGAACTGTTTTTGTGATCTTTTCTCTGTAAACCTTGCCGATCTTCGTCATAGCGCCACCTTAACTCCCACACCCATGGTTGTGGACAAATAAACACTCTTGATGAAAACGCCCTTCACCGAAGCCGGTTTCGCGTGCTCGACCGCTTCAATGAGGTTTTGGGCATTCACATAGAGCTTGTCTTCACTGAACGACCGCTTGCCGACACCCAGGTGGATGCCACCCTGTTTATCGTTCTTGAACTCCACGCGGCCGGCTTTAACTTCCCTGAGCGCGCGCTCGATATCCGCCGTGACCGTGCCAGCTTTTGGGCTGGGCATGAGGCCGCGAGGACCGAGGACTTTTCCGAGCTTGCTCAGGTCTCTCATCATGTCCGGGGTCGCGATGAGGCAATCGAAACCCAGGAATCCTTTGTCGATCTTTTCAATAAGGTCCTGGCTGCCGACAAAATCCGCGCCGGCATCCTTGGCCTTGTTCACATTCTCACCCTGGCATACCACGGCGACCTTGAGCGACTTTCCGGTCCCGTGCGGCAGGACAATGGTCCCGCGGATATTCTGATCCGAAGCCTTGAGATTGAGGTTCAAATTAAAATGGAGCTCGACAGTCTCGTCGAATTTCACCTTGGGGGCCCGCTGCAGGACCGTGATGGCTTCCTTTAACGGGTACGCCTTGACGACATCGAGATCTTTGTAAGCTGCTTTGACGCGCTTGCTGGTTTTTATTGCCATGTCATTTAATCCTTTATCGCAATTCCCATGCTTCTCGCGGTCCCTGTGACCACGCGAACGGCCTGCTGAAGATCACCCGTGTTCAAGTCGTCCATCTTCAGCTTGGCGATCTCCTCGACCTGGGCGCGTGTCAGGGTGGCGATGGTCTGTTTGCCGGCTTCGCCTGACGCTTTCGCGACCTTGGCCGCCTTCTTCAGAAGGGCCGAACTCGGCGGGGTCTTGATAGTGAAATCGAACGATTTGTCCTTGTAAATGTTGATGATGACCGGCAACGGCATCGGGTCACGGCCCTTGGTCTGCTCATTGAATTTTTTGCAGAATTCCATGATGTTGACGCCGTGCTGGCCGAGCGCCGGACCGACTGGCGGCGCGGGATTCGCCTGCCCTGCCGTGACGTAAAGATTTACCTTAGCAACCTGTTCTTTTGCCATATTGTTTCCTGATCGTGATGGTTAGATTTTCTCGACCTGCCAGTACTCCAGCTCAACGAGGGTCGAACGGCCGAAGACAGGCACGCTGACCTTGAGCTTCCCGCGGTCGGGATAGACTTCCGTCACGGAACCGTTAAAATTCGCGAACGGCCCCTGCGTGATGCGGATCGGTTCGTTGATATCGAAAACGATCTTGGGCGAGGGTTTGGACTCGGTCTCGACCGTTCTCTTGAGAATGTTGTTAACTTCAATTTCGGAAAGTTTCTGGGGCTGACGACCGGGGCCGATAAAACTGGTAACGCCGGGAGTGGTCTTGATAAGGTACCAGCTCTCCTTGGTCATATTCATCTTGATCAGGATGTAGCCGGGAAAGAATTTCCTGGTGGTGATGCGCTTCTTGCCCCCGCGGACCTCGGACACCTGTTCCGTCGGGACAACGATCTCTTCCACGTAATTCTTGAGCTCCGTGGTTGCGATACGGCGGTCAATGCCCGCCTTCGCGCGCTCCTCGGCCCCTGTCTGTGTGTGAATAACGTACCAGTCCATTGTTCCTTATCTGACGATAAAATGCATTCCACGGGAAAGCAGGAGATCGGTCGACGTGATGAACAGCCCGAGGCAAATGGCACTGATCAGGACGATCCACGTCGCGTTGATCAGGTCCTTGCGGGGCGTCCAGGACACCTTCTTCAGCTCCGCGAGAACTTCACCGATGAATGTTTTAACGTCCGCTATCATAATAATTCACAGGCCAGGCAGGATTCGAACCTGCAACCTGCGGTTTTGGAGACCGTCGCTCTACCAGTTAGAGCTACTGGCCTAAGTTTTCTTATTTCTTCATTTCTTTGTGCGGCAAATGCTTCCTGCAAAAAGGACAATACTTCTTGAGCTCAAGGCGCTCAGGCTTCTTCTTCTTGTCCTTCATGCCGGAGTAATTGATCCGCTGACATTCGGTACACTGGAAATGTATGATCTCGCGCATAGATCCTGTCTTGTTTTAAACAATGCCGATATCTGGAGCCCTCGACCGGGATTGAACCGGTGACCTCGTCCTTACCAAGGACGTGCTCTACCAAACTGAGCTACAAGGGCACAAATGCAATCCCGTCCGCTCTCGCGAGCGGCCACGGAATAAATGAACGTGAAGTATAGCCAATGCCCTTGTTTTTGTCAAGCTAATTAAGGCGATAAATAAAACCCGGATGGATCCGAAGAGTGGCCCGACGGAGAAACTACTCCAGCCTGAGAAAACGCCGTTTGCCGATCTTGAGGACACCCGCCGCCGGGACCCAACCTTCATCCGCGACCGGCTCCCCGTTGAAAGAAACGGCACTTTGTTTGATCAGGCGCCGCGCCTCGTTCCTGGATGTCGCCGCGCCCGCGTTCACAAGAATGTCAACCAGCCCCGCGCTTCCCGGCACCAGCCGGATAACCTGGATATCATCGGGGACCTGTTTTTGCGAAAAAACATTCTCGAAATGCGCGCGCGCATCCCTGGCGGCGTCGGCTCCGTGGAACTGCCCGACGATCGCGCCGGCCAGCTTCATCTTCGCCTCCTTCGGATGCATCGAACGGACAGCCGCAAGATCATCGTCCGTCAGAAGCTCGAAGTATCTTTCCATCAGCTTGTCGCTGATCGACATCACCTTGCCGAATATTTCCCGCGGCGGTTCGCTGATGCCGATGTAATTCCCGAGGGACTTGGACATCTTTTGCGCGCCGTCAAGCCCCTCGAGCAACGGGGTCATCACGACCGCCTGCGGCGGCTGGCCGTAGGCTTCCTGCATCTGGCGGCCCATCAAAAGATTGAATTTCTGGTCAGACCCCCCGAGTTCCACGTCGGCCTTCAGGTGCACCGAATCATACCCCTGCAGCAGCGGATAGATGAACTCAAGGAGGCTGATCTCCCGCCCCTCGTCAAAACGCTTCTTGAAGTCCGCGCGCGCCAATGTCTGGGCCACGGTCGCGTGCGCCGTCAGCTCCATCAATTGCTGCGCGCTGAGCGGAGCGAACCAGTGACTGTTAAAGACAACCCGGGTCTTATCCGGGTCAAGGACCTTAAAAACCTGGTCCCTGTAAGTCGCGGCGTTCCTCTCTATATCCTCACGGGTCATTTTCTTGCGCAATTCATTGCGCCCGGTAGGGTCACCCACCTGGGCGGTAAAATCGCCGATCAAAAAAAACACCGTGTGGCCAAGTTCCTGGAACTGGCGCATCTTTCTCAAAAGAACAACATGCCCCAGGTGGATGTCCGGCGCCGTGGGATCAAAGCCCGCCTTGACCACCAGAGGCTTGCCTTCCCGCGCGCTTTGCGCCAGCTTCTTCTCAAGCAGCTCGACGCTGATGATCTCCGTCGTGCCGCGTGAAATGAGCCGCAGGGCCTGGGGGGTATCCATAAACGCCTTCCGCGCGGGCAACTAGACCCGGGCGCTGACGCCGATCTTCATCTGTTCGACGTCAACCTTGATGACCTTGACCTTGATCTTGTCGCCGGCCTTAAGCTTGGCGGCCTCTTCCTTGTCGATCTCGGAAGAATAGATCAACGCCTCAACATCCTCTTCCAGCTTCACAAAAACGCCGAAATTGGAATTCATGATGACCGTGGCATCAATGACCGTATCGATCGGGAATTTCTTGCCGATCTCGCTCCAGGGATTGGGCTGGAGCTGTTTCAGGCCCAGGGTGATCTTGCGGTTCTTCCCGTCGACGGCCAGGACGATCACTTCCACCTGCTGGCCCTTCTGCAGGACCTCCTGCGGATGGTTGACCTTCTTGGTCCACGACATGTCGGAAACGTGGATCATGCCTTCGAGGCCGTGTTCCAGCTCCACGAAAGCGCCGTAATCGGCGAAACCGCGCACCGTGCCCTTGACGCGGGCATTGACCGGGAATTTCTCCTCGGCCTTGAGCCACGGGTTATCCTCGAGCTGCTTCATGCTGAGGGAAATGCGCTTGGAATCCTTGTCCACATTGATGATCTGCACCTCGACCTGCTGGCCGGTGGTGAACATTTCCTGGGGATTGACCATCTTTTTCTGCCAGGTGATCTCGGAAGCGTGCAACAAACCTTCGATGCCCTTGTCGATCTCGACGAAAACGCCGTAAGGCATGATGTTGACGACCTTGCCCTTGACGACCGTGCCGGTCGGGTATTTGTCATAAACGCCTTCCCAGGGGTTGGCCGTGATCTGCTTGAGGCCGAGGGAAACCTTGGAATTCTCCTTGTCGAAATCGAGGATCACGATCTCCAGGCGGTCGCCCAGGCGCACGATCTCGGAGGGATGGCTGATGCGCGACCAGCTCATATCCGTAATGTGCAACAGGCCGTCCACGCCGCCGAGGTCGATGAAAGCGCCAAAGTCCGTGATGCCCTTGACGATGCCCGTGCGGCGCTGGCCCTTTTCGAGCTTGGCCCAGAGGACCTCGCGGTTCTCCTCGCGCTCTTTCTGCACCACTTCGCGGCGGGACAGGATAAGGTTGCGGCGCTGCTTGTTCATCTTGGCGACCATGAACTTGTAATCGCGCGACATGATGGCGTCGGTATGGAACCCCTTGAACGCGGACAGCGACATGGGCAGGAACGCTTCCACGCCCTGGATGTCGGCGATGTAACCGCCCTTGACCACGCGGATGACGCGGCCGTCGACAAGATCGCCCTCGTTGATGACGTCGGCGATCTTCTGCCAGCCCTTCATCTTTTCAGCCTTGCCGTGCGAAAGGATCAGCTTGCCATCCTCGTCCTCGATGTTCTCGATGAGGACGTCGATCTGCTGGCCGACCTGCACCGCGGCGGGATTGCGGAACTCAACAAGGGGCACAAAGCCCTCGGACTTGAAACCGATATCGACGATGGCCTCGGTGTTGTTCTTGGCCACGATAGTCCCCTGCACGATCTGCCCTTCGGCGAACGTCTTGAGGGTCCTGTTGTACATTTCTTCCATTATTGACTTGGTGACTTCGCTCATGGGAATATTCCTTCACTGCGGGGTTAAGATGTTAACAGGTCTTGCCCGGCTGACAGCCTATCTGCCAGGGGCAAGGTGATTAATTATCGTGAAGCGGAGGGTTTTGTCAACGGAAATTTCAGGAGAACAGCCCGCGAACAGGAATTACCTGTGACGCTTCCTGTATTTTTCAAAATCGACACGCAAATCATTCATTTCTTTACGAAGAGCGTCATTCTCTGCACGCAGGTCCTTGAGGCGGCCGGCTTCTTCTTCCTTCAGCGCTTTCAACGCGTCGACTTTGACTTCAGAAACCTCTTGCCGGAGCTCCTTCACAGCCACAACCAGATACAACGGCAAATTAGAAAGGTCCGTATCCAGATATTTCCCGCCATTGATGGTCGTCTCACCCACCATCTCGGGGAACAAGGGCTGAAGTTCCTGGGCAATGAAACCGGACACCCGGCGTGCGCGAGTTTTATCGTCGTAACCTGTCAGCGCGTTATAGTTAAAGGTCACCGGCCGCAGTTTCCCTATCTTATCCAGAACCCTCTGCCCCGGGGGAATCATGTCGGCAATATTCTCCTTAAGTCGCGCGTCCGAATAATTGGTCCAGGCCGTGTACCCGTTCGCCGCAGGCTGACCGTTGACTTGAAGTACGTAGGTCGGCGCCGTTATCCCAATGCCAACTCTGCCCGTAAATATTCCTTTGTATGTCTGGAATATTCCGATGTCCTGACCATCCCAATTTAACAAGGTAACTGTAGTCCCAGAAGCGATAAACTTTAACGCAGAAGTCAGGGACATGATCGAGAAGGAACTGTCGTGCCTGTTTACCGCGGCATCACCAATAACTAAATCACAATCTGCGTAAGTCGTACAACCATTATTGCCAAACATTCTTATTTGCCCCGTCGCTGTCAGATTCACGTAATTCCCCGAAGGAGCCGGATAATACGTCGTCATGGTCAAGCTGTCCGCGAATACTGGTCCGGCGATCATCAGAAGAAAACATATAACCGGAAATAAAATACGCATATGATCGTCCCTGCCTTTCATAGAGAATATACCATGTTTATCAAATAATTCAAGACGGCAAACCAGCCCCCCCTAACGTCCGGATCGCAGCCATGACCTTTTCTGCCACGGCTTCGGGCTCTTCCTGCGCGCCAAAGAACAGCGGTTGGCCAAAGACCACCCTAACCGGATGCCGCCGTGGGAAAGATTGCCCCCTGGGAAGCGCCTCATCTGTGCCTTCAATATAGACCGGCAGCACGGGCTTGCCGCTTTTCACCGCCAGAAAGCCAACGCCCGACTGAGGCTTTTCACCGCCACGGGTGCCTTGAGGAAAAATAAGGACGGGATAACCGAGTTCAAGCTGGTGAAGGAATTCATTCAGAGCGCCCCGGTCCGCCTTGCCCCGCCGGATCGGAAAGCCGCCGCCGCAACGGATCAGAGCACCCAAAACCGGATTGCTGAACAGTGAATCCTTGGCCATGAACCGCATCTGCCGCGGGCAGACGACTGGCAAAAGGACGGGGTCAATATTGCTGATATGGTTCGACGCGAGGATGAACCCGCCCGAACGGGGCACATTTCCCCGGCCCTCAACACGGCAGGGATAAAAAAGAAGGCTGGCGAGGGACGCAAGTCCCGTCACCAGCCAGTAATACAGCGATCTTAAAACTTCCGTCATACAATACCAATGCTGCCACGCGCGCCGCGGCGGGCCATCACAGGGTTTTAGCGAGATCCAGAGCGTAATTCAAAAGATCCTTGGTGCGCTTGGGCGACTTTGACTCCGCGTAGGCGCGCAGGATCGGTTCGGTGCCCGAGGCGCGGACCATGATCCAGCTGTCATCCGCCAGTTCCAGCTTCACGCCATCGTAATCCTTCACGGCCACGACCTTCTGGCCCAGGACCTTTTCGATCTTCTTGACCGGATCCAGCGTCTTGACCAAAGATTTCATGCTGATGCTGGTCTTGTCGTAATAATAACGGCCGTATTTTTTCTCGACTTCAGCGAGGATCTTGCCGATATTCTTTTTTTCGTAAACCATCATTTCCAAAAGGAGCAGCCCGGCCAGGATGCCGTCGCGCTCGGGAATATAATCCGGCAAGCCCATCCCGCCCGCCTCCTCGCCGCCCACGATGATCTTCTCATTGATCATCAGGTCGGAAATGTACTTGAACCCCACCGGCGTTTCGTAAAGCTTGATGCCATAATCCTTGCACATGTTGTCGATCATGGCCGTGCCGCAAATGGTCTTGACCACGCCACCCTTGACGCCGCGGTTCTTGAAAAGATGGATCGCCAGAAGCGCGAGGATCTTCTGGGGCGAAAGAAATTCTCCACCGGGAAGCACCGCCGCGACGCGATCCGCGTCTCCGTCAAGCACAAGGCCGAGGTCGATCTTTTCTTTCTTCATCTTGGCGATCAGCCCACCCAGATATTGCGGCAAAGGCTCGGGCCGGCAATTGCCGAAGCCGGGATTCACATCCGAACGCAACAGTTCAAGCCTGATGGCCGTGCCCTTGAGGACGTCCGCCAGCAATGTGCCGCCGGAACCATGCATCACATCCTGCACCACGCGGAATTTCGCGGGCTTGATCTTTTTCAGGTTCACATAGCCCTTGATGAACTTGAGGTAATTCTTTTTCAGGTCAACGACGCTGATCTTGCCGTCGGCAACAGCCTTTTTGAACTCAACCTTCACTACCGGCTGGGAGCCGATATACCCCTCGACCGCGTCGGTGATGTTTTTGCCCGCGCCGCCGCCTTCGGCCGTCTTGATCTTGAAACCGTTGTACTCGGGAGGATTGTGGCTCGCGGTGATGACAACACCCGCCACGCATTTCAGGTCGCGCACGGCAAGGCTCAACGCGGGCGTGGGTAAAGACGCGTCCGCGAGGACCACCTCGATATCATTGGCCGCCAGGACCGTCGCGACCGTCTCGGAAAAATCTTTCGACAGAAAACGGTTGTCGTAGCCCACCGCCACGCGCACAACCTCGCCGGGGATCTTTTGGGCGTCATCCCTGACCCACACGGCGAACGCCTGCGCCAGGATGGCGACATTCTCGAACGTGAACGTATCCGCGATGACCGCTCTCCAGCCATCCGTACCGAACTTGATAACATCCTTCGCGTGCGCGCTCATACAAACTCCTTTTATGTTTTGGCCAAACGATGTTCCCTAATATACCCCAGGACACTCTCCGGAACAAGGTACTGAATGGATTTTTCCTGCTCAAGGCGTTTGCGGATCTCGGTTGATGACATGTCAATGCCATGCATGGTGACCGCGTGGTATTTGAGCTTCGCCAGCCCCCGCGGATACCCGGGGCGGTTGACGGAAACAAAGGTGCACATCTTCTTGATCTCGTCGACGTCTTTCCAGGTGTGGATCTGGTTGATCGCGTCCCCGCCAACAATAAAAAACAACTTGGCCGGCGCGGGATAAAGCTCACGAAAATGCCGCACGGTTTCAACAGAGTAGGAACGCCCGCCCTTCCTGACCTCAAAATCGGAAACATCGAACGCGGAATTATAGGCCACGGCCAGGCGCACCATGGCGATGCGGTCCTCGACGCTAAAGAACGTGGAGGTGCGCCGGTGCGGCGGCACGCAGCTGGGAATGAAAATGAGCTTGTCGAACCCCATCTCCTCCTGGGCCGTCCGCGCCATAAGAAGATGCCCGATATGAACGGGGTCAAACGTGCCGCCAAATAACGCGACCTTCATCATGGCCTGACCTGTCCGCTGCCGTAGATCTGATATTTATAGGATGTGAGCCCTTCCAGCCCCATGGGCCCGCGCACATGCAATTTGTCCGTCGAGATGCCGATCTCGGCGCCCAGCCCGAATTCGCCCCCATCGGTGAACCTTGTCGAGGCGTTCACGTAGACGCAGGCAGAATCAACGCCTTTGAGGAACGCGTCCGCTTCTTTCGTGTCGCGCGTCACAATGGCGTCCGAATGGCGCGAACCGTACGTGTTGACATGATCGATCGCCGCCCGCACCCCCGCGACGACCTTGACCGTCAGGACAAGGCCAAGATATTCCTCAGACCAGTCCTGCGCAGTGGCTCTTTTGGCATCCGTGATGACGCGGCGCGTCGCCTCGTCGCCCCTGATCTCAACACCCGCCGCGCGCAGGCGCCCGACCATGGAGGGCAGGAATTTTGTCGCCACCTTCGCGTGGACCAGCATTTTTTCCATGGCATTGCAGACTCCGGGGCGCTGGACTTTCGCGTTAAAGCAAATATCCGACGCCATTTTCAGGTCCGCCTTGTCGCTCACATAAATGTGGCAAACACCCTTGTAATGTTTCACAACGGGGATGCGTGAATGTTCGGCCACGAAGCGTATAAGCCCCTCGCCGCCCCGGGGAATGACAAGGTCAACATACGGGTCGAGTTTCAAAAGCTCCGTTACGGCGGCCCTGTCGGTCGAGGCAATGAATTGCAGTGCCCCCGCGGGAACTTTGGTCCCGGCCAGAGCGCCTTTAAGGACCTTGTAAATGGCTGTGTTCGAATGGATGGCTTCTTTGCCGCCTTTAAGGATGGCCGCGTTGCCCGATTTCAGGCACAGCGCCGCGCAATCAGCGGTGACATTGGGACGCGCTTCGTAAATCACGGCAACGACGCCCATGGGAACACGGATCTTTTCAATGCGCAGGCCGTTGGGGCGCCGCGATGTTTGCAAAATCTCACCGACAGGATCTTTAAGTTTGGCCACACCCAGGATGCCGTCCACCATGGACCTGACGCGTTGTTCATCCAGCGTCAAACGGTCGATCATGGCGCCGGGCAGGCCCGCCTTGGCCGCCGCCGCGACATCCTTCGCGTTCTCCCGGATGATGAAACTCCGCCGGGCCCATAACGCGCCCGCCATGGCCTTGAGAGCCTTGTCCTTCCGGGCTGTGGCAACAAGCGCCAGCTGAAGCGCGGCCGCCTTGGCCTCTTTGGCCTGCCTTAAAATAGCTTGTTCCATATTCACGCGCGTCCTGTCAGGACAAGATCGTCCAGATGGATGAATTCTTTTTTGGCTTTACGGTCGGTCATCGCGGGCACCTCGGTCACGGCATAATTCGTTATCCCGCGCCCCAATTCTTCACCCCTGGCGTCAACGATGAGGACAACATCACCGCTGCTGAAATTCCCCGCGCACGTCACCACACCGGGCAACAGGAGGCTTGCGTTGCCCTTCAAAAGGACTTTTCTGGCACCATCGTCCACCGCCACCGTGCCCCTGGGCTTGGCGACGAACATGATCCAGTGCTTGCGCATCAAAAGCTTTTCTTCTTTCTCAAAAAAATAAGTTCCCAGCGCTTCCTTATCAACGACAATGCGCCGGATGACGTCTTTGGTATGGCCATTGGCAATGACGCAAGGAACATCCGCGGACGAGGCGATCTTGACCGCGTTCACTTTAGCGATCATCCCCCCCCGGGAAACATTCTTGTCCCTGGCCCCGCCGGCCGCGCCCTCGATCTCCTCGGTGATCTCACGGATCTCCTGGAATTTCTCGGTCAGCTTCCCGTCCTCTTTCTTGTAAAGCCCGTCCACATCGGAAAGCATGACCAAAAGATCCGCGTGCACCAGGCTGGCCACAAGGGCCGAAAGCTTGTCATTGTCGCCGAACTTGATCTCGTCGGTCGAAATGGCGTCGTTCTCATTGATGATGGGCGTGACACCCCTCTGCAGCAGCACGTCAAGGGTGTTGCGCGCGTTATTGAAACGATTGCGGTCGGCAAAATCATCCCACGTCAAGAGGACCTGCCCGCACGTTCCTTTGCCGGCCTTGAAATAATCCCCGTAAAGGCGCATCAGGAGCGCCTGGCCGATGGATGCCGCCGCCTGCAACGACGGCGTATCCGACGGACGAACCCTCTCGCCCATCGCGCCCAGGCCCAGTACCACGGCGCCGGAGCTGACCAGCACGACTTCGACACCCCTGTGCCTCAGATCACAGATCTGGCGCACCAGCGAACGGACCGAGGTCTCCCGGGGTTTCATCAGATGGTTGGCAATAAGGCTTGAACCAACCTTGATGACAACGCGCTTTAATTTGCGGGGAAATTGCCTGTGCGTCATGGGTCAAACAGCCTGCGGCATTGATTTAAGGATGCGCACCATTTCCGCGACCAGACCTTCAATGCCCTTGTGTTCCAGGGCCGAGACCTGGATGATATCCACGTCAAATTTCCTCTTGAACCGCTTCAAATGCTTTTTGGCTTCAGGCAGGTCCATCTTGTTGGCGACGACGATCCTCTGCTTGTGCGCCAAAAGGTCGCTGTACTGCTCAAGCTCGAACACGATCGCCTCATAATCCTCCAGAGGGTCGCGGTCCTCGCTGCCGGCCATGTCAATGACCTGGACGAGGATCTTGGTCCGTTCCGCGTGCTTGAGGAACCGGTGCCCCAACCCTTTGCCCAGGTGTGCCCCTTCGATGAGGCCGGGAAGGTCAGCCACGATGAAATTGAACTCATCGGTCTCCACGATCCCCAGCACGGGATACTTGGTCGTGAAAGGATAATTGGCGATCTTGGACTTGACCTTGGAAATATTATTGATGATGGTGGATTTTCCGGCGTTAGGGAAACCAACAAGGCCGCAATCCGCGATCAGTTTCAGCTCAAGCCGTATGGTCTTTTCTTCCGGTTCCGTCGGAGGGACCGCCGTCTTGCGGCGCTGGTTGCCGATGCCGCCCCTGGCCCCTTTCGCCACCAGCACCTGCTCGCCCGGCGTCGACATGTCCCTGATGAGAAGGCCCGTGGCGTCGTCGAACAGGACCGTGCCGACGGGGACGCGCAACAGGCAATCTTTGCCTGAACGGCCCGTCATGCCCTTGCTCGAGCCATGCCCGCCGCGCTCACCCTGGTAATGTTGCTTGAAGCGATAATCGAGGAGGGTCTGAATATGCGGATCCGCGATGAAAAGGATCGACGCGCCATTGCCGCCGTCGCCGCCATCCGCGCGGGGGTAGCGCATCCACAGGTCGCGGTAGTGGCTCTCGCAACCCTTGCCGCCGCCCCCTGCTTTGACATGGATCCGTGCGGTATCGACGAACGCCATAGGCGAAGACTACTTTGCTTCGATCTTGGTGATATTGATGGCCGTCAGCTGCTGGCGGTGGCCAATGGTCTTGCGCGCGTCCTTGCGCTTCTTGAACTTGAAGCTGATATCCTTGGTGTCCAACAGCTGCCTGACGACCGTGGCCGTCACCTTGACATCCTTGACAGCCGGGTTGCCCACGCGCAGGTCGTCGCCATTGGCGTAGAGCAGGACATCGTTCACGTCAAAAGACTTTCCCACGTCGCTATCGAGTTTGGGTGCGTCGATGATGTCGCCTTCCTGAACCTTGAACTGGAAGGAACCCAATTGAATGACTGCGTACATACGTAAAACCTCCGGTACTTTGTTATCCTTGTTTTCGCCTTGAAGGCGCTACATTATATACAAAAGCGCACCTTTTACCAGCAGATTCTTTCAATCCGGGTCAATCGATCTGGACCCGGCCGCGGCCGTGGCAATAAGGGCATTCCGCGAACTTGAGCGATTCGATCGTCTTGCCCGCGCGCTCGCGCGTCATTTCAACAAGCCCGAGGCTCGATATCTTGTTCACTTCGGTCTTGGCCAGGTCTTTCGTAAGCTCAGCCCGGAGCACATCGAGGACCCGGCGCTTGTGTTCTTCACGGGACATGTCGATGAAATCAATGACAATGATGCCGCCGAGGTCCCTCAGGCGCAACTGGCGCGCGATCTCGGGCGCGGCCTCGATATTGACATTGAACGCGGCCTCTTCGGGAGAGGCGGAGGTCTTGTAACGGCCGCTGTTGACGTCGATGACCGTGACACCCTCCGTCGGCTCGATGACAATATAGGCGCCCGTCCGAAGGACCACCTTCTGGTCATAGATGCGCTCCAGCTCCGCGGAGATCTTGTGCGCTTCAAAGATGGGCTGTTCGCCGCCGTAATAATGGACCTTCTTGAGCCCGTCCTTGCCGACGAGCGCGTCAACATACTTGCAAAGCTTTTCGTATTCTTCCCTCGAATCAATATGGACCGCGGTCAGCTCTTTGCGGAAAAAGTCGCGCACGACCTTCCAGATAATATCGCCTTCCTGGTAAACGATCGCCGGCGCTTTCTTTTCCTTGGCGAGCTTGACCACCTTCTGCCATTTGTCATATACGAAGCGCGCGTCATTCAGGAGCTCTTCCTTCTCCTGTCCCGCCGAAACGGTACGGACGATAAACCCGCCGTCCTTGACGAAATCGCACGCCCTGATGATATCGCGCAGGCGATGGCGTTCATCGGGAGATTCGATCTTCTGCGACACCCCGATGTGCTTGTCAAACGGCATATAGACGACAAAACGGCCCGGAATGGACAAATGGGTCGTAAGCCGCGCCCCCTTGGTGCCAAAAGGGTCTTTCTCGACCTGCACCAGGACTTCCTGGCTCGTTTTAAGAGGGATCGGGCGATCCTTTCGGCCTTGCTGACGGCCGTGACGCCCCCGGCCCCGCTGCTGGTCATCAGCGGGCTTGGGTTCTTCCGCGGCAACCGCCGGTTGAGGCGCATCCGCCCCTTCAGGCAACGGCTCCGCAGACCTTGGCGGCGGCTTGCGATTAAGTATCTTGTCAAAAAAGCTCTGCGCCGCGGCGCCGGGCCCGTTGAGATTGTCAAAATCCTGGACATAAGGATGATCGGCGTCGGTCAGATATAAAAAACCGTTGCGGTCCTGCCCGACATTGACAAAAGCGCCGTTGATCGATGGCAAAATGGACTCAACCTTGCCTTTGTAAATATTCCCAAGGCTCGAACGATGGCGATCCAGCTCAATATAAAAATCATCTAGACGTTTGTTCTCAACGATCGCGACGCGTCTTTCACCGTCAGCAACGTGAATGAGTATCTCTCTGGACACGATAACTCCTTGAATTTTATAAAACTTTGTAAATCTATAGCGCTGCCAACCTCTGCCCGCGGCAGGGAAGGCCCTTTATTTCACACCCGTCTTGTTCCCGACCACCGGCGTAATGATATGCGGCGTCAGGAATATCATCAAGTCCTGCTTTTGGTGCACGTCCGCCGTATGCCGGAAAGGCCAGCCCAGGATAGGTATGTATCCCAGGATCGGGACCCTCTTCTCTTCCTTGGTCACCGTATCCCTGATCAACCCCGCGATGACCAGCGTGTCACCATCCTTGATCATCACCTTGGTCGTAATGGATTCATTGGTCAGGACCGGCATGGTCGCGCTGCTGGCCGTGACACTCGTCGGAGGGGTTGCCGACGCGAAACCGATGATCTTGGGCGCGATATCCAGCGTCACCAGGTGCGCGCTGTTGATATGCGGCGTCACGTCGAAAACAATCCCGATGTCCATGTACGTCCAGCCTGATATATGCAGGATGCCTGTTTGCGCGTCGGAGGTGTACTGCGGCATGGGATACTGCGATCCCACCTGGACCTTCGCCTGCTGGTTATCCATCGTCACGACCTGGGGGTTGGAGAGGATCTTCGTATTACCCCGGGTCTTGAGCATGTCGAGCGTGGCGGACAATCCCGTCGCGTTGAGCGTGCCATATACCGGCGACGGGCTTGTCGAATCAACCTGTGATGTTTGTTCTGACGGCGTCTGGCTGGAGGTGGTTGAAACATGGTACGGGAATATCTTGCTCCTTGAATCAACGCTCCAGGGCAGCGTCGTGGCGCGCGCGCCGCCGGAAACACCGACGGACAACCCCCAATCAATGCCCAGGGTATCCGACCTGTTCAGCGTCGTCTCGATGATCTTGGCTTCGATAAGGACCTGCGGGGTCACGGTATCAAGCTTTTTGACAACCTCGCGCATCCGCTCCAGATTGCTGGCCACATCCGTCACAATGACCGCGTTGGTCCGAACGTCAAAGGTGATGCCGCCCCGGGTCGATTTCATCTTGTCCATGGACTTCACGACATCCTCAGCCTTGCTGAAATTCAACTCGAAAGCTTCCGTGGCCAGTGGCTCCTGGTCCGCGAGCGTCTTGGCGTCCTCCCGCCGTTTCTTCAGGTTATCGACCGTCGTGACCAGGATCACAGTGCCCCTTTGTTCATAACTGTACCCATACGTCGAGAGGATCACCTCGAGCGCTTTCTGCCAGGGGACATCCTTCAGCTGGATATTGACCATCCCGACGACCTCGGGGCCCGCGATGATATTGACCTTGCTTTTGTAAGCCAGGACCTTGAGGACATTCTTGATATCCGCCTCGCGGAAATCAAGGCTGACATTACCCGACGGATTGACATCAAATTCCATGACCGCGGGCTTGACCTCGGCCTCGGCGGCCTGCGCGGGCGGCTGGGTGGCCTCGGCGTTAACCACAGGCGCGACAGACGATGCCGCCGCAGGAGCCGCCTGGGCACTGGCAGACTGACCCTCCCCCGCACACGAAAGAGTGGAAAACCCGGCGACGGCCATGATCACACACGCCGCGCGTGCCAATTGCCTGAACATCTATTCCTCCTTTTTTAACTGAAGCACGGACGTGACGCCGTCCTTCTGAAGTACCACGCGGTCCGTTTCGATCCGCTCAACTTTGTAGGGCCCGACCATTTTTCCCTGCTCAACAATGGCGCCATTGATGATGGCGATGCACCCGCTCCCGTCCGATATAATGCCTTCGAGCGCCATTTCCGAAACCGTAAAATCCGCCGTATACGCAACCATGGCCCCGCCGGCGGTCACCAGCGGCTGGAAAGGATCACGCGCCCCGTGCGGATCATACATGAAAGGCAGCCCATCCGCCATCGCCGTAGCGCACGCCATGATCCCCGCAAGAACGCCGAACAGTATCCTCATCGGGCCCCCAGGATCAATATTTTTACCTGCATCTTGACCGCGTGCCGGGCGGGATCATGCTCATCCGCCGTGATATCCAGACTTTCGATCTGCCAGAAAACTTTTTCCTGCTCCAGGCGGTTCAGGAACCGCCCCAGGTCGTGATATCCCGAACGGGCCTTCACCAGGATGGAAAGGCCGGTATATTTCCCGTCCTCATTCGTGACGGCCACAACACCATCACTTTTCTGCGGGACCAGCTGGTCGATCTTGACGCCATACTGATTGGCCAGCGTGGAGATCGTCTTAAGGACGGCGGGGATCGCGTCCACCTTGTGGACCATGGCCTTGAAATCCATGGCTTCACGGCGGGCACCTTCCAGGCGTTCGCGCATCTGGCCCATGCGCTGCTTGTTCACCAGCAGCATATCGATATCCGACCTCAGCTGGGCTGTTTTAGCACACAACGCCGTGATGACGCCGACCTGCGGCCGGGCGATCAGGAAAATATCGGCCGCCAGCACGGCAACGACCGCGACAGCCAGCAAGGCAAAGAACTGTTTCGCATCGAGCTTTCTTAATTTTATCAGCAGCTGCCGCATATCCCCACCATCACTTGCGCTTGGCCTTCAACGAAAAATCCGCGATCGGAACAGCGATATTATCACGCCGCTGGATGGAGTCCACGTCAACACTGGTAAACGAATCCCTGACGCTATCCTTCATCTTGAGCGCGGCAACAAAATCACCGGCCTCCACCATCTCATTCTTCATCTTGGATACGGAACTTCCGTAGATCGTAAGGTCTTTTTTCTCGAACAAAAGCTCGCGTAGCCAGACACCTTTGGGGATGCTGTCAGAAAGGTCGTTGAGGAACTGCGCCCAGTGAAGGCTTTGGGCCGACGTGATCGGGCGCACGCCTCCCAACTTGGCCTGGATGGCTTTGATCTCATTCGAGACGCCATCGTAAGCTTTCTGGTCAACGGACATGCCATGCCAGCGCGCTTCAAGGATCTTGTAGGAGGCCATGCGGTAAACGGCGACCCCGGCCAGCACCATGTGGACCGCCACCAGGAAACCGGCCAGCGCCACAAGGCCGCCCACGATGATCTCGGCGGGGACCCCCCCGATATCCTCGGTGAAAAGCCCGCTCCCCTCCCGCCCCCGCTGTTCTGGAATAAAATTGAGTTTAATCATATTCACCCAGAGCCAATCCCAATGCCGTGGCCATGCGCCGCCCCTCGGCCGCAAGCCCCTCTCGGTTGCCGACCTGCGCGCCGACATGAAGCCTCTCCACCGGATTCCAAGCGACCAGTGGCATGTCAAAATGCCCCGCGACCCCTGCCTCAAGACCCGGGATCTGGGCCGCTTCGCCGGTCAGGCAGATGCGGGCAATGGCAAGGTTCTTTTCTGTGCTGAAATAATCGAAGGACAAGCGCACCTCGGCGATGATATTGGCCAGGACCGTTTCAATGCTCCTGGCAACCTCGGGCCCTCCCCCCGCAACAGGGCCGGCCGCCAGCAACGCGCGTGCCTGCGCCACAGGGACCCCCGCGATATTCGACAGGTTTTTCGCCATATCGGCGGCACCGATAAAGATATCGCGCGTGAACTTTGGCATCCCGTCGGCCATGATGATGAGCGTGGTAAATGTTTCCCCTATGTCCACGATCGCGACGGCCTTCCCGGCAGTATCCGCCGGCGCGCACGTCGCCGGAGGAAACCTTTTGAAAACATTACCGACCGCGACGGACGCGATCGTGATCGCCGCGGGCTCGATCCCGCATTCTTTCAGGAGCTTCAGGCGCGCCTCAACAATGTCCTTTTTCACGGCGGCCGCGAGGACCGTCATCCTTTTGTCCTTGCCTTTCGGGTCAAGGATGCAGCAATCGATATGGACCGTCTCCCTGGGGAACGGGAAATACTTGTCGGCCTCCATGGCGAACGCCTTGCGAAGGTCGGAAGCGGACATGCGCGGCATATCAATATACCGGATAAGAGTTCCCTTGCCGCTGACCGAGGCCAGGACCGCGCATGAACGGGGTACAACCCCCAATTTTTCAAAGACCCTGACGAGGGCCGCCTTCTCGTCCGTGCCATTGACCGGTTCAACCGCCCAGCGCACAACCTCAAATCCATCCTGCCGGCGCCGAAGCTCAATGGCACGGCAAGCCGAAGCCCCGATGTCAAGGCCAATGGCCTCGGTCTCTTTTGGGGATAAAAAGACCTTTTTAATGAGCTGGAGATATGTCTCAAATATTCTGTGCATAAAGGAAAACTTTTAATTGCTCTTAATATAACAAATAATGGAATATATAAGATAATTTTTTGATTTATTAATCCGTTCTCCGGATGACTCTCAACGCGGAAAAAAACAAGGGGGCCAAAAAGGCCCCCCTTGCGTACATCACAGGTGATTCATCCAGGTATTACTGGAGGACGCCGCCTGTGCTTATGGTCAATGTCTGCGTTCCCGACACGTTCGGGGTCACAGGTGTGGCCGTGATGGTATACCCGCCCGCGGCAAACGCGCAATTGTACGTAAAACCGGACAAAACGGGAGACCCGGTACACGGATCATTGTTCATGAACGGCGGTGTTGCGCCGGTGAGAGATGCCATATTGCCGGGATAATTACCCGACTGGGTCGTGGCATACGTTTCAGAGGCGGTGGAGATCGTGCGTAACGTTCCCCTGGCCAACGCGTCATTGGCGGAGATCTTCGCCCTCAACAGGTTGGGAATGGCAATAGCCGCCAGCAACGCGATGATAGCGACAACGATCATGATCTCAACGAGAGTAAAACCTTTCTTCCTACCCATAACTCCTCCTTTAGTTTGAGGATGATCCGCCCTGGAGAAAGTTAAAGTTTGAGATATAATAACGATTTTCTCGAGCTTTTCTCCATTTTGTGACCATCCATAGCCCTGTGCAAACTTTATTCCCTCCTTTCCTTAAAGGGTTAACGAAGCTAAAAGTAACGTAAACCTTTGGAAAATATAAAATTATGGTTTAACGTACCTGCTTCTTTCCCTATCAAAGAACCCGTGCACCATCTAAACTATAGCACCCGGCAGACCCAATTGTCAATCCTTGGGATAAACCCCGGCCTCAAGGGCCGATTTCTTCTTATCGAGGTCTACCATTTGCCTGCGCAAAGCGTCAAGTTGCTGACGCAAGTCTTTGTTGCGTTTAAGGAATTCTTCATGTTTCGCCTCATATTCCTTGCGCAGCGTCTCCTGACGCACCTGCTGACGGGCCTGACCCTCTCCACGGGACTTCTCGATCGTGGCTATTTCAGCCACCAGCTTCTGATCGCGCTCCCCCATATCCTTCACATCACTCTCCAGGCGCTGTGCGCGCGTTTCGCTATAATCTTCCTGCAGGATCTTATCAAGCTCGGCCTGGGCCTGCGGCAAACGGGCATTATCCCTGGCCAGATCCGCTTCGACCTGCGTCAAAGCCTTCTGCAGCTTTTCCTGGTCGCTCTTGAGACCAACCACCTGCTGAGGGCCGGTCGTTACCAAAGCGTTAAGATCCTGCCATTCCCTGGTCGCCGCCTGCAGATCCCGCACCGCTTCCTGCAACCGGGCTTGGAGCGATTCCTTGTCCTTGCGCGCCACCAGGATGTCCTGCCGCACGGGCATGGCCTCTGACGCGCCCCCTCTGATCGCCGCAATATCTTCATTTAGGGAATTGATCTTCTCTTGAGCCAGACGTTCCTCATCCTGCAGCGACGTCAACGACGCGTCCTGAGCCGCCTTGTTTTTCCTGGCTTCCTGCAGATCGTACTCGGTCTTCGCCAGCTGTTCTTTCATCGCATCAGCGCCACCCGTGCGGCGCTCAGCCCTGGCCATCAGCCCGGACCTTCTCGCTTCCAGGCGCGCCGTATCCGCCTGCAGGGAGCGCAAGCGGTCATTCAACAACTTGATCCTGGCGCGCATCGCCTGGTTCCTGGCGTTGATCTCCTGATTCTCCCGCGCCACGCGCGCCACACTCTGGCGGAGCGTTTCAAGCGTGACATCAAACGTCGATCCCCGCGGCGTGTTCTGCGCGAAGGCCGGTGGCAGGAACAACAACCCGCTCCCTGCCAGGATCATTGCCGTCAAGAAATAAACCGCTTTTGTTTTCATTCCCTCTCCTATTTCAGGGCCTGTGTCATGTTAAGGATCGGAAGAAAAAGCGCCGTCACGATAAAACCGATGACGATCCCGAGGAACCCGATGATAAGGGGCTCGATCATGCTCGTCAGGCCTTCAACGGCGGCATCCACCTGTTCATCAAAAAATTCCGCGACCTTCAAGAGCATTTTATCCAGGCGCCCCGACTGCTCGCCGATCGCGATCATCTTTGTGACCATCGTCGGAAAAACAGGGCTGCGGGCCAGCGGCACGGCGATGCTCTCCCCCTCGCGCACGCCCTGCATGACATTCTGGACAACCTCCTCAAGGACGCGGTTGCCGATGGTCTTGCGGACAATATCCAACCCGTCGAGGATCGGGACACCGCTCTGGACAAGCACGGAAAGCGTGCGGCAGAAACGGCTGACCGCCACCTTGCAGATCAGGCCGCCGAACAAAGGCATCTTCAGGATCGCGCCGTCGATCTGGTAAGCCCCTTTGGGTGTCTTGCGGTAAGAAATGAACGCGAACACAAGCCCGACGATCCCGATGACAATAAAAATGAACTGCTTTTGCATGATGTCGCTGAAATCCAGAAGCGACTGTGTTATCGGTGGAAGGTCTTTCCCCAGGCTGCTGTAAATGTTCTTGAAAGTCGGCACGACCTTGATGATCAGGAACGTCGTCACCGCGCCCGCCATGCCGACGATAACGGTCGGATAGACCATGGCTGACGACACCTTGCGCCGGAGTTTCTCCGATTTCTCCATGTAACCGGACAGGCGGTCAAGGACCGTGGAAAGGACGCCCCCGCTCTCCCCGACCCTGATCATGTTGACGAACAAATTGTCAAAAACCTTCGGATATTTCGCGAAGGCGGCGGAAAGGCCCGCGCCCAGGCGGATATCATCGCGGATCTGGACCAGTATTTTTTTCAAAGAAACATTCGAGGCCTGGTCCTCCAGCGCTTCCAGCGTCTGCAGGATCGGGATACCCGCGTCGATCATGGTCGCCATCTGCCGGGCAAAAAGGATGATGTCCTCGGAGGTGATCTTCCGGGAGGAACCGCTCCGGGCCGCTTTCATGAAAGACGACTTTTTTTCCTCCTCGATGGAAATGATGGTCAAGTGCCTTTTGCGCAACTCCTCGATGACCATCGTGACATCGTTGGCTTCAACCTTGCCATTGACGGCGCGCGCCTCCTGGTCTCTGGCGGCATAACGGAACATGGGCATTACGGTCTCTCCTTGTATACCCCCCGTCCCGGGGGTGGAACACGCCCTCTAGACAACCGCGGGATAAGCGCGCGCGAGGGCCTGGTCGATCTGCGAAGCCGTGGAAATGAACATCGCGATGTGACACCCCGTCAGCCCCTCGAGCTCACGGCGCACCTTGGCATCAAGGGGATTGAGCGCGACAATGCTGAGGATGTTGCCGATCCGGTCCAGCGGCACAAGACGGTTGCCGCAGGCCACATCCGCCGGGATAAGGCGCGCGATCTGCGGGTCGATAAGATGCTTGCTCACCGCGATATACGGCAAATTACATTGCAGCACCACGGCGGTCACGATATCGATCTCGGTGACATACCCCAGGCCGATCAACACCCCGCCCAAATAAACACAACCGCCCTGGTCCTTCTGGGCCGCGAGCGCTTTCTCCAATTGGGCTTGCGTGATGAATCCTCTTTCGATAAGGATCTCACCGATCAAACGATGGCCATCACAGGGATTTTTCATAATATGCTCCTCACCACGCCGAGATATCTTCGGGTTTACAGCATATCTTGCTACTCAAACAGCAGAAACAGCTTTTTCTAAAAGATACTATGGAAAGCTTGGTTTCTGAACTCGTATCAAGATATGCTGTAAACCCTTGTTCATAGTTCAAGAATACCACTGCAAATTGGACTCTATATCTTTTTTATTATATAGAAACCATGCTGCAGAAGAAAACAAAAAAATATTATTCATTCTTCAGATGTCGCCACGCGCAGCACTTCGGCGATCGTGGTCTGCCCCTGGGCCAGGCGTTCGATCGCGTCATCCCAGAGCGTCCGCATCCCCTGTTTCTCGCGCGCGTACTTCTTGATGTCATCCGACATCTTTCCTTCCAGGAGCATGTTGCGGATGGGGTCATCAACGATCAATAATTCCGTCAACCCGAAACGCCCGAAATATCCCGTCTGGCGGCAGCGCTCGCAACCGCGGCCCTCATAAAATTTTGTCTTCAGGTCAATATGCCCCTGCAGGCGCTCGATGGCTTCCGGCGGGATCTCGACCTCCTCCTTGCAATGCGGGCAGATCTTGCGCGCCAGGCGCTGGGCGCAGACCATCAAAAGGCTCGACGCCACCAGGAACGGCTCAACGTTCATGTCGACCAGGCGCGTCAGCGCGCCGGCGGCATCATTGGTGTGAAGCGTGGAAAGGACCAGCTGGCCGGTCAATGACGCCTTGATGGCGATATCGGCGGTCTCGTTATCGCGGATCTCACCGACCATCACGATATCGGGACTCTGGCGAAGGATGGAGCGCAGGCCCGCGGCAAAGGTAAGCCCGATATCCGCCTTGACCTCGATCTGCGTCAAGCCTTCGAGAAGGTATTCGACAGGATCCTCGACCGTGATGATGTTCTTTTCAGGCGTGTTCAGGCGGCTGATCATCGAATAAAGCGTGGTGGATTTGCCGCTGCCCGTCGGGCCCGTCACAAGGATCATGCCATAAGGCTTGAGCATGTACTCATTGACCACGGACACGGACTGGGGGGAAAACCCGAGATGTTCCAACCCGACGGAAAGGCCGCTCTTGTCCAGGATGCGCATGACGATCTTGGGGCCATGGCAGGTGGGAAGGATCGAGACCCGGAAATCCACCTCCTTGCCCGTGACGCGCATCTTGAACCGCCCGTCCTGGGGGACCTGGTTCACCGTGATATCCATCCGCGCCATGATCTTGATGCGCACCACGACGGCGCTGCGGCTTTCACGAGGGACATCAAGGATCTCCTGCAGGACACCGTCAATACGGTAACGGACCCGCATGTCGCCCTCCGTCGGTTCCATGTGGATGTCCGACGCCCGCTGGCGCAAAGCCTCCTTGATGACCAGGTTGACCATGCGGATGATCGGCGCCTGGCCGCTGCTGTCCACATCGGCGTTAGGCTCATCCTCGGCATCACCGACGATCTCCAGGCCTCCGACGTCAAAATCCTTGCTGATCTCGGCCACCGTGGTTCGGGCCGAGACATTGTATAACTTGTCGATCGCTTCGCGGACCTGGGAATGCGCCCCCATCACAATGTCGATGCGCTTGCCGGTCAGGCTCCTGAGATCGTCAACGGCGAACACGTTGAAAGGGTCCGACAGCGCGACCGTCACGCCACTGCCCAACGCGGCAATGGGCACAAGTTGATACTGCCGCGCCACGCGTTCCGGGATCAAGTCCCGCAGTTTCTCATCGACCTTGAAATGCCGCAGGTCAAGGGACGGGATATGCAGCTCCCTGACAAGCAACAGCAAGAGCTCCTTCTCCGGGATAAGCCCCTTGCGCACCAGCGCTTCACCGAGAGGCACTCCCTCCTTGCGGTGGACATCCATGGCGGCATCCACATCGGCCCTGGTCACGCCGGGCCGCTGCAACAACGCCTCCACTATCTTTGCACGGATCGCCTGCATCAGCCCGTCCTCCGAGTCTCGTCCGCAGCCGTGACACGCACCACTTCCTCAAGGCTTGTCAGCCCGTTGGCGGCCTTGATCAAGGCGTCCTCGCGCAGGGTTAGCATGCCCTCACGCCGCGCCTGGGCCTTGATCGCGATCTCGCCGGCCCGCCCCAGGATAAGCTTCTTCACGGCATTGGTCAGTGGAAGGACCTCATTAATACCCACGCGCCCGCTGTAACCGCTCCCCAGGCAACGCGTGCACCCTTTGCCGCGGAAGAACGCAAGGTCCTTGCCAGGGATCGTCGTAGCGATATCCAGCTTGTCATACAGGACCTGCGGGATCTTGACCTCTTCCTTGCAGGCCAGGCACACCTTGCGCAAAAGGCGCTGGGACACGATGCAATTGACCGAAGAACTGATAAGGAACGGCTCAATACCCATATTGATCATGCGCACGATCGATCCCGCCGCCGTGGTTGTGTGCAGCGAGCTCAGGACCAGATGGCCGGTCAACGCTGCCTTGACGGCGATATCCAGAGTTTCGGTATCACGGATCTCCCCGATCATGATCACGTCCGGATCCTGACGCAGGATGGAGCGCAGCGTTGCCGTAAAGGTCAAACCGACCTCGAAACGGATGTTGACCTGGTTCAATCCCTTCATCTGGTATTCCACCGGATCTTCCACCGTGACCATATTCTTGCCCGGCGAATCAATGAACCTGAGGACCGAATACAACGTCGTCGTCTTGCCGCTGCCCGTCGGCCCGCAGACCAGGACCATCCCGTGAGGGCGCCTGCACTCCTCCTTGAGCCGGAGCAAGGGGCCGGGTTCAAAACCTATTTTTTCGATATCGACACGGTCCAGGTTCTTGTCGAGCACGCGCATGACGATCTTCTCGCCATGCGCCGTCGGAAGGACGCTGACGCGAAAATCGACCTCGCCGCCACCGTCGAGGACGATCTTGAAGCGCCCGTCCTGGGGCAGGCGGTGTTCTGAAATATCCAGGTTGGAAATGACCTTGATCCTCGAAACGATGGGAAAATGCAGGGCTTTGGGCATCTGGTCGATCTTGCGCAGGACGCCATCGACACGGTAACGGATGCCGAGATATTTTTCCATGGGCTCGATGAAAACATCGCTCGCCTTGGACGCGACAGCCTGGCGGATGATCGTGGTCGTCAGGCGGATGATGGGCGCCTCCTGCGTCAGGTGCTCGATCTGCGCCGTGTCCATCTTCTCCACGCCTTCAGCGACAAGCTCGAGCTCCTCCGCGTCCTTGATGTCCTTCTTTATCTTTTCAAAAGAATCCTGGGACTTGGGGGCGCCGTACTGTTCAATGACGTCATGGATATCCTTGGGGCGGCTGATGACAGGGATAATGTTCAACCCCGTCATAGCCTTGATATTGTCGATGACAAAGATATTGAGAGGGTCCGTCATCGCGAGGACAAGATGGGTCCCGATGTTGGATATCGGGAATATCTGGTATTTTCTCAGGACATCTATGGCGACAATGCCCACAACGGCGGGATCGGGCTTAAAGCGGGTGATGTTGATGATGGGGAGCTGCAGCCCCTCGCTCAAGAGCAAGGCCAGCTGGTCTTCATCAATGAGGCCCATGCGGACAAGGATCCTGGATAGGTCCCCGCCGGAAGCAGCCTGCTCCTGCAGGGCGCGTTCAAGATCCCCGGGCTTAAGGACCTTGTCACGCAACAGGATATCCTTGATGCGCTCTTTAAACGTTGCCATTAGGCAGGACCGTAATACCTCTTGATGGCGTTGCGGATGTCGCCCGCCGTGCTCACGAAAGTCTGGACGGAACATCCTGACAACAGCTCCACGCCCTCGACCGCCTTGACATTGAGCGGATTGGACATGGCCAGCGTGATGTTCTTGCCGATCTTGTCGATGGGAATAAGGCAGAACTGTTCGCAAATATTGCCCGGAACAGACGCCAGGACTTCCTTGTCAACCTCATAATTAGCGAGCGGAAGGTAAGGAAAACCGTACTGGCAGGTCAACGCCTGGGCGATATCTTCTTCCGTGGCAACCCCAAGCTCGACCAAAGCTTCGCCGACGAGGATCCCCTTGTGGGTCTTCTGGTGTTCAAGCGCGCCGTCAAGCTGAGCGCGCGTGATAACGCCCCGCTCTACCAGAAGTTCACCCAGCTGTTTGTTGGAAGCCCGTTCAAATCGCATAGTTAGAATAATTTATAATATTTGATTCACTATAACATCTATAAGCTAAAAGTGAACGTTTTTTGACGAATTATTGCTGAAAGATCCGGCTGAAAGCCCCTCTTGTCACAATGTGGAGCGCCGCTGGTAGCAAAGATTAAGGAGAAAACCTATCATGACCGCGAATACGAGGAAAGACGTCCTGCCGTAACTGACCAGCGGCAGGGTGATGCCCACGACCGGGCTCAAACCCATGGTCATGCTCATATTGATCACGACCTGCAGCGCAAGGATCGAAACTATTCCGACAGCGACAAGATAACCGAACTTGTCCTTGATGCGCCCCGCGATCAGTATCCCCGTGTAAATGAGCACGAAATAACAGCCCAGGAGCAGGACAGCTCCGACGAATCCCCACTCTTCACCGATCACCGCGAAAATAAAATCCGTATGGCGCTCCGGAAGAAAATTAAGCTGATTCTGGGTACCGGCTAGCCAGCCTTTGCCGAAAAGCTGCCCCGAACCAACGGCGATCCTCGACTGGATGATGGTATAACCCGCCCCCAATGGATCTATGTTAGGATTCAAAAAGACCAGCAGCCTGTCTTTCTGGTAAGACTTTAAAAGAAAATTCCAGGCCAGAGGCACCATGAGGGCGCTCACACCCAAAAGGCAGGCGAACGGTTTTCCGTCAAGCCCGCTGGCAAAAAGCATGACCAAAAAGATCCCGAACACCAGGATAGCCGTACCCAGGTCAGGCTGTTTAAAAATGAACACCAGGCTCAATAGGACTAAAAAAAACGGGTAAAGCAGATCCCTGCCCAGGGCATAAAATGAACTGCGGATATCAAAAGAAAGTTTCGGATTGCGCTTGCTGAAATACCGGCCCAGCATGAGAATGACCGCGATCTTGGAAAGTTCAGACGGCTGAAAGGAAATGCCGGCCACATTGAACCAGCGGGTAGCCCCCAGCGCGGAACGCCCGGCCACAAGGACAAAAACAAGCAACACAACACTAATGCCATACAAAGGATACGCGGCATCATAAAATGCCCTGTAATTGATGCGGCTGAGGACAAACATAACGACAAGGCTAAGAACGGCGCATCCCAGCTGATCATAAAAAACCTGCCCCCTGACGCGCAGGTTATCATAGGAGGCGCTGTAAAGCGTGAATAATCCCGCCGCCATGATCAGGAGCGAACATATCCAGATGGTGCGGGCTTCAACAGATGTTCTCATTCACTCTTCTGCCACGGCCAGGGACATTCATAGCGGCACGCGATCTCCGGGTAGGGCGTCTTGACGCGCTTCATGCAGGCCGCCTTGCAACGCAGGATATCCGCCACCGGGACAGTTACTAATAGCAGGACCAGAATGACCAAGAGGACCCTTTTCTGACGCTCGGACATGAGCGGTTTTTTCTTCCCATCCTTCTGCTGCGCTTCTTCTTTAAAAAGTTTCCTTTTTTCTCTTTTCGCCTTGCCCGTCATGCTATTTCTCCTTCTCTGAGAATATTTTAGCCGTAAAAACCTCCAACTTCGTCGCGGGGTCCTGCCAACAATCGGGTGGCAAGCCGGCTTTCTGGGAACAAAGTTCCGACAAGAAACGCTCCCGGCTCCAGCCCGTCTCCGTGGCCACCTGGGGCAGGAAAACGCCACCGCGCGACCCGCGGCGGACGATCACGCCGTGCGTCCCCATCACGATCTCCGCGGCGCTTTTGACAGCCATCGGCCTGGAAAGGACCGACACCTCAATATCAATATCTTTCAACTCATCAGGCCTGACGGGCGCGAAACGCGGGTCCTCGCTCGCCGCGGCCACGGCCATATCACGCACCGTTGTGAACAAGGGCCCCTGCCCGATGATATTCCCGATACAGCCGCGCAGGCTGCCCTGTTTTTTCAACGTCACGAACGCGCCCTCTTCCTCGGAAAGCCGCGCATCTTTCTCATCAAAAGCAGGCGTTTTTCCCGTCTTCACGAAAGCATCCACGCAGGCGCGCGCGATCTCAAGCAGCCGTTTTCCCTGCGCCGCGGTCAAGGGCGCGGTACCCCGTGGTTTTTCAGGTTTCTTGTAAAAAATAATGGACGCATACCCGACAACGCTTGAGGCATCCGCCGTCACATCCGCGGATGTCGCGTGCCGCAGGACTTTCGCGCCGGAATACCCCCTGGCCCTGGCGTACATCATGGCCGCGGCCACCACATGAAAACCATCCACCTCCATCCGCCCGGCGATATGTCCGTCCCAAAGACCCTGCATATCAAACTTTTCAATGGCATCCAGGCCCGCCCGGTCAATGGCATTGGCCTGCGCCAGCGGATGGAAATGCGACTGATCAACGCTCACATCCACCAGGACATCATCCCGATCGCCGACCGCCTTGACGAGCGCGGCCGCCGTGGCCTCGATCATCCGGGGATCCGGCGGATACCCCATGATGATGGGCAGTATTTTCGCCTGGGGGAAAGTCTTCTGGATAAAAGGGATCTGGGTCTCGACCGAATTCTCGGGCTGGCCCGGTTTCCCCTCGAAAATATCCCCGCGAAAGCTGAAAAGTTTGTCGGCGGCAAGGACTTTATCCGCGAGCTCCTTGTCCACAGCGACGGTACCCAGCGGCGTGGCAAACGCGCCCTGGGGCCAGATCGCCGCTCCCTGGAAAGCAAAATGATGCGTCGGCGCCAGGATTATAACGGTAGAAATTTTTTTGGTTCGGACGGCCTTGAACCCGTAAGCCGCGACGGGACCGGAAAAAGGATACCCCGCGTGAGGAGAGACGATCACCCCGATATCCTCATCGGGGGCCATCCCCTGATCCCCGACAGCCGCGAAAAAAGCGTCGAGCATCCGGTCCAATTCCGGACGGGTCCCCGGATACCAGCTTCCGGCAAGTTTAGCTTCCTTGATGTTTTCCTGGGCGAATGCGAATGGATTTGTCATGGCAAGGGAAACCGCTAGGGCCACAACGCCTGAAAAAATGCGGACAGGGGTCATGGCTGATGCTTATTGTAATGACCGTCAAGGCTGAACAAAGAGATCGTCGCGCCGTACTTCAGGCACAAAAGCACAAAGAGGAACGTCGTCACATCAAGGAGGATCACGCCACGCAGGGGCAGATGGACAAGATCCCCGAAACAGCCGCAATTGTCAATGGGAAGCCCCCTGAGGATCGCCTGCCCGACCACCAGGACGAAGGACCCTGATATCCCGGCGAGAAGGATCAGGACAGGCCGCAACCACAACCCCAGCGCCAGAAAAACACCGGCACCGAATTCGAGCCACGGAAAAATAATGGACAGCAGGCGCGCCAGAGGATCCGGGAAAACGGCGTAAGCCTGAAGCACATAATAGAAATTCTCCGGCGACCCAAACAACTTCTCGGCGCCAGACACGATAAAAAGCGCCGCAACCAGAAAACGGCATCCTAATAACGCTTTGTTAGCCATATTACGGCAAAGCCTCTTTCAGCACTTTTTCAAAATTTGCAGCACCCACCACCATTTTACCATTGACAAAGAATGTCGGCGTGGCGCCCACACCGAATTTCTTCCCTTCCACCTGGTCCTCCGTCACCGTTTTTTCAGCCGCAACGGAAGAGAAACAGCGCATCATTTTCTGATCGTCAATACCCACGGAGCGCGCCAAACTGAGAAAATTATCTTCGGGCGCGTCGAGGATCGCCCATATTCCCTGATCGCGGAAAAGCAGGTCATGCATCGCCCAGAACCGTCCCTGTTCCCGGGCGCATTCAGCGGCGAGCGCGGCCTTCCGGGAATTTTTGTGCATGGCCAAAGGAAAATACTTCAGCTCAAGGAATAATTTTGATCCATTCTCCTGCATGGCCTTGTGAACGACACGCGACGCGGCAGCGCAGGCCGGGCACTGGAAATCCGTGAATTCCACGATCTTAACCCTGGCCCCGGGCACGCCGAATGACCTGCCGGATACCACCGGCTTTTTTTCCGGTAAAGCCGCGGGTTTCCTCCATGCCCTGACACCCAGGACAACGACGATCATGCCCGCAACCACTACCAGGGTAATTTTCCACTTCGACAACATCAAAGCCGCTCCCGATTAAATATATTTTCTTACCTTTTCAAGGAGCAATTGCGGCGCGCAAGGCTTGGCAAGGAATTCCTTGACCCCTTCGGCCTGGAACATGTCCCCCATATCGGCAAAAGAAGTCAAAATGATCACGGGAATGTCCCGGGCGCCCTCGATCTTGCGCAGTTCAAAAAGGAACGAATACCCGTGCAATTTTGGCATCTGGACATCCAGGATGATCAGGTCAGGGCGATGGGCCTCGACCTGTTCCAGCGCATCTATCCCGTCGGGAGACGTCAGCGCGCGGTAGCCTTCTTTCTCAAAGAACTGCCCCAGCGCGTGAACAAGCGTAGGGTCGTCATCAACGATCAGAATGGTGCCTGGCATAACTTTCCTCAGTTGGCCGCCCTGGGAATACGGCTCATGGACAATTCAGCGACCAGCCGCTTTTCGCCGCTGATCGAAAAATTGATCTCATACTTCCTTGTCTGATCGGGCGCGAACGCGACGCCGTCAAGGACCGTGTTGAAATAACTGTCAAAATAGGACATTTGCAAATGCACGCACCCCAGGTCATTAAGGTCCTTGACAAAATACCCGGCAACAAGATTCGTCAAAGTGCCGCAACCGTCGAGGATCGCCGCGTCATCATCTTCATCAATGCGCGGGTATTCCAGGTGCCATAACAGTTTCGCGACGTATTCCGCCTCAATAAAGAAAATGAGCGCGCCCACCGGTGTGTCGGCCTCCATGGCCGCGACGTCACTATAAAACTTGATGACCGAAAAGACCGCCCGCGCGTTGAACTTCTCGAGCGCGTCCACACGGATATGCCGACGGAAAGAAACGATCTCCTTTTCGCGCATGACAGGCTCCCGCGAAAGCTCGATGCCTCCCTTGATCTTCAACATCTTGCGCACCGATGCCGCAAGAACACGGGCATAATCCGGAAGACCGTCAGGATAAGGATTGGGCATATCAGGGCGTGAAGCTGGCGTAAGGCTTGATGGCCGCCATAAGCTGGTCAGGTTTGAACGGCTTGAGGACATACCCAGCCAGTTTAGGATTTACCTGGTAAGCCGCCTGCTTGCTTTCCTCGGACGCGGAGGCGGTGACCATGATGATGGGCAGGTCCGCGGTCATCGGCACCTTGACCAGGCCTTCCATCAGTTCCACCCCCGTGATATTAGGCATCTGGTAATCAAGGAACACCAGGGCGATATCCCCCAGGTTCTCGACGATAAGGCTCAAACCGGCATCCCCGTTATCCGCCTGCAATATCTCGTTCTTGACACCAAGATTGACCAGCGTCCTCGCCAGAAGCTTGCGGTCCAGAAGGGAATCGTCAACAATAATGATCTTCATTCACACCTGTAGCTCTGTATTGTATGTTACCGCTCACAGCGACGAACGGGGCCGCTTGACGATCTTCCTGACCTTTTTCCGGCCGGTCCAGACTTTTTCACCTTTAGCCTGGTCGACCAGCTCCATATCCGCCTGGAACATGAACGCCCGCTGCCCGCGGGTTTCTTCGACACCGGAATCAACAACCCCCTGCAACACATAATCCGCGCGAGCATCCTCCGCTTGCGGACGCCCGGCCGTGGCCGCCACGAATTTTACCCTGCCTGAATTGATGAGGGCCATCTGCAGGCCTTGCGCAAAAACAAGCGCATCGGCATGCCCTTGGGTCCGGCCGTCAACCGTCCCGACGCTCACAACAGGATCACGTCCCCTGGCTTTATTGAACCGCCCGACCCATGTCCCGGACGCGCAACCATCGACCATGGTCTCAGCGACAAAACGGGTATCCGCGTCACTCCACGGGCCCGAAGGATCCGCCATGTTTTTCCGGTCCTTGCGGATCATCCCGGTAGCACATCCTGATGCCGCGAGCATTGAAAGAAACAGGACAAAGGCCAATACTTTATTCACGGTCAACCCTTGGCTTATTTTACCTGTTTCACTCGGAAACAATAATGCCGCTCTTGAAATCCTTATTGATGGTCTCAAGGTTCTTCTTGGCCTCAGCCTCGGTGGCGAATGACCCGACGCGGACACGGTAAAAAACACCCCGCGGGCCAAGATCGCTCATCATGATATAAGCCGCGTATCCCTTGTCCTTGAGCTGTTTAAGCGACGCGTCCGCGCGACCTTTTTCCTTGAAAGAAAAAACCTGGACCGCGAAAGCGTCCCGGGAAACGACCGTCTTGGGCATTTCGACAATAGCGGGAACAGGTTTGGCTGCCGATATCTTCTGCATGTCGGCTGTCGAATGGTCCGGCTTGATATTCTTCACATCGGCGACGGCCGCCACGGGGGCGAGCGCCTGTTTTTCAGGTTTATTTCTCGTAAAAGAAAGGGCGATGAGGACCCCGGCAATGATGACAATAAGAGCGATCAGCCATGTTTCATTCTTGGCAGCCATGAACTCCTCCTGTTTGGACCTTGCGGATAACACTCCTGAATATAACTTATGAAAAGCGACTGGAAAGTATTGTATATCTTTCCCATACTGTTGTTCAACAGAAAAATTGAGCAGTTACGCGGGGGCTTTTTCCGGTTCCTGTTTCGGGAATTTCCCTTTCAACGCGTCACTCACCAGCGCCTTCACGTCCTCGCTGAAATCCTTGCCCTGCATCCACGCGAGATAACCGGGGTCCTTCTTGGCGATCTCGCGCAGGCTCTCCTTGCGCGCGTACTTGCCAAACATCATGTAAAGCTCGCCGTTCCACCAGCGGAAGCGCCTGTCCGCGTCAAAAAATTCCGGCTGTTCCCGGTACTGGAACTGGTCCAGGCTCTCGATACCGACGGAACCCTGACTGTAACGCTCCACCTGGGACGCCAGTATCTCCAGGGTCGCCTCGGTGTCGGCCAGCGCGGAATGCGCCCCCACCAGCGGCTTGCCGCAATAGAACGCGTAGGCGGCCGTGAGGTCCCTTTTTTCGTTCAAATGAAAAACTTTCTGCGCGTCATAGACCTTGCGCCCGGCCGGTGAAAAAGCAACCCCCGCGTCATTCATTTCGCGTTCCAGCAGCGGAATGTCGAACTTGTCCACATTGAACCCGGCCAGATCGGCGCCGTCGAGAAAAGCAGCCACGTCTTTGGCGATATCCTTAAAAACGGGAGCCTCCTTAACGTCGGCATCCGAAATGCCCGTCAACTGTTGCACCACCAGGGGGATCGGGATGAGCGGATTGACCCTGCTGTGGAACGTATCCCTTTCTCCTGAAGGCAGCAATTTTATCATGGCGATCTCGATGATGCGGTCCTTCTCGACCCACACGCCGGTGGTCTCAAGGTCAAGGACAACAAGCCTGTGCGTGATCTTCATCTCAAGCCTCCTCTTCGTCGATCTGGGATTCTAGGTCGGCGAGCAATTCCGCCGCCTTGGTGACAATGCGCGCGGGGAGAAGTTTCAACGCCGAGGCGTCCTTGTGGAAAGCGCGCACGGCACTGACGAACCGCTTGAGGGCCGCGGCATTGCGCTTGTCACGCTCCTCGTCGGGATCGACCTGTTTGCGCTCCTTGATAAGCGCGGTCAGGTCCTTGCGGACCAGAATGGCGCTCTTGCCCTTCTCCATCACGTCCTTGCGGATGCCCTGGTAATCCTGCTTCGTCAGGTCCTTGTTCTCGCGCGCCATGCGCAACACATTGACAGCCTCGAATTCGGGGACGCTGCCCGCGTCGCGGTCGTCGCCGAAATTGGCGTGCAGACACTGCGGTTCCTGCTGTTCGACGAAGGCGTAGGTCTTGACAAGCCTGTTGCCCATCGCCTTGCGGATCCCCACCTCGCCCTCAACGTAACGGTCGAAATTTTCGTAGCCCCAGTACTCGTAAAGCTTGTCGCGCTTCACCGTGAACAGCGCCTGGGAAAGCTTGAGCCACGCGGTCTTGAACTCCTTCGTGCTTTCCTGGACCAGCGCGCGGATCTCCTGGCTGTTGAGGTTGTCGAACTTCTTCAGGTTGATAACGCGTTCTTCATGTTCCAGCGCCGTCATGATGTTCTCCTTTTGATCCCGCCGGGCTTGTCCGCGGCCATCGCGGCCCTGCCGCACACGGCCGCCTGCCGCACGCTCGCCCGGAAATTTTTTCCTTTCAGCTGCGCGGCAAGAAAACCTGCCAGCGCCGCGTCACCGCAACCCACCCCGTGCCCCCCGCGCACCACGGGTAGCTTGACCCACGCTTCTTCCCGCCCGTCGTACGCGGCCATGCCGTCCCTGCCCAGGGAGATCAGGGCCTTCTTTATACCGCATCCCTGAAAACTCCGCAATGCCTTCCTGATATGGGCCCTGGAAGAAAGCCTGAAGCCCAGGGCCTCACCAGCCTCTTCTCTGTTCGGCTTGATCACGTCAGGCGCCTCTTTGAGGGCGGCAGCAAGGGCCGCGCCGCTTGTATCCACGACGACCAGAGCCCCGCTACGGCGCGCGGCGCGGATCAATGCCGTGAATGAGGCGACCGGAAAACCCGGAGGAAGGCTTCCGGAAAAAACAACGGCCGCGCGGCCTTTAAGCTGGCCTGAAAAGAATTTCGCAAAAGCCTTTCGCTCCGGCTCACGCAGCAGCGGCCCCGGCTGAAAATCCCGGGTGACCGTGCCGCTTTTGGCGATCCTCGTCGTGTTGACCCGCGTCGCACCGTCAACAACAAAGAACCGATGCGGCAGGCCCTCCTGCTGAAGAAGCTCCTCTAACATCCATCCCGTAACGCCGCCTTCAACACCAATAGCGCTCACGTCCATACCCAGCGCGCGCGCCGCGCGGGCCACATTGATGCCCTTGCCACCGGCATAAAAACGCCCGATATCTCCCTTGCCAACGGACACGATACGGTCAACGGCAGGATTCAATGTGACTGTGAGGATCTTTTTTGTCATGATCATCTCTGATAAAATAATAAAGGCCGGGATGTTCGCCACATCACGGCCTTTATCCTAATACGCGATATGCGGATTATTTCTTTGCTTCAGGCTCTGACGGAGGATTAAGATACGACTTCAGTTCACTCCATGTTTTCTGGCCGACAACACCGTCGGATTTCAGGCTGTGCGCTTTCTGGAATTCGACCACCGCGGCCCTGGTCTTCGACCCGACCTTGCCGTCAACTTTGCCTTCGTAAACTCCGGCAGCCTTGAGGGCCTTCTGAAGCTCACGGCCGCTGACGCCGGCGACATGGATGATGTCAAGGCTCCTGCTTTCCTGGGCCTTGACCGGACTCGACGCGACCGCCACAGGAGCGCTTGTTGTAGACGAGGATTCCTGATCATTTTCCTTGCCCGCGTTCTTGCCCGCCAGCTCCTTGACCTCGGACTTGAGATCAACGATCTCTTTTCCCTGATCATCGATCCGCTGCTGCATTTCCGTCACCTGCACCTGCACCTGGCTGACGGGAGAAGTTTTTGACGTTGTGGCACACCCTGAAAGGACCAATGCGAATGCTGAGACCATCAATAACCGGATAAACACCTTGCTACCTCCTTGATGTAATGGAAACCCGAAGCCGATAGACACCGGGTGTTGCTGAAAAATTCAAAGGTAGTCTAGCAAAAAGTCAGGCAGGGTGGGAATAAATCTTTAAAAAATAAGCCGGGGGATTTTTACCCCCGGCTTTTAAAAGCCGGAACACTTTTTTTGTAAGTCGTCACGAAAAAATGTTTGGCTGATGCGTAGGGGAGGACCTTGTGTCCTCCCTTCGAAAAGTACGTTTTTATAATATACGGCACATTTATCGGGCCGACACAAGGTCGGCCCCTACGCTCGATGGATTTCTCTGACCATCAACAATTTATTTTTTTAAACCAAAGAGACCTGTTCCACTTCAAGCTTCAGCGGGTCCATCTGACTCACCTGCAGGTTCTCATTGCCGCTGTTGGGGTCAAGGCCCAGCAGGGGCCGGACATTGACCGGCACAGGCACACCCACCGGCACGGGGATGATCCCGCGCAGGTCCTTCTGCAGCTGTTTCAGCTGGACCGGGTCGAATTGCGGAATGCCCGCCGCGCCCGTCGCGATGACCTTGAGGTAATTGCCCTGGCCGAGGTCGATACCGCCAAGATCCTGCGACTTATCAACAGTGCTATCTTTTTGCGCATAAAAACTTTCAAGCTGCGCTCTGACCGGAGCAAGATGTTTCTCAAGTTGGACATCCTCAAGTATCTGTTGCTGTGCCGAAAGCGCGATGCGTTCAGCCTCGGCATAATTCCAGGCTTTTTGCTTCGGGCTAACATCTTTGGAAAATATCTGTGTGTAAAACCTCAATGCCTGTGACGTGCCGGAGGCGCGGATCGTAATATAATTTAAACTGTTGGTAAAAGGATCCCCTGGCTTGAGCCGCGCGTCTTCAAAAAAGAAACGAACACCTTCATCGGGAACGCCAACGTAATGGGTCTTGTCGATACGGCCGGAAGCGAATTCGACCGAACCAAGGACTTTCTTTCCCGCGATCATGAACGGATGATCCGTAAGTGCATCCTCATTGGCCTTCCTCCCCCATTCCTGAGATTTTTCAATGATCTTGATCTTCTCCGCGAGGCCAGCCGCTTTCTCGAACGACCCAACCCTTGGCAAAGGCTTGTTGGCCGTGGCATAATGACCAATCAGCGCATAAACATCATCCAAAAGCTCGAACAATGTTTTATGCTGAGATATTGCATACGCCGCGACCTCGGCCAAAAGAATCGCCGCAAGAGTCCCATCCTTTTCTTTTGTATGCCCCTGAAGGCTCACACCATTCGACTCCTCAGCCAGTATTTCAACATACTTACCCATCTGCTCGACATCTTCCAGCATATCCGCAAGGTAAGTGAACCCGACCCAGGTTCTGCGGCCGGCAAGGTAATCACCTTTTTCAAGAACACCGGTTACATCAAGCATTTTTCCGACTGCGTCCACACCATACATATTGGCAACAGCCCCGATGGCATCCGTTGTCACATGACTGAATTCAACCACATGATCCGATGGATTCTCCAAAAGCCCCATCTGTTTTTTCATGCTCAAACGGTACCAGATCAACAAAGCCCATGCATCATTAGCTGAAAACAAGCGGTACTTTCCAAAATATTTCTGCTGAGCTTCCGGAACTTTGACAAGCAAGCCCATTCGATCACAGTCGGGGTCAGTCCCAACCAAAACATCCAACTCATCAAACACCGATTGGCCATATTCTGCGATAAATTCTCTGACAGCAATGTCCGCTGAAATAGGATCCCCTGGATCAGGTTGTTCACCGAAAGCCCATGCGGGAAAATTTCCATCTAATTCCTGAAGTTTTGAAATAACCTTAAAATTAGTAAACCCGGTTTCTTTTAACAAACGTGGTACTGCTTTAAACCCTGCTCCATTGAAGGCTGCGTAACCGATCTTCAGATTATTGGCATAGGCACCTACAGCTTGTTCATTCAAAATGAATTTTTTCACTTGTTCGGCATACAACGAATGCATATCAATGCGCTCAAACCCGAAATAATCTTTACCCTCCAGCGCTTCACTGCCCCCAAGCCACACAAGCTGACCAGGTTTTGCGTCAGTCAGCGACGTAGCCATAACAATGTCAGCATTCCTGACCTGATCAATGGCCGCCGTAACCTTATTTTTGCTCACCTGATTCAGCTGGGCTCCATTGCCTAGCGTAATCTTGTAGCCGTTATAATCCGCGGGATTATGACTTGCAGAAATGAGAAGACCGATATCGCCTTTCACAGCTTCCGTCGTTATACCATAAGAGAGCTCGGGGAATGGACTTACTTCATCAAAAAGGAATATCTTAAACTCATGCTCCGGCGTGGACTGGGCGATAAAAAGACGGGCAATCATGTCCGCGAACGCCGCCCCGCCAATTCGGCTATCATACCCTATGACAACCCGTTTTAAACCCTGCTCCCGGGCCATCTTGATAACGCCCTGCGTGGTTTTCAAAAGTTTGAACATATTGATCGTATTGGGCCCTTTCAGGAAACTTCCTAATGGACCCTTTGCCTTGAATATCTGTAATTCTTTTTCAGTAAGAACAGCTTTGCCTCGAATACCGGCTGTTCCAAACTGAACATCCTGGCGATACGCTTCAATGATGTCATCCCACCGGCCTTCACGAATCGCGGCAAGGTTCGTCGCGCGGATACCGGGATCAATGCGATAAATATCAGGATCCTGCGTCCATTCAACAAGGTTCTTATACGTATTCGCGAGCGCATTCTTATAAACAGTATCCGGAATATCGCCGCGCTGGTATGCTTCCGTCAACATACCCTCAATGATCATTTTAGCTCCATCCAGGAGCTGCTGATCTTCGAATCTCAGCGCCTGAGCGCGATCCCTGCCAGTGTCCGTTTTCATCATGTAGCTGCTCTTTGTCGTTGAGCCTGTTAAGCTGACAACTCGAGGATCAGTCTCTTCCTTAGGGGGCTGACTAAAATCGACCATGCCACCCGAGAAATACTTATGCGGCGCGGTCTCATTCGTATTGCGGTCAAACTCTTCCTTGACATAGTTGTAAACACCCTTCTGGTACGCCTCCATATACTGCGCGTACACTTTTTCCCGCGCATCCTTCTCGGGGATCTCGATGCCGCTCACCTTGTTCGTGTTGGCATAGACCCGGGTGAGCAGACTCTCCTTGAGGGCGTTCTTGTACCACCCGGCGAGGATCATGGAATGGAACACCTGGCGCAAGGGGGCGAAATTCCTGCCTTCATTCACTTCTTTTTCAAGAACAGGGATAATGACTTCACGAAGAATATTTTTTGCGACATCTTCCCCCCTCCCCGTCCCTCCCCACAAGGGGGAGGGCGACAATGTGTGCAACTGATACATCCTTTACGTTTTAGACTGGGTACATCCTTTACACTTTTTTAGTTGCGAATAATCTTGTTCTTTCTCAGATCTACGGAACCAAGGATATAAAAACTGAACTTCATTTGCCAAAGACCGTCGGCAA